>JBIITV010000226.1:0-4531 GCA_044340325.1 Lysobacteraceae bacterium
AAGCAGTGTGCGTTTCATCGTGAATTCCTTCCATTGGATGCCCCTGCGGCTTCACGTTATCGCGAGAGAGGTGATGATTATCTTGCGCTGACGCACGGTTCCGCAAAAAATGCATGCGCGATGCCGAAGAAACCTTAAGTGAGACGCTGCCGCCCTCGTCCGGCCGTAGTGGGCCCAGCATTGACCTGACAGGCTGCTGAAACACCGGCGACAGCAGGTTTTCAGTGGCCTGTTAACGCGGCCATGGACGGCTGCGCCGGCGAAACAAGCGTGTAAGCGATTGATTCGCCGTGAGCGCGCCCTGACATTTGCCGGACCTGCGAGCTGAAAAAACTCTTGGAAGGGGGGGCGGCAACCTGCTAATCCTGATAAGCGCGGATCAGCGTGTTCAGGTGAACGCGCTCGGCATCACGCAGGAACGGGGCCAGTAGCATCATGACTTGGATGATGCCTTGGCGAATGGCGAGCTGTTCGTCCCGGTCCCCGCGGGCGGCGGAGTAGTTCAGCCAGAAAGTCGACAGCACCAGCACGTTGGTGGCGGCCGCATTCAGCTCATCGGCAGAAGCGCGCATGATGCCGGCTTGGGAGAGCCCTCGCATGACCAGATGCGCGCGCTCATCGGCGCGTTTGAGGATCCGCGCAAACCGCAGGCGCATACGCCGGTTTCGGCTCAGGATCTCCACCAGATCCCGATACAGGAAGCGGTAGTCCCAGATGCACTCGAATATCAGGTGCAACTGCAGCCAGATGTCTTCCAGCTCCGGCAGCCGGCCGTTGGGCGTGGCCAATGCATTATCCATGCGCTCTTCGTAGCGCGCGAAGAGCTGCTCGATGATGTCGTCCTTGTTGCGGAAGTGGTAATAGAGATTACCGGGGCTGATCTCCAGCTCGTCCGCGATGTGGTTGGTCGTGACATTGGGCTCGCCCTGCGTGTTGAACATCGCAAGCGAAGTGTCGAGGATCCGTTGTCGCGTTTGTCTGGCCATCGTGGGGCAGCGCAGCGGCCCGGGCGGGTCGGCGTCAGCCGACCAGCTTCTTCACCAGGTCGACGTATTTCTTCTTGGCATCGTCCTGCGCGGTGCCTTTCAGCTTCGCCCAGGCCTCGTACTTGGCGGTGCCGACGAAGTCGAAGAAACCGGGCTTGTCCCCGCTGACGTCGCCTTCGGCGCCCTGCTTGAACAATGCGTAGAGGCGCAACAGTGTGTCGTTGTCGGGGCGTTCGGCCAAGCTCTTGATATCCTTTGTGGCTTGCTCGAAGCTTTTCTGCAGATCGGACATGGTTCTAACCCTCCCGTTAAGCGGGCATGACAGCATGGCGCGGCAGGCGGGTCAATACGCAGCAGGCCAATACGCAGCAGGCGGCAGGTCGTCGCCGGTCCTGTCGCCGTCACTGGCGTCCGCCTCCTCGCGAGACCCTGAGCATTTCCGGATTGTTCTTGAACGCCGGCTCTGGCAACTTAGCCGCTTCGGACCGCGCCGCGGTCCCGGAACCTGGTTCGGCTTCAGCGTTGGGGATTCCCGATATCAGGCTCTATTCTCATGAGGGCGTGGACATGAGTTATTTCGTTACCGGTGCGACCGGGTTTCTGGGGCGTTTTCTGGTTGGCAATCTGCTGAAGCGCAAAGGCACGGTCTATGTGCTGGTGCGCAAGGATTCGCAGAAGAAATTCGATGCGTTGGCCAAGAAAATGGCCTGGGACATGAAGCGGGTGGTGCCTGTACACGGCGATATGACTGCCGCCAAATGCGGCCTCACACCTGCCCAACTGCGCACGCTGACGGGTAAGGTCCGGCATTTCTTCCACCTCGCGGCCATCTACGATATGACAGCCGACGCGGATAGTCAGCGCAAGTCGAATGTCGATGGCACCCAGAATGCGCTGGACTTGGCGGCCGCGATCGGCGCCGGCTGTTTTCACCATACCAGCTCGATCGCGGTGGCAGGACTGTATCAGGGTGTGTTCCGGGAGGACATGTTCGATGAAGCAGAGGGTCTCGACGATCCCTACCTGCGCACCAAGCATGATTCCGAAGGGCTGGTTCGCAAGGAGAAGCGCATCAAGTGGCGGATCTACCGCCCGGGCATGGTGGTCGGTCACTCGCAGACCGGCGAGATAGACAAGATCGACGGTCCCTACTACTTCTTCACCTTTCTGAAGAAGCTGCGCGAAATGTTGCCTCCGTGGATGCCCACGCTCGGTGTGGAAGGCGGCCGGATCAACGTTGTGCCGGTCGATTTCGTGGTCGACGCCATGGACCACATCGCGCACAAGCCCAAGCTCGATGGCCACTGTTTTCATCTGGTCGATCCGGACCCCATGCGCGTCGGTGAAGTGCTGAACACCTTCGCCCGTGCCGGTCACGCTCCGGAGATGACCATGCGTCTGGATGCGCGCATGTTCGCCTTCATCCCCAGCGGCATCCGCGGTGCCGTCGGCAATCTGCCGCCGGTGAAGCGCTTCATCGGCATGATGCTGCGCGACTTCAAAATTCCGAAGGAAGTGTTGAAGTTCGTGACCTATCCCACGCGTTTCGACAATCGCGAGACCGAGCGCGCGCTCAAGGGCAGCGGAATCTCGGTGCCGAAGCTGGACGATTACGCTTGGCGTTTGTGGGACTACTGGGAACGTCACCTCGATCCTGATCTTTTCATCGACCGCAGCCTCAAGGGAAAAGTAAAGGGCAAGGTCGTGGTGATCACCGGCGGTTCGTCCGGTATCGGTCTATCGACTGCCCAGCGAGTAGCCGATGCGGGTGCGACCACGATCATCGTCGCGCGCGGCGAGGAGGAATTGTTCAAGGCCCGCGACGAGATGAAGAAGGCCGGCGGCAAAGTGTTCGCCTACACGGCCGATCTTGCGGATATGTCCGACTGTGACCGCCTCGTTGCGCTCATCCTCAAGGAGCACAGCCACGTCGATATCCTCATCAACAATGCCGGGCGCTCGATACGGCGTTCGATCGAGCTGAGCTACGACCGCTTCCATGATTTCGAGCGCACCATGCAGCTGAACTATTTCGGCTGTCTGCGTTTGATCATGGGCGTGATGCCGACGATGATCCAGCGGCGCAAGGGTCACATCATCAACATCAGTTCGATCGGTGTACTCGCCAGTTCGCCGCGGTTCTCGGCCTACGTCGCCTCGAAAGCGGCACTTGATGCGTTCAGCCGCTGCGCCCAGGGCGAGCTGTCCGGCAAAGGCATCAGCTTCACTACAATCAACATGCCGCTGGTGCGCACACCGATGATCGCGCCGACCAAGATGTACGAAAGCGTGCCGACGCTGAGCCCCGACGAAGCTGCTGATCTGGTGGTCAAGGGCATCATCGAGAAGCCCAGCCGCATCGCTACGCGCCTCGGCATATTCTCGGCGGTGCTCAATGCGGTCGCGCCGAAAGCATACGAGGTGGTCATGAGCACGGCCTTCGAGCTGTTCCCCGATTCGGCTGCGGCCAAGGGCGACAAGAAGGCGTTGAAGGAAGATCAACCCAGCCAGGAACAGATTGCATTCGCTTCGCTCATGCGCGGCGTGCACTGGTAACAAACTGCCACAGCCTGCCGTTCTACTCCGAAAAACAAAAGGCAGCCGTGAGGCTGCCTTTTGTTTGGTCGATGAACAGGTTCGTTTCCCGCAATGTTCGCCGAAGTCGCTTTCGCAGCGCCGGCCATGGTTTACGGACAAAAAGAAACCCGCCTACCTGAAGCCGTGAGGGGAGGGGAGCTACGGTCTTCGTTGCTGGTCGGCGGGTTGAACGGCAGCCCGGAGGCGCCAAAGCGTGCGTCGCATGGGCGACACGAGAGAGATTCGATACTTACGTCTGGAACATATCAGATCGATCAAAGAGCCGGGTGTCGAGGGTGAGTTTTCGCCCGGCTTCGTTCACGTCTGCTTGTGAGTGAGGCGGTTCAGGCCTTCGGCGCTGCCGGCTTGCGGCCACGCTTGACGGGCGCAGTCGCGGCTTTGGTCGCTTTCTTGGCGGCCTTGCGCGGCGCGGCGTCCGGCTTGCCGCCCTGACGACGCAGTTCGGCGGTCAGCGCTTCGACGCGGCTGCTGAGATCGTTGAGATCTTCGCGGCTCGGCACACCGAGCTTCACGAGGGCGCGTTGGACGCGATCTTCGAAGACCTTCTCAAGCTTGTCCCAAGTGTCCGTAGCGCGCTCGCGGGCCTGACCGACGCGGTTTTCGACCACATCGCGGACCACTTCGGCGCGGCCGCCGGCGAACTTGCGCATGGTCTGCTCCAGGCCCATGCCTTCCTTCACCAGACCTTCGAACAGCTTGGTGCCTTCGGCCTGTGCGCGCGAGAACGCGCCGACGCCTGCCAACCAGACCTGTTGTGCGGATTCGCTCAGCGACTTGGACAGGCGCTCGGCCTGTGCTTGCGCGTCGGCAGTCTTGGCGGTGGTTTTCTTTGCAGTGGCTTTCTTGAACTTGGCCATGATGCCCTCCCAGTGGGCGCGTGATTGATTGCGCAGCAGAATGCGGGAGTTGTCTAGAGTATTCACACGAGGAACGCAGGAAATGTAGCT
>JBIITV010000224.1:0-4597 GCA_044340325.1 Lysobacteraceae bacterium
GTTCGAGAGGAACTGCGCTCCGCGACGGATGGGCTTCAGCCGCGCGAGCGGCGCTTGATCAAATGCTCGGTTTCTTCAAGTGCGCGACGCAAGCGCGCAGTGGTGTCGGTGCTGCGGGGAGGCGCCTTGCCCATTCCGCTCAGCACGGTGCGATGGCGGTCTTCCAGGACTTCATCGCGCAGGCGAATGCCATGCGCGGCAAGCACCGGGCGAAGGATATCGGCGCGATTGCGTAGGTCCTGCAGGGTGTTGCGATAGCCAAGCTGGCAGACACGGCGGCGATTCGAAAAGCTGAAAGCGTTGGTGAAGAACATTTCACCGTCGTTCGAGTTCGGTTCGAAGATCAGCTGGTCGATGTCCGGATACTGCTGGGCGTATTTGGCGAGGCCCACCTGCATGCGCGACTGCAGAAGGGTGCGGAAGGTCTGCGACATCACCGCTGGCAGCCCACCCTGCCAGATCCGGTGCGGATCGACTTCGCCGCGACGTCCGGCGTCGCTGTCGACTTTGGTCGAATCGAAAGGGACCAGCGGATTGATCCCGATCAGCAAGTCGATCCCCCGTTCCAGCAGTACGGATGCATGCATGGTGCGGCGCAGCGCGCCGTCGACGTAATGACGGCCGCGCACTTCCACCGGGGGATACAGGCCGGGGAGCGCAGCGCTCGCCTGCACTGCCTTCGAAATCGGAATGTCCATCCAGTGTTCGCCGCCGAAGCGCACGGCTTCGCCGCTGTCGAGGTCCACTGCGACCACGTACAACTCGCGGTCGAGTTCGCGGAAATCGTTGCTGCGGCCGCCGCGACTGAAGATTTCGCGAAGGAAACGCTCGACTTCGGTATTGTCGAACAGCCCGGCGGGAACCAGACCGCCGAAGCGCAGAATCAGATCCGACATGCGCGACTCGCGCGGATTGAGCAGACTCGTCCACCACTCCAAGGTCAGCCTGGGCAGCGCCGAAGCGCGTCGCAGATACTCGAAAACCGCCGGACGCAGGAAGGTCTCCGGCCGGAAGCGCACATCGTCGCTCTCGCCGGTGATGAAGATCCGACACATCTCGTTGGTGGAGATGCGGTTGACCAGCCCGGCTGCGAGGAATGCGCCGCTGCTGACGCCGACGTAGCAGTCCATGCGGGTGAGATCGATTCCGTCGAGGGCGTCGTCGAGGGCGCGCAGCGCGCCCAACTCGTACATCGCGCCGATCGGGCCACCACCGGCGATGGCAAGGCCGATGCGCGCGGAGGACGGGGCGGGAGTGCGTGTGGCCGACTTGCGCTTGCCGGATTTGGCTTGAACGGGTCTGCTGGCGGCGTGAAGTGAGAGCATGCAGTAGGCACTTGGGGAACTTGTCGAGTGTAGCCCAAAGGCGCGCATGCGGCGCTTGTACGATTGTCGTATGGCGCGCGCCACATGGCTATTTCGTTCAAGCCGTTGATTCATCGGTGAATCTTTGTAGCAACGGCCTCCTTTTGACATACGCTTCGATGAGCGGGCTTGCCGTGGGCTGGCACGGCAACGATGATTCACGCCAATGAAAATAGTCACCCCAGATCTGGCCCAAGGCCGGCGACGACCCGACAAGCGGGCATTGAGCGTGTTGCTGGCCCGCAGATTGGCATGGCATCAGGCTGTACATGACCCCGTACGCGAGCCGCGCAATGGTTCGCGCTGGCTTCCCGAGTTGCGGCGTTGGCAGGCTGCGCGGTTGGCGGCCAGCTTCGAAGGTTTCATGCAGGATCCGAAGCGTAAACCGGCAGCGGAGTTTTTCCTGACCGACCTTTACGGTGACCGCGATTTCAGCCGCCGTGATTCCGACATCGCGCGGGTCGCGGGAAAAATGCAGATGCTGCTGCCGCAGACCCTGCTGGAAACGTTGGCCGATGCGATCGAACTGGGTGCGCTGAGCCATGCCTTCGATCTGCGGATGGCCGAAGCGCTCGAGCGCCTGGCGCCGAAGCGCAAGACTCTCGACGATGAACTCTACGGCCGCGCCTATCGCGAAGTCGGGTTGCCGCGACTGCGCGCGCATCAGGTCGATCTGATCGTCGTCGCCGGCTACGGTCTGGGTCATGCGCTGCGCACGCGGGGCGTCGCGACCCTGCTCGGCGTGCTGCGCGGTCCGGCGCGTGCGGCGGGCTTCGGCGAGTTGCAGTCGTTTCTGGAACGTGGGTTCGGGGCCTATGCGAAGCTCGACGATGTGGCTGCCTTCATCGCCGATATCGAACGCAGCGAGCGCGAAGTCGCGCGTCGACTGTTCGCGGGCCATCCACAGCCCTTCGCGCCGTTGCCCGATGCGCATCCGGGCTCATATGCGACGCTGAAGTCGATCCGCAATCGTTGATCAGGAACGACAAGGGCCGTCTCCCGAGCCGGCCGGCCCATCGCTGTAGACAGCCGCCGGGACAACCGTGCTTCGGGAGGTTTTGAATCGCGATCGTTCGAATCGCGATCAGTCAAAACGTTCGTCCAGTACGCGACGGATTTCGTTCTCGATCGGGCCTTTGAATGCCGATACCAGAAAACCGAGCTTGGCGGTGACATGCAGGGATTTCGGCGCCAAGGCGATCTTGCCGTCTACCCCGGAACGTTTGAAGTGGAGGTCATCGCCATCCCATGCGTATTCGAAGTCGAACCGCTCGGAAAGCTTTTCGGCGACTTCTTCGACGGCCTTGCGTGCCTTCGCGCGTGGCAGGGAGTGAGAATGGCGGATATCGATGGACATGGACGGTCTCCCCGGATGGTGGCCGGTATTGTGCGCACTGACGACAACGGTTCCAAGGCCCGGGACGCGAAAGCCATGGTAGATTGCGGCCGCATGGAAGGTCTGAAACTTCGATTTCCCGAACACCATCATCCGGAAATGCCCCTGGGTGAAGGCGTCCATGCCATCGGTCGCATCGGCGACACGGTGGGCCTCGTGTCCGATCGGGACTCGCCGGCGATCCGCCTGTTCGTGGATCGCCGCGGGGTCTGGATGACCGTTGCCGATGGCGCGCGCGGTATCCACGTCAACGGCCGCCCGGTGCAGCGGATGGCGATGCTGCGGTTGGGGGATGCGATCTATCTCGATGGCGTCGAAATGCTGCTCGTCTCCACGCGCGGGGTCGAGGCGCTCCCCGATGCCCTGCGTCATGTCCCCGGCGAGTTCGGTGGCGATTGCAGGGTGGTGGTGCGCGGCGTCGGCGGCCGCCACCACGGCCGCAGCTTCACGCTTGAGTCGCCGCGCCTGATCGGCCGCAGCGACGAAGCCGATATCCGCATCTCCGACCCGGCGTTCGCCGAGCGCCATGCGCGTATCGAGATGATCGGCCGCCAGATCGTGCTGCGTGACCTGGGTACGGGCGAGGGCAGTATCGTCAACGGCGAGGTCGTTCGCGATGCGCTGCTATCGCCGGGTGACCAGATCGTGTTCGACCTGCATCACCGCTTCGTGATCGAAGCCCCGGCAACCAGTACGGTGCTGCTGGCCCGCGTCGCCGGCAACGATGACGTCAGCGAGAGCCATCAAGCCCCACAGACCCGGGGTCGCAGACTTCCGTGGCTGCTGCTGGCGGCGTTACTGCTCGCGATCGCGATCACCGGATTATTGCTGCTGGGCGGCAACTGAACGCAAGGCCTGCGCCCGCAGTTTCAGTCGCCATGTCCAGATCCGCCAACCGAGGAGGGCGGCAAGGATGCCGGCGTACAGCGCCGGTTCGCGGACATCCGACTTCACCAGCCACCAGAAATGCAACACGGCGAAGAGACCGACGGCATAGACCAGCTTGTGCAACTGGCCCCAGCGCCGGCCGAGCCGGCGCATCCAGCCTTGGGTCGACGTGATCACCAGCGGTACCATCAGCAGCCAGGCAGCGAAGCCGACGGTGATGTACGGCCGCTTCACGATCTCTTCGAAGATCTGCAGCCAGAAGCCGCGCAGATCGAGGCCCAGATAGGCTGCGAAATGCAAGGTGGCATAGGCGAAGGCGTAGAGCCCGATCATGCGCCGGAAGCGGATGAATACGGCCTGCCCGGTCAGCTGGCGCAGCGGCGTGATGGCCAGCGAGATCAGCAGAAAGCGCAGCGCCCAAAGCCCCAGACGATGTTCGATCTCGGCCACCGGGTCAGCGCCCAGCGCGTCGCTTCCGGTGCTGAACACCTCTCCGGACTGCCAGACGAGGATCGCCAGCGGGGTCATGCAGAGCGCATGGACGATGGTTTTGGCGATGATGATGCGTTGCGATGATTTCAGCATGCGGACCAGCGCAGGTTGGGCGGGCTCCAGCCCGCCGATACGATTCGAAAGCGATGCCGGTGTGATTTCCGGTGTGCAGCCGTAGCGGAGGGATCAGAACCACTTCTTCAGATCGAGCCCCTTGTACATCCCCGCGACCTGTTCGGCATAGCCATTGAACATCCGGGTCGGGATGCGCTCGGCGAACAGCTTGCTGGCGGTGCCGCTGATTCGCCGCTCGCTCGATTGGGTCCAACGCGGGTGATCCACTTCCGGATTCACGTTGCTGAAGAAACCATACTCGGACGGCTGAAGGTCGTTCCAGGCGGTCAGCGGCATGGTTTCGACGAATTCGATTTCGATGATCGATTTGATGCTTTTGAAG
>JBIITV010000045.1:0-31354 GCA_044340325.1 Lysobacteraceae bacterium
ATCGACGTTCATCGGCCTGTTCTTCTTCGGCTGGGATCGCCTGAGCAAACCCCAGCACCTGATGGTGACGCTGCTAATGGCCATCGGCACCAACCTGTCCGCGCTGTGGATCCTCATCGCCAATGGCTGGATGCAGAATCCGGTCGGCGCCGAGTTCAGCTACCACACCATGCGCATGGAAATGACCGATTTCTGGGCGGTGGTATTCAATCCCGATGCGCAGGCGAAGTTCGTGCATACCGTCTCGGCCGGCTACGTGACCGGGGCGATGTTCGTGCTGTCGATTTCAGCGTACTACCTGCTGCGGGGTCGCAACGTCGAATTCGCCAAGCGCAGCTTCCGCGTCGCAGCGGCATTCGGTTTGGCGTCGGTGCTGTCGGTGATCGTGCTCGGCGACGAATCCGGCTACACGGTCGGCGAAGCGCAGCAGACCAAGATGGCGGCGATGGAAGCGATGTGGGACACCCAGCCTGCGCCCGCAGGATTGGCACTGGTTGCCGGGATCAATGAGCAGGCGCAGCGCAACGACTGGGAAATCGAGATTCCCTGGGTGCTCGGCCTGATCGGTACACGATCGGTCGACAAGGTCATTCCGGGAATCCGCCAGATCAAAGCCAGGAACCGCGAACGCATTCTCAACGGCATCGAAGCGGTGGTCGCGCTGGAAGCGCTGCGCAAACACCGCGACGATGAAGCGGCGAAAGCAGCGTTCGAGCGGTACAAGGCGGATCTCGGTTTCGGTCTTCTGCTGAAGAAATATGTCGTCGATGTGCGCCAGGCCACGCCGCAGATGATCCAGAAAGCGGTGGACGACACCATCCCGCGGGTCACACCGATGTTCTGGGCGTTCCGGCTGATGGTCGCTGCAGGATTCGCGATGCTCGCGCTGTTCGTGCTGGCCTTCTGGCAAACGCTGCGCGGCCACTGCGGCGGCAAGCGCTGGCTGCTGCACTGGGCGGTGTGGATGCTGCCGGTCCCCTGGATCGCGAGCGAACTGGGCTGGTTCGTCGCTGAATACGGACGCCAGCCGTGGACCATCTATGGCGTGCTGCCGACGCATCTGTCGGTGTCGACGCTGACCGTGGGCAGCCTCTACGGATCGCTGGCCGGCTTCATCGGTTTCTACACGCTGCTGCTGGTGGTCGAGGTCTATCTGATGGTCAAGTTCGCGCGCCAGGGGCCCGGCAGTCTGGGCACCGGACGCTACGACCGCGAAGTTGTCCACACCGCCGTCAACGCCTGAGGAGACACATCGATGTTGCTGGATTATCCGACCTTGAAATTCATCTGGTGGCTGCTGGTGGGCGTGCTGCTGGTGGGGTTCGCCATCATGGACGGTCACGACATGGGCGTGGGCACGCTGCTGCCCTTCGCCGGCAAGACCGACGAGGAGCGCCGGGTGGTGATCAATACCGTCGGCCCGCACTGGGACGGCAACCAGGTGTGGTTCATCACCGGCGGTGGCGCGATCTTCGCGGCGTGGCCGCTGGTCTACGCCACTGCGTTCAGCGGTTTCTACTGGGCGATGCTGGCAGTGCTGTGGGCATTGTTCTTTCGGCCCGTGGGGTTCGACTACCGCAGCAAGATCGATAACGCCACTTGGCGCAAGACCTGGGACTGGGGGCTGTTCGTCGGTGGCGCGGTGCCGCCGCTGATCTTCGGCGTGGCGTTCGGCAACCTGTTCCAGGGCGTGCCGTTCCACTTCGACGATTCGCTGGTCTCGACCTACACCGGCAGTTTCTGGGGTCTGCTCAATCCGTTCGCACTGCTGGCCGGCGTGGTATCCAGCGCGATGATCACGATGCACGGCGGCATGTATCTGGCGCACCGCACCGAAGGCGATGTGCAGCGCCGCGCCATCCGTGGCGCCACGATCGCCGCCGTGACGATGGTGGCGGCATTCGCTGCGGCGGGCCTGTGGCTGCGCTTCGGCGGTATCGACGGCTACGCGATCGCTGCGATGCCCGCCACCGACGCGTTGCCCGACCCGCTGGCGAAAACGGTGGTGCGCAGCGCGGAGGCCTGGTGGGCGAACTATGCGCTGTATCCGGCGATCTGGCTGCTGCCCATCGCCGGCATTGCGAGTGCGCTGCTCGCGGTGTGGCAGGTCCGTCGCGGGCGGACGCTCACTGCTTTCGTGTTCTCGTCGCTGTCGATTGTTGGAGTGATCGGCACGGCGGGCGCATCGCTGTTCCCCTTCGTGATGCCTTCATCCACGCATCCGGGCTCCAGTTTGACCGTGTGGGACAGCGTTTCCAGTCACCTGACCCTGACCCTGATGTTCTGGGCGACGCTGATCCTCATGCCGATCATCATCGTCTACACCAGTTGGGCCTATCGGGTGATGCGGGGCAAGGTCACGATCGAGCAGATCCGTGCCAATGAACATTCGGCGTATTGAGGTTGCCATGGTCACCATTGCATGCACTACCCAGAACCGTCGCCATATCACCGCGCATGCGGGGCGCTGCCGCCACTTTCTGATCAAGCACGTCAACGCAGGCGTGATCAGCGAGTGGGAAGGGCGAAGCCTGGACAAGGATGAAGTGCTCTGCGGCCGCAGCGATGCGCTGCCGCCTGCGCTGCAGGGCGTCGATGTCCTCGTCACGGCAGGCGCCGGCCCGGGTTTCCGCGCGCGTCTGGCGCGATTCGGCGTGCAGGTGATCATCACCGACATTCTTCTGCCGGATCAGGCGCTCGCTGCATGGATGGCCGGGCGGCTCTGCGCCGAACCGATCGAGCCTGTCGGCGACGGCGCGGCTGCGCATTGCGCCAGCGCGGATACGGGATGCGGTTGTCGCGGCGGCAAGCACTCACACTGAGCGGAGACACGGATATGTGGTATTTCAGCTGGATTCTCGGCGTCGGATTCGCGGTACTGCTTTCGATCCTCAACGCCATGTGGGGCGAGAACGAAGAGAACCGTCGCGATGCGGGGGCGCAAGATGACCATGCGCATTGATGTCCGCGCGCAGGCGGCTCCTGAGCAAGCGGCTCTTGATCAGTCGGCTCTTGAGCGCGCAGCCTCCGAGCAGGCCGCTCCCGATCCGGTTGCGCTTGTGCATCTGCCCGCGCTGTTCGTGGGCATTGCGATCATGATGATCGGTACCGCGTTCCCGTTCGTCATGACGGATGCCACGGGGCGGGCCGATCACGGCATCGCGATGGCGTTGCTCTGGGCGATGGCGGCCGGATTCGTCCGTGGTGTGGGATTCATTCCGCGTCATCGCGTTTGGCGCGTCCTGTTCTCCGGTTGGGCTTGCGCCATCGCCCTGACCCTGTATGCCGTACTGCGCTGGTTCGCCTGAGCGGATGCGTCTGCATCCTGTCGCCGACTTTTTCGATCCATCGTCAACACGGAGTTCTCCGATGCGTACATCCCTCATTTCTTCCGCGCTCCTCGCCTGTCTCGCAACGGCCGCCTTCGCCGCCGCAACGGTGCCTGCAAACGACCAATCGGTATCGGTCCAGACATCGGAACCGACCAGTGACGCCGCAGCGCAGGCCGTCAAGCGTGCCGAGGCGGCGACGGCGGATCTCGGACGCACGTTGCGCGAAGCGCTGATGGCGCAGATGGCGGGCAGCGGCCCCGTCGGGGCGGTCGACTTCTGCCACGACAAGGCCCCGGGCATCGCTGAAACGGTGGCGGCACGTCATGGCGTGAAGATCGGTCGCGTGGGCGTGCGCGCTCGCAATCCCGACAATGCCGCCGAAGGCTGGCAGCGTGCGGCGCTGGACGATTTCGCACGCCGTGCAGCGAAAGGCGAAGCGCCGCAGACGTTGCAGACGACGCAATACAAGGCCGGACAGGACACGCTGCATTACGCTCGCGGCATCCGTACCGAACCGGCCTGTCTGCTGTGTCATGGCCCCGCCGTCGCAGAGCCTGTGCGCGCAGCGATTCGCACGCGTTATCCGCAGGATGCCGCCACGGGCTTCGAGGAAGGCGCACTGCGCGGCGCGTTCTGGGTGGAGGTGCCGATGACGGCGTCCGCATCGGCGCAAACACCCGCGCCGGCCGATCAGCGCATCGGCATCGCGCTTTCGCCAAAGCACGCCGCCGAACTCCGCGAAGAAATGCGTGGGCAGCTCATGACCGTTCAGGGCATCATCGGCGCGCTCGCGTCCGGGGATTGGAAAGCGGTCGAATCGCTGGCCGCAGCGCGCGGCCCCGGCCAGGGCGGCGGTGCCGGCAAGGGGTTCCGGGCGCAGCTGCCTTCCGCATGGTTCGATCTCGCCCGTCCGATGCATTTCGAATACGCCGCAGTCGCCGACGAAGCGCGCAACGGCAAGCGCTTCGAGGTGGCGCTGCAGAAGCTCGAAGCCGCCACCGCGCAATGCACGGGCTGCCATGCGTTGTATCGCATCGACGAGCAAGACGTCGACAGGCAAGACGTCGACGTGCTCGCGATCAAGCAGTAACGCGTGCCGTTGAACCGGGGCCCGGAACTATAATGCCGGCTCTGTCCGGCATTGATGTCGGAAGTCACCGGTGCGGCGACTGCTGCTGGCGACGTCCCCTTCGCGTCGCCGTCACTTCGTTGAATGCCCATGCCGCAGCGCATCTGGACGGCCTCCGCCATCCGCAAGATCGAAGCCGACTACAACCGGTCGGCCGACACCCATCTGATTCCGATGGATCTGCCGGGGTATCCCGGCATCGATCTGTACTTCAAGGATGAGTCCAGCCATCCGACCGGCAGCCTCAAGCATCGGCTTGCGCGCTCGCTGTTCCTGTACTCGCTGGCGAATGGCTGGCTGCGCGAGGGCGGGCCGGTGATCGAGGCGTCGAGCGGGTCCACGGCGGTGTCGGAAGCGTATTTCGCGCGTCTGCTCGGTCTGCCGTTCATTGCGGTGATGCCGAGCTGCACCTCGCCGGACAAGGTGCGCGCGATCGAATTCCAGTGCGGCCGCTGCCATCTCGTCGACGATCCGGCGTCGATCAACGACGAGTCCGAGCGTCTCGCGCGCGAAACCGGCGGCCATTTTCTCGATCAGTTCACCTACGCCGAGCGCGCCACCGACTGGCGCGCGAACAACAACATCGCCGAATCGATCTTCGTGCAGATGGCGCAGGAGCCGCACCCGGTGCCCGAATGGATCGTCTGCAGTCCCGGTACCGGCGGCACCGCCGCCACGCTGGGCCGCTACGTGCGCTATCGCCGCCACGACACTCGCGTGCTCTGCGCCGATCCCGAACATTCGGTGTTCTTCGATCATTTCGCCGGTACCTTGAAAGGCGATCCGCGCCACGATCTCACTCATCCCTGCGGTTCCGGCATTGAGGGCATCGGGCGGCCGAAAGTCGAACGCAGCTTCATCGCCGCCTGCGCCGACGCGATGGTGAAAGTGCCGGACGCGCTGAGCCTCGCCGCGATGCGTCACGTCAGTGAAGCGCTGGGCCGGCGCGTCGGCGGTTCCACCGGAACCAACTTCGTCGGCGTGCTGGTCGTCGCCGAGCGCATGCGCCGCGAAGGCCGTTGCGGCTCCATCGTCACGATCCTCTGCGATGGCGGCGAACGTTATTCGCACAGCTACTACAACCCGGCGTGGTACGCGGAACAGGGCATCGACACGGTCGAGTCCGATGCGGTCATCGCGCGCGCAGCGGCGGGGCAGGGCTTGTCGCAGAGCGCACTGCTCGAACGCTACAGTTGAGATCGGCCGACAGGCCTTGACAGGGCATGACTTGCTCCGACACTGGGAATAGCGACAATCGGCGCATGCCGTCCACGCCGCGCAAAATCATCCACATCGACATGGACGCCTTCTACGCGTCCGTCGAGCAGCGCGACGATCCGTCGCTGCGCGGGCAGCCGGTGGTGGTGGCGTGGCGCGGTGCGCGGTCGGTGGTGTGCGCGGCGTCCTACGAAGCGCGAACGTTCGGCGTTCGATCGGCGATGCCGGCGGTGCGCGCGGAGCGGCTGTGTCCGGAGGCGATTTTCGTGCCGCCGGATTTCACTCGATACAAGGCGGTGTCGCGGCAGGTGCGCGAGATCTTCGCGCGGCATACCGATCTGATAGAACCGCTGTCGTTGGACGAGGCGTATCTGGATGTCACCGAGCCGAAGACGCGTACCGAAGCGGGCGAGCCCATCAGCGCGACCGCGATCGCCGAAACCATCCGCGCGCAGATCCGCGAGGAAACGCAGCTCACCGCATCGGCGGGCATCGCGCCTAACAAGTTTCTGGCCAAGATCGCGTCCGATTGGCGCAAGCCCGACGGACAGTTCGTGATCCGTCCGCATCAGGTCTACGATTTCCTCACGCCGCTGCCGGTGGGCTGCATTCCCGGCGTCGGCAAGGTGGCGCAGCAGAAGCTGGAGGCGCTGGGCGTGAAGACGGTCGGCGATCTGCGCGGCATCGACATCGACATCGGGCAGTTGCAGCATGCCTTCGGCAGCTTCGGCGTGCGTCTGCATGAGCGCGCGCAGGGGATCGACGAGCGTCCGGTCGAATCCGATCAGCCGGTGCAGTCGATTTCCTCCGAGGATACGTTCGAACGCGATCTGCCGATCGAGGCATTGGAGCCCGCGATCCGTCGGCTCGCGGAGAAAACCTGGGAAGCATCGCGCAAGGTCGAGCGCGTCGGCCGCACCGTGGTGCTGAAGCTGAAGACCGCGCAGTTCCGCATTCTCACCCGCAGCCACACGCCGGATGCGCCGCCGGCGTCGCTGCAGGAATTCGTGGAGATCGCGCTGATGCTGCGCGAACGTGTGGAGCTGCCGTCGCAGACGCGCTATCGGTTGGTCGGCGTCGGGCTGGGTGGTTTTCGCGACATCGATGCATTGCCGCCGCAGTCGGAGTTGTTCGGATCGTGATGATCATCAAGCGCTGTCATCCCGAGCGCCAGCGAGGGACCTGCTTTGATTCGCGGTCCAATCATCAACAACAGGTCCCTCGCTGGCGCTCGGGATGACGGGAAAAACAGGAAGTCCGCTATTTGTTCGGCGCGGGCTTTTTCGGCTTCGCTTTCGACGCCTTCACCTGCGCCACCGCTTTCGCGGCGTCGATCCGGCCATGGCCGAATTTTTTGGAATGGCCGTTGGCTTTGTACGCGGACGCGGGGCCGATTTTTTTTGCGCTCGCGATCAGCGCCGCGCGCACCTCGTCGGCGGTCATTTCCGGCTTGATCGACAGTATCAGCCCGCAGAGGCCAGCGACCAGTGGCGTCGCCGACGAGGTGCCGCCGAAGTCGTTGTTGAACAGGCTGTCGGCGCCTGCCGAAGTTGCGTCGCCGATGTTGAAGCCGCGGCCCGGCGTGGATACGTCGGTGGTGAAGATGCCGCGACTGCCGCCGTTCGACGGCGCGACGACGCACACCTGTGGACCGCGATTGGAATAGTCGGCCAGTTCGTCCGCATCGGTGGAGGCGCCGACCGCGATCGTGTTGGGATCTGAGGCCGGATAATCGACGCGCGCGAGAGCATCGTTGCCGGTCGCGCACACCACCACCGTGCCGCGGCCCTTGCGGCCCATGCGACGCACGTCCTGCAGCGCGAATTCGATGTCGGGGCTCTTGGCGCAGCCCCACGAGCAGGAGATCACGTCGGCGAATGCGCCGGCGTAGCGGATCGCGTCGGCCACTTGACTCTCGCGGGCGAGATCGTCGGCGTGGAAGACTTTCACCGGCAGCAACCGGCAATTCGGCGCCATACCGTAGCTGCGCGGGCCGCGACCGACAGCGACGCCCGCGCAGCAGGTGCCGTGGATGTCGTTGCCGCTCATCTGTTCGAACGGCGCCTGGAAGCGTTTGGGGCGCGGATTGAAGTGATCGATATCGTTGTCGGGCAGATAGAAGTCGCGGCCACAGACATCGCGCGGCTCGTCCGGATCGGCGTTGCGCAGGATGTTGCCGCGCAGTTCGGGATGTTCGACATCGATGCCGTCGTCGAGTACGGCGATGGTGATCGTGCGTTTGCCGCGTGTCGTCTGCCAGGCTTTGCCGGCACCGATCAGGCGTAAATGCCACTGCTTCGAGGAGGGCGCGCCGATGGCATGGGCGGCGCTGCGACGGAACTGCGAGACGAAGTTCGGCGCCGCGAACGCTACTTCGTCCAGCACGCACAGCCGTGCCGCCAATCGCACCAGTTCTTCTCCGGGATGCCGCATCCCGGTGTCGGTGACGATCATCTGCTCGGGAATCATGGCGTTGCGTGCGCGCAGCGTCAGCCCGTGGTCGCGCAGGATCGCACTGCGGAGCTTCGCCGGCGTCTGCGGTTTGAAGCGCAGCACGATTTCCTTGTAGAGGATCCGCATCAGCTGCGATTCGCGGTCCATGTACGCGGTGATGGTCTTGCGTTCGAGCGCATTGCCCAACGCTTTGGTCGCCGACCTCGCGCGCGGCGCAGTCGCTGCTTTGGTGCCGCCGCGAGTCGGCACCTCGAAGAAGGTCTGCGCTGCGCGCATGACCCGACCGGTCGTCATCGCCGCGAGTGGCGTGCCCGACAGCTGGGCGATGGTTTCGCCGCCGACAGCCTCGAAGCTCAGCGGCAGGCGATCGAGTTCGATCCATTCGCCGCTGGCCATGCGCATGCCGATATCGGAGCGGGTGGCGGCTTCGACGGTCAGCACGGAATTTTCCGCCGGATCGGCGAAGAGGGGATTCATGGTGGTCTCACATCCTGTAAGAGACTTGCAGCGGGCCGTAAGAGACTTGTAGCGCCCGGAGACTTATGACCGACTGAACGCGCTTTCGGCATCGAACCATACCGCTTCGATCTGCTTGTCGTCCTGGATTTTTCCGCTTACGTCGGGCAGGAACACATCGCTGCCGCCGGCGGGCTTGAACAGCGCCTGCTGTCGGGTGAACTTGGCGCGCCCGACGAACTCCAGGCCATATGTGGTGGCGACACTCTGCAGTTTCTGCTCGCTGGCATCGTTGTCGAAGCGCAGCGACAGCAGGCCGGTCGGGTAACGGTAATGACCGGCGTCGTCGACCATCGCAGGCAGCACCACGAAGTCAGGGCCCAGCAGCCGATGCAGATCTCGCCAGCCAGCGCGCGCAGTCTTCGGTGATTTGTTCAGTTTCACGACCCAGCCGGGCGTGCGCCCGCTCAGCGGTTTGACGCTGGCCAGGCCATCCAGGCGGGAGAGGCCGTCGGTCTGAGTCGTCGGGGACACGGGCCTGACGACGAAAAGACCGGGACTGATGTGTTCTGAAGTGGAGGACATGATGTCCCTTGATGTGCCGGTTGCTGAACGCGTCGCTTGCCGACGCAGGACACTGGATATCACAGCCTGAGACGCATGCGCAACCGTGACGGAGACCTCAGCTGAATGGATGGTCGACCGGCGGAGTCGCCTGCCCTTCATCCGGCGTGCGCAGCCATCTCAATCTCCCTGCCTGAACGTGATCGGCGTGGAGTACGGCACCGGCCACGCCGCCGCTTCCAGCAGCGCCATCCCGCCCAGCGCATGCTGTGCAGCGCGGATGACGCCAGCGTGGGTCACGATCAGATGCGGCGTTTGCAGCGTGCCAAGGGCGTCGCGCAGTCGCATGACGACATCGATGAAGCATTCCCCGCCGGGAGGGCGGAAACCGGCCACATCTTCGGCCCAGCGGTCGAGGTCGGCACGCGGTAATGCCGACCAGTACTGGCCCTCCCAGGCCCCGAAGTCCATTTCCTGCAGGCGAGGATCCACCGTGACCGGGTGCGGGCCGGAGACCGCACGGGCCAAATCCAGGCAGCGCTGCGCGGGGCTGCTGCGTACCGGCAGCGCCGGAAGGCTCTGCAGCGTTGCCGCAGCTGCGGCGATGTCGCCCGCGTCGACGCGAAGATCCTGGCGCCCGTAGCACAGGCCCACGGCCTCGCGCAGCGGTGGATGACGAAGGAAGACGTGGCCCGACGTCATCCGCTCACGCCAGCAGATTCAACGCAGCGAGGCAGGCGAGACCGAACGCGATCTCGCCCAGCTGCTCGCAGCAGCCCAGACCGTCGCCGGTGTATCCGCCGAGCCGGCGGCGATACCAGTGCGCACAGAACGCCCGTACCAGCGGCAGTGCGGCGGCGCCGGCAAGCAGCGGCAGCGCGAACTGCGGTGCGTTGGCGCTGAAGTAGGCGGAGTACACGGCGACAGGGGTGAAGCCGAGTACCAACGTCGCCAGCAGAGTGCCGATGCGCAGGTGCTGCGCGACCGGCTTGGCTTTGGCTTCGCTGTCGATGCGGACGTAGGGTAGTGTGGCCATCAGGCTGGCCGCTGCAGCGCGCGCAGCGGGATGCGCGCACACCAGCGTAGCCAACGCCAACGGCAGCGGCAGCAGACACAGCAACTGCCAGCGCAGCAGCAACGAGATGCCGAGCGCAGCCGCGCCGTAGGTGCCGATGCGCGAGTCGCGCATGATCTCGAGCGCACGCTCGCGCGGCACATGACCGCCGAGCGCGTCGAAGGTATCGGCAAGCCCGTCCTCGTGAAACGCACCGGTGACTGCGATCGTGGTCGCAAGCGCGAGCAGGGCTGCGACGGATATCGGCAGTACCTGTGCGCAGAGCCAGAGCACGGCCGCGCCGATCGATCCGACGATCAGACCCGCCACCGGAAAGTAACGCACCGATTGCGCCAGCCAGACCGGATCGAAATATTGCAATGCGGGTGTCGGCAGGCGCGTGAAGTACTGCACCGCGACCAGCAGCAGCCGGAGTTCGTGGCGTAGCGCAGCGATCACATCGTCGCTTCCGCGTCTTCGCGCCCGGAAACGCCGGCGCTCTGGAACGTCGCCATTTCACACAGGATCGCGCATGCGGCGCGCAGCAGCGGCAATGCCAGCATCGCGCCGCTGCCTTCGCCCAGACGCATGCCCAGGTCGAGCAGCGGACGTGCATCCAGCAGCTTCAGCCAATGCCGATGTGGCGCTTCCGCCGAGACATGGCCAAACACGCAATAATCAAAAACCGCCGGTGCCATGCGTGCGGCAGTGGCCACCGCCGCGGTGGCGATGAAGCCATCGACCAGGATGACCTGGCGCTTCGACGCAGCGCCGAGCATTGCGCCGGCCATCATCGCGATCTCGAAACCGCCATAGCGGGCAAGCAGCTGCAGCGGTGTGCCGTCGGTGCCGTGGCGCGCGACTGCGGCCTCGATCGCCGCACACTTGCGCGCGAGGCCGGCATCGTCGATGCCGGTGCCGCGACCGACGCAATCGGCGACCGCCGCGCCGGTCAACACGTGCATCAAGGCAGCGGCGCTGGTGGTGTTGGCGATGCCCATTTCGCCGGGCACGAGCACGCCGTTTTCGGGCAACAATTCGCCGAGTGCGACGCCCAGATTCAGCGCATCGGCGCACTGCGCTTTGGTCATCGCCGATGCGTGAACGAAATTCCGGGTGCCTCGCCCCAGACTGCGCGCGAGCAGCGCCGGATGCGGCGCGAGGTCGGCGGCTACGCCGGCATCGACCACGCGCAGCCGCGCGCCGTGCGCCCGTGCGAGTACGCAGATCGCGGCGCCGCCGGCGAGAAAATTGGCGACCATCTGCGCAGTCACCAATTGCGGAAATGTGGACACGCCCTCTGCGGCGACGCCGTGATCAGCGGCGAACACCAGCGTTTCTGCGTGCGCGATCGACGGTGCGAGCCGCTGCTGGATCCGCGCGATCCGCGCCGCCAGCCGTTCCAGCTCACCCAGCGCGCCCAGCGGCTTGGTCTTCGCGTCGAGTTCGGCGTCCACCGCGCGCGCGAACGCATCGTCGATGGCGATCGGCGCGATCTGCGGCGGCACGAAAGTGACGGCAGCGGGCATGGTCATGAGTATCGTGGCTGTACTGTTCAGAGTTGACCGATCCGACTCGAAAAGCACCACGTCCGTTGCCGCGAACGTGGGGCGGGCGCGGATCAATCCGCGCGACGATAGCGCAGGGTGACGAAGAACTCACGCCCTGGCTGGTTGTAGAACGCGGCGGTTTCGTAGTCCTTGTCGAAGACGTTGGCGATGCGTCCCTGCAGCGTCCAATCGCTGCCGATCGCATACTCGGCGCGGACATCGAGCGTCGCATGGCCGCCGATGCGGCGGGTGTTGGCGAGGTTGTCGTAACGATCGCCCTCGGCGATGCCAGTGAAACCCAGACGAACACTGCCGAAGCGGCGATCCAGATCGAACCGTGCCGTTTCGCGCGCGCGGCGGACCAGATCGTTGCCGGTAGCGCGGTCTTCAGGATCGAGCCAACTGGCGCTTGCGCCGATGTCCCAGCCGTACAGCGTGCTGTCGACGCGCAGCTCGGCGCCGCGCAGGCGCGCTTTCTGGATATTGTCCGGCAGGAAGATCGCGGCGTTGTAGGCGATCAGATCCTTCACCTCGGTGTTGAAGGCATCCAGACGCATGCGCGTGTTTCCGCCGCGCAAGGCGAGGCCGATCTCCCAGGTCTTCGAAGATTCCGGGTGCAGCGCCGGATTGCCGAAGAACGGGAAATACAGCTCGTTGAAGGTCGGCGCCTTGAAGGCGGTGCCATAACTGGCAGTGATGCGCCAGCGCTCGGCGAAGCTCAGACCCCACGCTGCGGTGCCGGTGGTTTCGCCGCCGAACTGTTCGTTGTCGTCGCGACGCACCGCCAGCTGCACATCGTTGGCGCCGAACTTGCCTTGATACTGCGCGAACGCGGCGCGGTTGCCGCGACGGGTGTCGTCGTAAGCCGTATCGCTGTCGACGCGGTCGCGCAGCCAGTCCGCGCCGACCGTCAGCAACTGCGCGTCGGCGATCGTGACATCCGCCTGCACCGATGCGCTGTCGCGGCGGCTGGCGAAGTCTCCGTTGGGAGTGCTGCCGATGAAATTGTCGGAACCATCCTTGTTGCTGCCGATATTGAAGCGCAGGTCGATGCGATCGTCCGTCTTCCAGCGCAACTCGGCGCCCAGCGCCTGCTGCTTGATGTCGGAGTTGTCGACGAAGCCACCGTCGTATTCGTTGTGACCGCTGACGTAAAGCGCTTGCGCCTCCAGCGTGACCGACTCGCCGATGTTCGTGCCGCCGCGCGCCGAGAACGAATGGTTGTCGTATCCGTCGCGGTCGGTCTGATCGTTGACGAAGCAGCCGGCGTAGATGAAGTTGACGTTGTCCTCCAGACCATCGCAGGCATTGATGCCGTCGGTGCGCTGGAACCCCGCGTCGACACCGAACCAGCCGCGCTCGCTGCCGCCGCTGACGCCCAGACCGCCTTCGCGATGACCGTGACTGCCTGCGCCGGCGTGGAAATGGAAGCTCGCATCGCCGCGATCGCGACGGGTGAAGATCTGGATCACGCCACCGATGGCGTCCGCACCGTACAGACTGGAGCGCGGACCGCGCACGATTTCGATGCGGTCGATCATCGCGACCGGCAGATCCTGGAACGCCGCCTGACCGCTGGTGGCGGAGCCGATGCGCACGCCGTCGACCAGCACCAGCACGTGATCGGATTCGCTGCCGCGCACGAAGACGCTGGTCAGTTTGCCGGCCCCGCCCTGGTTGCTCAGATTGATGCCGGCCCGGCCGCGCAGCAGATCGGCGAGCGATGTCGCCTGGCTGCGCGCGATGGCATCGCGGTTGATCACTTCGACCGGCGCTAGCGACTCATCGGTGGTGATCGCGGTGCGGGTGGCGGTGACGATCACCTGATCGAGGTCGTCGGCGTTGCTGGTTTGCGCCTGTACGGCGAAAGGAACGGCGCCCGCGATCGCGAGGGCCAGAGGGTACTTCGAAAATGACATGCAGGACTCCATCGCGCACACCCGCGCGCGGTGAGATGGGCTGGAGTCGCGAACGGAGAGAGACAGCGAGCGGCCGACGAAGCGCAGATAAATCCCAGGCATGGCGGCAACATCGCCGCAATGCCCTCCGCATCGCAACCGTGAACTTCGTGGCCGGTCTCCGGGCTCATGCGCGACAGACTGATGTCTGCCGGGCCATCGCGCCTTCCCATGTCGTCATCAGGAATGACGGATCACAGTGGCGGATGCGATGGCTTGACGCACTTACCGTTGCGGGGGCAGCGCCGGCATTGCGCCATGAATGGCGCGCACCGGCTTCCCGTTTCAACCCTTGGACGAACGTCCGCAGGTCACCTCGAAGCGCGCGCAGTGTAACCGATCAGCACGTATACGGCTTTCGGACAGTGTCAGTCGTGGTGGTGGCCGCTGTCGGGTTCGTCGAACAGGTTGAACGCCGGTACCGGATCGTCTTCGCGCGTGGTGTGGGTGGTGGTGACCGGCGAGGCGGCGGGGCGGCCGCGCGGTGGCGGCAATAGAGCGATGGCGGCGTCGGCCGCGATCAGCAGTTCGCTGCGGCGTTCGCTGGGTACGTCCTGCCAATGACAGTCGAGCAGTGCGCCTTCCAGCGCGTACAGCAGATTGAGGCTGGGTTTGAACCCGGCGCGTTTGACGCGCATGAAGGCTTCGAGTGCGCCGATTGCGCGCAACTCGTCTTCGGTGCGCAGGCCGACCTGGCGCAGCCAGGCGGCGCTTTTCGGACCGATGTTGCGGAGTTTCAGCGGAGTGGCCATGCGGTTCCATGGTGGAAAGAAGTTGCGGGCCGCGATCGAAGAAACTTACGCGTTCGTGCGTAGACTGCGTACGAACACTGCGGCGATGGTTTCGAGCCCTACCTGATCTTCAACGTCGAAACGTGCGGGAACCGGACTGTCGATGTCGAACACGCCGATCAGCGCGTCGTCCAGCACCAGCGGTACGACCAGCTCCGAACGCGATGCGGCATCGCAGGCGATGTGTCCCGGAAACGCATGGACATCGGCGATACGCTGAGTTAGCCGCGTACTCGCCGCAGCACCGCAGACGCCCTTGTCGAGCGGAATACGGATGCAGGCGGGCAGGCCCTGAAACGGACCGACCACCAGTTCGGTGCCGTCGAAGAAATAAAAACCGACCCAGTTCAGATCGGGCAGCGTGTGATAGACCAGCGCGGAGAGATTGGCGGCGTTGGCGATGCGGTCGTGTTCGCCTGCGAACAGCGCTTCGGCCTGCATCGCGAGCTGGGCGTACTGTTCCGGCTTGCTGCCGGCGAGCGGGATCGATGCGAAACTCATGCGCGCAGTGTAGCAGCGGCGCCCGTTGCGATTACCATGCGGACCCCATCGACGCCCCCGGCGCAAGACCTCAGGATCAGACAAGCGCATGACAGCCCCGGCTCCACACCTGCCCCGTGGCCTCTACGTGACAGGCACCGATACCGGCGTCGGCAAGACCCTGGTCAGCGCTGCTTTACTGCACCGTCTGCGCAGCGCGGGGCTGCGCGCGATCGGCATGAAGCCGGTCGCCAGCGGCTGCGAACGCATGCCCGACGGTTGGCGCAACCAGGACGCGCTGACGCTGCAGGCGGCGAGCGATCCGCAGCCCACGTACGACGACGTCAATCCGTATGCGCTGGAGCGGCCGACGGCGCCGCAGCTGGCCGCGCGCGCGATGGGCGTGGATATTGGGCTTGCGCCACTGCTGGACGCTCATGCGCGTCTGGCTGCACGATGCGATGTGATGGTCGTGGAAGGCGTGGGCGGCTGGGCCGCGCCGCTGGGCGATGATCTCGATCAGGTCGAGCTGCCGCGTACGCTGGGCTTGCCGGTGATTCTGGTCGTGGGCCTGCGGCTGGGTTGTCTGAGTCATGCGCGGCTGACTGCGCGTGCGATCGAGGCGGATGGCCTGCGATGCGCCGGTTGGGTCGGCAGCAGCGTCGATCCGCATTTCACTGAGCGCGACGACTATATCGAACTGCTGCGCGATGCCTTGTCCGTACCTTGCCTTGGCGTGTTGCCTTACCGCGAAAATCCCGATCCGCAAACGATGGCGGCGCTGTTGTCGCTACCGGATCGGTTTTCGTAGTTCCCGTCTCTCACACACGGCGTAACAGGTTGCTGAAAACGTACTTCCAGTCGATTTTTCAGGTCGCCAGTCCGGATTGGGTTGATGGTCAAGTCCATGACCAGCATCAGCGACATCGCCCCCGACAACGACAGGGGCACCGTGGCCGTGGGAATCAGCGTTGCGGAAGAATCCGGAAACGGATAGATGACTACGATCAGCGACTACGATCAGGATCGCCACCGCTTCGATGATCGTGCCGATGACGTCTTCGATCGCGTCTTCGATCGCGTCTAGTCCCGCGCGGCGGTGTCCAACGAGACCATCTAGCTTCTGGTAGAGCCTTACCCGGACTGCACGCCCAAGCAACAAAAAAACCCGGCAGCGAGGGCTGCCGGGTTGGAGAGAGACGTTTGAAACTGAAACGGTCCGCGCGAAACGCGAACCTGTTTGGATGACCGTCTGGATTAACGCGAAGCCTTGCGGCCGGCAGCCTTGGCCACTGTTTCGGCATCGGCCTGCACGGTGGCGACAACGGTTTCGAACTGGCCTTTGGCGATCTGGGCGATGGCTTCGTTGGTCTTCACGGTGCGGCCGAAGACTTCCTGGCCGGCGCCGATGCTGCGCTCGACGTTTTCGCGGGCGATCTGCACACCTTTGGGCCACACGGCCTTGAGGGCGTCGAAATCGCGGGCTTCGGCCAATTGGCCCCAGAACGCGAACGTGGCGTTCATGTTTTCTTCGAGGGTGGCGAGCTGCAGGCCGAACACGGCTTCTGTGTTTTCGAGGGCAAGGCGACCGACCTGGGCCGAGGTGTCGGCGAGCTGACGGGTCGATTTGGTGAGCTGTTCGTTGAATTGCTGATACATGGCGGGCTCCTGAGGCGGGGTGCCGGCAGGGAATGCCGGTGTTGTGCGGTGCAACATAGCTTCGTTTTTGTTGCGCTGCAACATAATCCGATGAGCGGTGCCCGCTTGCTTCAGGCTGTTATTAAAATCAAGAGGTTATCTGTATGTATGCATCGACGAAACTCACCCGCGATAGCGGCACCCCGAGGTACAGGTCTCATGGACGACGACTTCGCTCAGCGCGGGTAGAACCGGTCTGAGGTGGTCCCAGATCCAGACCGCCAGACGCTCGCTGGTCGGGTTGTCCAGGCCGTCGATCTCATTCAGATAGTGATGATCGAGCCGATCATAGAGCGGCTTGAACGCCGCTTTGATGTCGGCGAAGTCCATGACCCAGCCGGTATGAGGATCGATTTCGCCCCTGACGTGCAATTCGATCCTGAACGAGTGCCCGTGCAGGCGTGCGCACTTGTGGTCCGCCGGAACGTTGGGAAGCCGGTGGGCCGCTTCGAGCGTGAAGACTTTGAAGATGTCCATGGACGGTCTCTGCGGAACGCATGGCGGCGTTGTGCGCTGCGTGCGGGCCTGGACAGGATGAAGAATGGTGGCTATGGGTGGACTCGAACCACCGACCCCAGCATTATGAGTGCTGTGCTCTAACCGGCTGAGCTACATAGCCAAAAGACAGTCACGACTGCGACGAGCCGGAAATTGTCCATGGCCGAGACCTCCACGTCAATCCGCATGCTTCGGTAGCTTCTGCGCTTGTCCTCGTCGGAGAGCCGTGGCAGAGTCGGACTCAGCGGCCTCAGGGCCAAAGATTTCAGGAGTCCGCATCGTGATCGATCCGGACGGTTATAGACCGAATGTCGCCATCGTCCTGATGCGCCCGGATGGCCGGGTGTTCTGGGCACGCCGTGTCCGCCGCGATGGTTGGCAGTTCCCACAGGGCGGGATGAATAGCGATGAAACGCCCACCGAGGCGATGTATCGCGAGCTACGTGAGGAAACAGGGCTGCTGCCGGAGCATGTCGATGTGCTCGGAAGCACGCCGGGCTGGTTGCGCTACCGGTTGCCGCCACGCGCGGTCCGCCGCCACGATCGGTTGGTCTGCATCGGCCAGAAGCAGGTCTGGTTCCTGTTGGGTTTTACTGGAGAAGAAAGCGACCTGCGCTTGGACCTTACCGATGCGCCGGAATTCGACGACTGGCGTTGGGTCGATTTCTGGTATCCCCTGGAGCATGTGGTCAACTTCAAGCGGATGGTCTACACCCACGCTCTGCACCATCTGGCGCCCTTGGCTCGGCAGGTGGCAGGTGCCCAGGCGGTTCCCGCTGTCGTGGTCGACCCCCTGCGCAGGCCGCAGGTGCGCGGTCGGCAGCGACAGGAGGCGCCCAAGATCGGTAATGGATCCGATTCCGTTTGATGTGTTTCGTTCGACTAGGAATTGACAATCATTCTCACCTGTGGCCGAATGAGAATCGTTCCCACTCTCTTCGCCCGCCATGTACGTCTGCCTCTGCAACGGCGTTACCGAACGCGATATCCGACAGACCGCTGCCGCTGGATGCCGGACCATGGCAGAACTGACGATGCGCACCGGCTGCGGCGCGGGTTGCGGCAGTTGCGTGTGCATGGCGACAGAACTCCTCGAAGACGCGCACGGCGTCAGCGAAACCAGTGGTGCTCGCGGGATTGCGCACGCCGCCTGAGCGGTCTTTCGGCATAGCGTGACCCGCTAACGCACACGATTCGCATTTCCTCAGCGGCCGCGCGTTGCCGCTAAAGTGTCTGCCTTGCGCACAACACAGGAACCCGCCATGAAAGGCGACCCCAAGACCATCGAGCTCCTCAACAGGGCGCTCTACAACGAGCTTACTGCGATCAATCAGTATTTCCTTCACGCCAAGATGCTGAAGAATTGGGGCCTGAAGGAGCTTGCCGATCATGAGTATCACGAGTCGATCGACGAGATGAAGCATGCGGACAAGCTGGCGGAACGGATCCTGTTCCTGGACGGCCTGCCGAATTTCCAGGCCTTGGGCAAGCTGCGCATCGGCGAAACCCCGCGCGAACTGCTGGAATGCGATCTTGCGCTGGAGCACGAGGCGTTGCCGCTGCTGCGCGATGCCATCGCACACTGCGAGAAGGTCGGCGACTACGTCAGCCGCCAGCTCTTCGCCGACATTCTGGATTCCGAGGAAGAACACATCGACTGGATCGAAACCCAACTGTCGCTGATGCAGCGTCTGGGCGAACAGAATTATTTGCAGACCAAGTTGTCGTCGAGCTGAGGCGAGACGGCTGCGGTACAAAAAACGGCGGCCGAGAGGCCGCCGTTCTGCTTTAGGTGTGCTGTCGCTGGTTATCGAGCCTGGGGTTATCGGGCTTGGAGTTATTGGGCTTGGGATGCGCCCTGCGACATGTTGGCGCGCAGTGCCTGGCGGGCCCGCGCGAATTCGTTGGCGATGAGCGCCACCGCCACTGCCGGACGCTCCAGCGTCTGGGTGCGGGTCGCCAACTCCAGCTTCTTCGCCGCGTTCGACAGCGACATCGCGCCCAGATTGGCGCTGGAGGATTTCAGGGTGTGCGAGGCGTTGCGCAGCATGTCGTAGTCCGGGCCGACCGCAGCGGCTTCCAGCGCGGCGACCAGCCGCGGGGTGTCATCGAGGAAGACTTCGATAAGCCGGTCGACCTCGGTGCCGAGGATGCTGCGCAGCTCCTCCAGAACGGCCGCATCCAGGACCGGGGGCAGAGGCTCGGCACGGGCGACGGGAGCGGTCTGGGGCGTGGCGGCGGGTTTGGGGGCGTTGGTAGGGGTCACGAAGGGATTCGCTGCGATGGCGGGGCGGTTGGCGGCGGCTTCCAGCGTGGCGGTCGGCGTCATGGTGGGTACGGAAGCCGGAGCCGGGGAAGCTGCGGGCGCTGGCGCTGAAGGTGGTATCGCTGTCGAAACGGGGGCGGCCGGCTCGACGTGCGGCTGCTGCGATGAAATCTGGTGCCAGTGGAAGAGGCAGCGTTCCAGTTCGCCGCGCGTGACCGGTTTGGCCAGATAGTCGTCCATGCCCGCGTCGAGGCATTTCTGGCGGTCACCGGCCATCGCATTGGCGGTCATCGCCACGATCGGCAGACGTCGGCCGCCGGTGGCTGCTTCGTGTTCGCGCCAACGACGGGTGGCGGTATAGCCATCCATCACCGGCATCTGGCAATCCATCAAAACCAGGTCGTAGCGGGAGGCCGACATCCGCAGCAGGGCCGCTTCGCCATTCGTGGCGCTGTCGCAATGGGTGCCGAGTACGCTGAGCAGACGCTGTCCGACCATGAGATTGACCGGGTTGTCCTCGACCAGCAGGATCCGCATCGGGCGGGCGGGCTCGGGCTCGATCGCTGCGGCGATATCCGCAAGTCCATCCGCCGGACGGGCCTCGCCGGAGGCGGCATAGCTGCTGAAGTCCTGCGCCACCGGTTCGGGCACCGGGTCTGTCGAGCCCAGCAGTGCGGCGCGCAGATCGGCGTCTGGCGCCTGGCGCTGCAGCAGGGTGACCACCTGCTGTAATTCTTCCGGCACGGGCTCGTCGCTCTGAAGGCAGATCAGTCGGACTTGGCCGTAGGTGCTCTGACGTTCGAGATTGCGCTGCAGCGCAACCGCTGTGCTGCGGACGCTGGCGAGGTCGGCGATCACCGTGGTGTAGGCCCACGTCGGGCCCTGGCTGACCGCCGATCGGATGCGTTCCAAGGCTTCCTGCGTGGTTTCGACGCTGGTGATGCGCAGGCCCCAGTTCGGCAGCAGCATGCTCAGCCGCAGCCGCAGGCGCTGGTCGCCGGTGAGCAGCAGCACGCGGCCGGTGGAGGGCTCGGCGGGCTTGGCGGCGGTGATGTCGCCCTGCACCTTCAATAGCGGAATTTCGAACCAGAAGGTAGAGCCTTGGCCGGCGTCCGACTCAACTCCGATCCGGCCGCCCATCAGATCGATGATCCGCTTGGAGATCGCCAAACCCAGACCGGTGCCGCCGTGAAGCCGCGTGGTGGATGCGTCGGCCTGACTGAAAGCCTGGAACAGCCGTTCCTGCGCCGCAGGCGCAATGCCGATACCAGTATCGCGCACTTCGAAGCGGAGCTGGTGCTGTGCGCTGGTTTCGCCGATCCGGCGCACGTTCATCGCGATGCTGCCGCGCTCGGTGAATTTCACCGCGTTGCTGATGAGATTGGACAGCACCTGGCGCAGCCGCACCGGATCGCCTCGGACCGGCAGCCGTACGGACTGGTCGATCTGCAGGCTCAGCCGCAGGCCTTTGCTCTGCGCCGGGCGTTCCATCAGTTGGATCACCGACTCCAGCGTTTCGCGCAGATTGAAGGTGGTCGATTCGAGCTGCAGCTTTGAGGCTTCCAGCTTTGAGTAGTCGAGGATGTCGTCGACGATCCGTAGCATCTGCTGCGACGAGAGGAAAGCCGTATGTACCATTTCCGCCTGGTCCGCCGGCAGTTTGTTGTGCATCAGCAGATCGAGCATCGGCACGATGCCGTTGAGCGGCGTGCGGATCTCATGACTCATGGTGGCCAGGAACTCGCCCTTGGCCATGACTGCCGATTCGGCATCCTGCTTGGCCTGGCGCAGCTGCTGCTCCAACTGGTTGCGGCGCTGCAGTTCGCGCTGCAGCTCGCTGCGCTCGGCATCGCTGCGCTCGGCGATCTCCGCCGCTTCACGCATGTGCTGTTCGTAGTGGCGTGAGGCGTAGGCCAGGAAGCCGACGATGCCGGCAGTAATCGCAGCCAAGGCCAGCGCCAGCATTCGCCAGAGATCGACGTTGGTGGCGACGCTCAGGACCAGGGCGAGGGTGGCGCCGATCGCGGTGGTGAGCGCCAGCCAGCGGAAGGTCAGCAGCGAGGGCTTCTGGTCATTCAAATCGGGATACCTGCTTTGGGAACGGTGTCCTGCACCCGGCCCGACCCGGACCGCGATGTCCACGGCCGGCTCAGGCCGAACCGCGATCATGCCGTACCATGCGCCAGCTTGACCAGCGCGGGCGCCATCGCCTGCGGGAATCGGGTCTACAGCAGCGAATGCTGGAAGTCGAAGTCCATCGCGTCCGCCGCGCGCTGGACCAGATCGCCCTGGATGAAGTCGATTCCGCTCAACCACAGCGTCGCTGCCGTCTGCGGGTCCTCCACGTGCTGGCCGATGACCTGCAGGCCCAGCAGGTGGGCCCGTTCGATCACCAGCCGCATCTCGTCCTGCACCGCCTGTTGGTCGATTTTGCCGGCATAGTGCGGCGACAGTCGGACATAGCTCAACGGCAGTTGCGAGAGCAGCGCCTCGGCCTCGGCATTGGCCTGGTACTGGCCCAGGCAGAGGCGGACCCCTGCACTGACCATGCGCTGGCAGAATTCGCGCAGCAGCACCGAATGCACCAGCGCGTCAGGCAGACGCACATCCACCACCAACTGCTTGCCCTCGATTCCGAGATCGCCCAGCGAAGCCAGCAGCCATTGTGCGTAGCCGTCCTGGCCTAGGCTGCGCGCGGCCTGCGGCACGAACAGACGTGCCGAGGTGCCGACGCGCTGTTGTTCGCCGAGGATCGCGATCGCCCGGGTCATGACCCGCCGGTCGATCTCATGCACCAGACCGGCGCGTTCGGCCAGCGGCAGAATTTCCGCAGCGGTGTGCATCTGTCCGCCGCCATCACGCAGCCGGACCAGGGTCTGGTACTGCACGTGATCGCCGCCCACCACCGAGACGATCGGCTGAAAGGCCAGTTCCAGCCGCTCGTTCTTCAACGCGTCCTGGAGTTGGACGAGCAGATTGGCGGCGTGCTCCGATACGGCGTCGGACGGCGGCCGGTATGCGGCGATGGCGGTCGGTTCATTGCGCGCCAGCCGCAACGCTTCCTCTGCGGCGCCCAGCGCGGTGCCGGCATCGCCGAAGCCGTGCGCCAGATCGACATAACCGACGCATGCGCGCAGCCGGATGTTGTCGCCGTTGATGGTGAGGCTCTGGCCGACGAACACATCGCGCAGCTGACGCGCCCAGACGCCATGACGGTCGGGCGGCAGCCCGGGCCAATACACCACGAAGGTGTTGTCGTTGAGCCGCGATGCCGGGTGCACGTCGGCGACGGTGGCGATGAGACGCCCTGCCTCGGTGAGAATCGCATCCAGTGCGGCGTAACCGTAATGCTCGCGCAGCGCCGAAGTGCCTTCGATGACCACGAAATGCACCGCGCCCACACTTTGTTGCGGAAAGGCCAGGGACAACTGCTGCAGCATATAGGTGCGGGTGAGCAGACCGGTGGCCGGATGCCGGCGCACTTCCTGCTCGCGCTGCTGTTTGAGCGCGCGCGCGCGGCGGACCCGGTTCTGCACCGCTGCGATCAGATGTCGTGGCCGCACGGGCTTGCTCAGGTAATCGTCGGCGCCGCTGTCCAATACTTCGAGATGGCTTTCAGGATCGGTATCGCCGGTGAGGAACACCACCGGGATATGCGCATAAGCGGCGTGGCTGCGGATCTGCGAAGTGAGTTCGGTGCCGCTCATGCCCGGCATGTGCAGATCCATCAGCACCAGATCCGGGAGGAATCGGTCCAGCGCGGCCATCGTTTCGCTGGCCACCTGCACCACCTCCGCATCCATACCCGCACCCTTGAGCACGCCTTGCGCGAACAGCGACTGGCTGCGGTCGTCTTCGACGATCAGCACGCGATAGGGTGGTTCCCCGAGTTCGACCGGCACCACCTGCGGTGTGCTCTCAACGACGGCGGCTTCCGCCTTGGCAGCATCTTCGACTGCCTGCGCGAAGGCGGGCGGCGCCGCGTCCTGGCACCAGCGGCGCCAGTAGCCGGCCGGGGGCGATTCGGCGCGCAGCGGGGCGGCTGTGCGGCCGGAGGGGGCGGAAGGACTGCGCTCGTGCGGGACGAAGGACATCGGAGCTCCATGCTGGAGCCCGCATTATGCGGATTCGATCCGTATTGGGAAGCATCGCCGGGGCGGACCGGCGGCATGCGGGAGGCTGCGCGTCAGGTTGCGAGGGCGTCAGGTCGCGAGCATCCGCGAGACACCGCGGTAGAGCTTGCGCCAAAGCCACCACACCAGCAGCGCGATGGTCAGCCCGGCGCCCACCACCACGCTGAGCGTGATCCAAGGATGAGACCAGACCAGCGCCAGCCCGCCGATCACGAGCGTGTCCTCGGCGATCGAGGTGGTCCAGTTGCTGATCGGTTCCGGAGAGGTGTTCAGCAAGGCACGGGTACCGGACTTGATGACATGGCTGGTCAGGGCCGCCCCGGCCCCTGCAGCCATCATCCCGGCACCGAGCTCGCCATCCGGCGAGATCGCGGCAGCGGCCAGAAACGCGCCGGCCGGTACGCGCAGCAGGGTCTGCAGCAGGTCCCAGCCCGAATCCACGCCGGGAATCTTGTCGGCGAAGAATTCCGCCGCCGCCAGCGCGCCGGACACGCCCAGCACCCATGGCGAGGTGGTGGCCTCCAGCGCGGGCGGCAGGTCGAGCCAGCCGAAATAACCGGCGATGCCTACGCCGAAGACGGTCAGATACGCACGCACGCCGGCCAACCAGGCCAGCAGGATGCCGATGGCGAACACATGGGCTTCAGACATGTCCAATCCCCCAACACAGCGCTTTCCGGCGCGGGCCACGGCCGGGCAGGCCGTCTACGTGCAACAGTATCAGACCGCCGGCTTGACGAAGCCTTAAGGTCTTCGCGTTAGGATGGCCGGCAATGAACGACGCGCCCGACGATACTCTGCCCAAACGCCGACGCAGCCCGTCCCGCAAGGTCGCGAAGCCGCCCGCCGTGGCCAACGAGCCAGCGGTGCAGGCCATCCTGGATCAGGCCCTGCATCCCGAAACGATGCCGGGAGATGCTCTGGCTGTTGCCGATGCGCGCGTCGACGACTGGCCATCGCCGAAGTCGCGGCCGAAGCGCAAGCGCGCTGGAAAAACGACGGTATCGCCGGTGGTCGAGGCCGGGACTGTCGACATGCAGGTCGTTGAAACCGATGCCATCGAAGCCGGGGTCATCGAAGCCGAAACCGCCGAATCTGGCGCCCTGGAGGCTCAAGCTTTCCAGGCTGTTCTGGTCGTAGCAAACGTCGTTTCCCCGGCCGGCGTCGAGGTACTGGTCAACGACCAGGATCACAACCACCCGGATCACGGCCAGCCGGATCACAGCCCGATGGACACGGCACAGGCCGTCGAGCATGACGACCGGACCGCCCCTGTCTTCGTCGAGCCGCCTGCCGACAATGCACCGCCCGACGACGACCCTCCGCCGGCAGCGACCGCCTCTGCGGAGCCCAATCATCACCACTGGGTGTATCTCGCGCTGGCGGTATTCCTGCTCGCGCTGGGGTTTGGTCTATGGGGGATCTGGGCGACCTGGTTCAGCGACGTCAACGCTGCCGACCAAAGCGCCGCCGCACTGCGCGCGCGCAGCGACAAGCTCAGCCAGGAAGTGTCGACATTGCGCCGTTCCGACCAGATCAGCCGTGAGGCCAATCGCGATCTGGAGCGCACCCTGGCCGAGCGCGACGAGGAAATCGCCGGCCTCCGCGCCGATATCGCCTTCTACGAACGATTCGTCGGCGCAACCGGCCAGCGGCGCGGCCTGAGCGTGCACGACCTGGAAATGCAGCTGCAGAGCGGCGACGTCTGGCACTTCGTCGCCACCCTGACCCAGAACCTCAATCGCGGTGCGGTCAACACCGGTCGGGTGATGCTGGCCGTCGAAGGCACCCGCAACGACCGTCTGGAAAAGCTGTCGTGGTCGGGCCTGCGCAAGCAGAACAACGCGCCCGGCGTCGGCTACTCCTTCAAGTATTTCCAGCAGATCGAAGGCGAGGTCATGCTGCCGAAGGATTTCAAACCGCTGCGCGTGACCGTGCGTCTGGTGCCGGCGGGCGGCAGTGCGGTGGAACAGTCGTTTCCATGGCCCGAGACCGTGCGCGGCGGCGGTTGAAACGCCGCGCCGTGGTTTCGCGCGGGCATTTCGCGCATTGTTCTTGAACCGCAGGCCGCGCCGCCCCATCCTGTCGCCATGGACACACAGACTTCCGCTTCCGCTCCGCCTTCGGCCGACGTCCCGCCGAACCTGATCGACTTCACCGCCGCCGCCGCCGCCAAGGTGCGCGAGCTGATCCGCGAGGAAGGCAATCCCGCGTTGAAATTGCGGGTGTACATCCAGGGCGGCGGCTGCTCCGGCTTCCAGTACGGATTCGAGTTCGACGAACAGCAGAACGAAGACGATCTCGCGGTCGCCACCGACGAAGTGACGCTGCTGGTCGATCCGCTCAGCCTGCAGTATCTGGTGGGTGCCCGGGTCGACTACACCGAGAGCCTGCATGGCGCGCAGTTCGTGATCCGCAATCCGAATGCGAAGACCACCTGCGGATGCGGCAGCAGCTTCAGCGCCTGACCGCATGACCGCCGCCGATCGCTTGCCGACGCCCCGTTTCGCTTTCGTCGAGGACGCTCTCGATCGTGCCGATGCGCTCCGCGACAACTGCGATGCGCTGCATGCCCATTGGCTCAATGCGCGCGTGCTGCTGATCGATGGCGACGGACGCACCGCCGCCGCCGAGGATGGCCGTTTGGCCGCCGCGCGCGGCGGCGATCTCGCCGAGACGCCCGAGGCCGCGATTTTTCTAGGCATGCGTGGCGATGAAGCCTGGTTCGCGCAGGCGGAAGCCGGTGTGGACGCCATGTTCGCCGGCCCCGCATCCTTCGAACCGAAAAACAAGACGGATGGACGCGTCGATCTGCGCACGGCCGCCGCGCAGTGGACGCCGTTCGAGGCGACGCTGTTCGCGCAGGCGCGCGCGGTGCTGCACTGGCAGCAGCGGCACCGGTTCTGCGGCGCGTGCGGCGGTGCCCTCGCGTTCGTGCGCGGCGGTTGGCAGGGCCGCTGCGCGCAGTGCGGACTCGAGCATTACCCGCGCACCGATCCTGCCGTGATCGTCGCCGTCACCGATGGCGAGCGCCTGCTGCTGGGCCGTCAGGCCAGTTGGCCGGCGCGTCGCTATTCCACCCTGGCCGGATTCGTCGAGCCCGGCGAAACCCTGGAGCAGACGGTCGCGCGCGAAGTGATGGAGGAATCCGGCGTTCGCGTGCGCGGCAGTCGCTATCTGGCCTCACAGCCGTGGCCGTTTCCATCGTCGCTGATGCTCGGCTTCATCGCCGACGGCGAGCCCGATCCGCCGCAGGCCAACGAAGAGCTGGAAGACGCGCGATGGTTCAGCCGAGACGAAGTCGGTGCCGCGCTGCGCGGCGAGACCGCCGACGCGGGTCTGCTGCTGTCGCCGTCGATCTCGATCTCGCGCTGGCTGATCGAATGCTGGTACGCAGGCACCGATCCCGTCTCCGGTATCGATGCCGGTCGGGTGGATTAGACTGCCGCCATGTCCGCCACTCTGATCGCCGTGATCTTCGCGTTGGCGCTCGGCCATCTCGCGCCGGGGCTGGCCGCCTCCGTGCGCCAGTACGACTGGTTCGGCGTGTGGCTGCGGTGGTTCGACGCGCGCGGCGGCGGCCGCACCGCTCAAGGCAGCAGCACCGAAGGCAGCAGCGCCGAAGCCAATGAAGGCGGCTCGGTATTCTGGCAGGGCCGCTACGGCATCGCGCTGGCGCTGGTACCGCCGGTCCTGCTGGTCGCGTTGTTCCAATTCGCGCTGCACTCGCCGCTGGCCGGTGTGGTCGGCCTGCTGTTCGGCGTCGCGGTGCTGTTCTATGTCTGGGGGCCGCGCGACCTCGATGCCGATGTCTCCGCCGTGATCGATGCCGAGGATGCGAACCTGCGCCGTGCCGCCGCGATCCGTCTGTGCGCGCATCCCGATGGCAGTCCTGGCGATCCCGCTGCGATGGTGGAAGGCGTTTTCGCCAGCGCACTGCGCCGCTGGTTCGGTGTGCTGTTCTGGTTCCTGCTGCTGGGCGCGGCGGGTGCCGCGCTGTATCGCTTGACCGCGCTTGCCGCCGAAGGCGGGTTCGCCGACGCGCTGCCCGCATCCACGCGCGACGGTGCGCGCCGCTTGTTCGCAATCCTCAACTGGCCGGTCGCGCAGGCGATGACGCTGTCGCTCGCGCTGGTCGGCAACTTCGATACGGTGCTCGGCGTCTGGCGCGATGCCGGAGGCGCTTCGCTGCGGCTCGATCACGCCCATCTGGGTGCCGCCGCCCGTGCCAGCGTGCGCTGCGAGATCGCCGAGGAAACCCAGGAACTCATCGAAGAAGGCGCTACCCCCGGCAATGCCTGGGTGCAGCTCGGCGAGTCTCCCGAACTGCGCGACGCGATGAGTCTGATCTGGCGGATCCTGCTGCTGTGGCTGACGATCCTGGCGTTGTTCGTAGTCGCAGGCTGGGTGAGCTGAGGCCGCTCGCACGGCATTGCCGTGCGGCCTCAGCGAACGCCCGGCGCGCTGCGCCGGGCCGGATGAGTTGATGCGCTTGCGCGGCACAGCCGCCCGCGTCAGCGAACGCCCACACACCGATGTGTGGACCGGGCGATCCGAAGCCTGATGCGTGCCGCCATGGAGGGCTTCGCGAAAGTGATTGAACGCATTGCAACCTTGCGCGCCATTGGCTCGCACATAACCCTGTAGGAGCGGCGCAAGCCGCGATGAACAGCCGGCGTATTGCCCCCATCGGATCATCGCGGCTTGCGCCGCTCCTACAAAGCGATCACATCCTCGCCAGCACCGCCTGCGTCGGCTTCGCCAGATTCAACGTGTAGAAATGCAGCGAAGGCGCACCGCCGTCGATGAGCCGCTTGCACATCGCCGCCACCAGATCCGCCGCGAATTCGCGGATGCCATCGGCGTCGTCGCCCAGCGCCTGCATGCGCTTGCCGATCCAGCGCGGAATCTCCGCGCCGCAGCTGTCGGAGAAGCGCTTGAGCTGGGTGAAATTGGAGATCGGCATGATGCCGGGCACGATCGGCACATCCACGCCGAGGTTGCGCACATCGTCGACGAAGCGGAAATACGCGTCGGCGTTGTAGAAGTACTGGGTAATCGCCCCGTCGGCGCCGGCGTCGATCTTGGTCTTGAAGTGACGCAGATCGGCGAGCGCATCCTCGGCCTGCGGATGGGTTTCCGGATAAGCGCCCACTTCGATGTGGAAGTGATCGTTGTGTTCTCCGCGGATGAATGCGATCAGGTCCGATGCGTAGCGCAGGTCGCCGTGATGGCCCATGCCCGAGGGCAGGTCGCCGCGCAGCGCGACGATGCGTTTGCAGCCGAGCGCGCGATACAGCTGCAGCAGCTCGCGGATCTCTTCGCGGCTGCCGCCCATGCACGAGAGATGCGGCGCGGCGTCAAAGCCATGCTCCTGTTTGAGATGGCGCACGGTTTCGGAGGTATAGCTGAGCGTCGAACCACCGGCGCCGAACGTGCAAGACACGTATTCGGGCGCGTGCGGTTTGAGTTTTTCTGCGGTGCGGTCGAGCTGCGCGCGCTGCTCGTCGGTTTTTGGGGGATAGAACTCGAAGGAAATGGCAGTCATGACGGCATCCGGTCGTATCGCCAGAATAATATCTCTTTATCGCGATGAATGTGCGTCGTGGTGCCGGCGGCCTCGATCCGGGCCGAGGTTGCCGGCCAGGAGGCGTTACCCTGAGCCCCGGTTCCGCCCTTCCACGCCTCCGATGTCCATCGTCCTGACCGATTTCGCCCGCCCCCGCCTGTTTCCACGCGAGCCCCGCCGCAACACCATCCAGGACTGCACGCCCGAAGACTTCGAGCGTCGCCTCAACGCAGAGACGCCGCTGGCGGTGCTCGATGGCTACGCGCCGTTCTGCAAGTTGCACGTGCATCGCAACTGGACGTCGACGCGCTGCATGACCATTCCGATTGATGACGGCAACTGCCATCGACTGCGCACGGCCTACGAAGCGCGCACGAAGGGCGAACTGCCGGTGCTGGTGCGCTGGTTCGAAGGCGTGGAGCCGCCGGTCGCGGAATATCTGATCCCCATTCTCTACAGCCGCGAACAGATGGCGAAAGAAGGCGCGCCCATCGACGCCGACTGGGGCGTCGTTGGTTGCCTATACACGATGACGCCTGAGGAAACGCCGATGACGCCGATCACGATGATGCGCAATGCGCTGGGCGTGGAGGAGGGTGGTTCGGGGGTGTCGTTGGATCGTGAGGCGTATCTGCGAGGTGTGGCATTTTGGGAGGGGAACGCCGGGTGGCGGCCGTGAATAGAAACACGTAGGCTGGGCCATCGACCCAGCTTGGTGTTGGTCGATGGTTGAATGGCTGGGCGATGACCGAACCTAAGGGTTAAGCGATTCGCCGGTATGCAGCGTGGCCTCGCCACACGCGAGGGCTCGACTCAGGAATCAGGCGCTTAGGCGCACTCATTTGCAGAATGGAGTTCACAAAAATCATGCCCCAATCTATGCATCCATCGATCAAATTGAGGAAAAAGATACTTTTCGCTTGTTCTGCGATTTTTCTGAGTCGCGTTGTATCAGCGGCAGATGGAAATGCTCAGCAATCAAGCCTCTGTTCGCAATCGGCAGGGCTGATGAACAATAACTTCGTCACGCTAAAAGGCTTGGACATCAACGGTAATTTGCCTTTGGATTCCGGCTTGATTGTCCACACTATTCACGGACCAGGGACCACTCCCTCCGAGCTTGACATGAAGGCTCTGAATGCCCTGCCCGTGGATGCGTCAAAAACCTGTGGCGCGTTCATGAACATGTCGCCGCCTGTCTTTCTGCCATGGTGTGGATCAAACAAAGATCCGATAACCAATAGATGGGATGATTCGTCTTCTTGGACGTACCTCAGGCTCGACACTTTGATCAATGGCAGAAACAGCCAGCGTCCCGATGAGGTTGTTTGCAGCAACACGGACAACAAGAAGTACGGTTTGATCTTCAGCAATGTCTATATGAATCAGAGTGGCAACTTGGGTTGTATGTATCCGTTGGATGGCGATACCGGCAACAGGATAAAGATGGGTTGTGGGGTGACGCAAAACCCAGGGATCGTTAAAACAGACGCCCAAGGGGCGTGTCCGGCTTCCGAAGACGTTGCTCAATACACGGCCGATTTCAATAACCTTCTGACTGATGACAGCGGCCAATACGCATCCTATGCAGGATCTTTGATTTGTTCTTTATCAAAGTCTCAATTCGACATCTGGGTGGCAGCTCGAAAGAATATTGATTTGAGCTCTACCGCATGGCCTGTCAATGAGTTCGTGCTGTTCAACTGGGATGCGTATTCAACGAGCGCGCTTGCAAAAAACAACGTTATTACCGGCGTCTATTATCTGACCGGATGTGCCTCTGCTTCTGACGGCAATCGTGCTGACGCTCAAGAGATTGCCGATCTTTACAGGAAGTGGAGCGGGGTTGACCTCCCAGTTTTCAATCTAAGCAATTCGGATATGCGTGCAAATGGCCGCACGCCTTTTTCTTGTAAGTAAACGAGCAGCGAGTAGCGCGGGTTTCGACCCGCCATGAACTAAGCAATCACACGTGGCCGTAATGGCGGGTTGAAACCCGCCCTACAAAAAACGGGCGCCGAAGCGCCCGTTTTTTGTTTTGCATGCAGCCGCGTGGATCAGTAGCGGTAATGCTCCGGCTTGTACGGGCCGTCCTTCGAGACGCCCAGGTACTCGGCCTGTTCGGTGGTCAGCTCGGTCAGCACCACGCCGATTTTTTCCAGGTGCAGACGCGCCACTTCCTCGTCCAGCTTCTTCGGCAGGAT
>JBIITV010000164.1:0-9125 GCA_044340325.1 Lysobacteraceae bacterium
TTGTGTCTGGTGTTCAGTCCTTCCGAGGAAGAGGAAAAGCGGTCTCCAACTCCGGATCAGGAAGGTGAAACGCCGGAAGAGCCGTCGAAATCGGAGTGATTTCCCGGCGGTACCGGTTCTGAAATTCAAGCGCTTGGGGTGAGTCGTGCAAAGGATGCTCAAAACACTGTTTCTATTCCTGCTCGTCATGATGCCGGTAGTGTCCACGTCTGCGGCATCGTCGTCTTACGGCGATCTGCTTGCCGAAGCGGATGCGGTCAGGAGCTCCAACCCCAGGCGTTTTTCCGATTTGCTCGCCGACCTCGAAAAGCGAAAGGCCGAAGCGACAGGTCTCGAATCCCAGAAACTGCGTTATCTCAAGGCGTTCCGCACGATCTACCAGAATCGCGTGGACGACGGCCTCAAACAGTCTGTGGCGCTGTACAAGCAGGTCAAAGACGTCGACCTCAAGTTCCGCACAGGAAGCCTGATCGCCAATCTGACCGCGCTCAATCGCGATTTCGCGACCGGTCTGCTTTATCTCGATCGCACCGTGGAGATGCGCAGCAAGGTCAAGAACAAGAATATTCGCCACGATGGCATCGGTGCTGCGGCGATGTTCTACAACCAGATGGGGCAGCATGCGCTCGGTCTGAAGTATGCCGACGAGATCCTCAAGGATTCTCCCGCCCCGCGAGTCCGGTGTTTCGCCAGCAGCATCAAGCTCGAATCCCAACAGGTGCTCAATCAGGCCCCGCTGGCCGAGAGCGTCTTCAATGCGATGGTGGAAGACTGCCGGAAGATCCCCGAGCTGATGGCGGTCAGCACGCTTCGCGCCACACGCGCACGATTCCTGGCCAAAGAGGGCGAAATAGACAAGGCGGTCGCGCTGCTCGAAGAGCAGGCGCTTCCAGACGTTCTCGCCACCAAATACCCGCTCCTGATCGCCGAGATCCGCTCTTTGCTGGGCGAACTGAAGCTCAAGAAGGGTGATGTGGCGGCGGCCCATGCCCAAGCGATGGCGACGGTCGAACTCGGCGATGCGATCAAGTCCACGAAGGCGTTGGTCACCGCCTACAACACCCTGTACCAGATTGCCGAACTGCGCGGCCAGAAAGACGCATCACTGGCACTGTTCAAGCAGTACGCGAATGCCGAGAAGACTTACCTCGGCGACGTGAAAGCGCGCGAAGTGGCCTTGGTCATGTTCCGCCACCAGACCGAGCAGCAGTCGCAGCAGATCGAACTGTGGAAGAAAAACTACCAGGTCCTGCGCCTTCAGCAGAATCTCGAGCGTGAAAGCGCGCAGAAGGCGCGTTTGGCCATGGTGTTTCTGATGCTGGTGCTTGCGGGCATCATTTTCTGGGCGATCCAGATCAAGCGCCACCAGCGCCAACTGCAGCGACTGGCACAGACCGACACCCTGACAGGACTGGGCAATCGGCACTTCTTCACGAAGAAATCCGAGCGTTCCCTCGTGGACGCCGCGCGCGCCGGGGAATCGGCCGCGCTGGTCATGTTCGATCTGGATCACTTCAAGGCGATCAACGACACCTATGGCCATGGTGCCGGCGACTGGGTGCTCAAACAGGTCGGCAAGACCTGTTCCGCGCACTGTCGCAAGGTGGATTACCTCGGTCGCATCGGCGGCGAAGAGTTCGCGGTACTGCTGCGCGGACTCGATCTGGCCACAGCGGCCCGCCTGGCGGAAGACTGTCGCTCGCAGTTGGCGCAGATCGACACCCGGGAATGCGGCTATTCCTTCGTGGTGACGGCCAGCTTCGGCGTAAGCTCCACGGCGCAGTCCGGTTACGACCTGTCGCGCCTGCTTTCGCACGCGGACCAGATGCTCTACCGCGCCAAGAACGAAGGCCGGAACCGCGTCTGTGCCTACACTGCCGAGACGGCGGCGGACTACAAATCGGCCAAGCGCACGCCAAGCTTGAGTGTGGTCGGCGGATGATGGTGGTGGCTCTCTGATCCGTCGCTGCTTGTCGTACGTGTCGACGGTTGCCTCTGGCCGCCTGGCATTCGATCGCGGCTGAGCGGTTTCTCCGGTATACCGCCTTGGCGACGAATTGCGATATCCAACAAGGCGGATGGTCGCTTCCGAGCGAGCAGCTCGCCGCATTGCGGGCGGCGTATACCGCACCCCCGCGCGCGTATCACCACTTCGGTCATGTCCAGGATGTTCTTGGACACTATCGCGCTGTCGCCGAGGAGGTGGGTTGGCATCAACCGCTCGAAGTGTGGCTGGCCGTGCTGTATCACGATGCCATCTACGTGCCGGGACGTCACGACAATGAAGCGCTGTCCGCACGACTTGCGATGGAACATCTCCAGTGTTGGCAGCCGGAGGGCGGCGTCGATACGCATCGCGTCGCCGAACTCATCATGCTGACCGCCCGCCACGGCGCCTTGGCCGCGCATGAGGCCGGAGACGGAGACACCGGCGAGGATGCGCGCCGGTTCCTGGATTGCGACATGGCCATCCTGGGCGCTGCGCCCGACGTCTTCGCCGCGTACGACCGCGCTATCGCCGAAGAATATCGCGCGGTGCCGCGATGGCTCTATCGCATCAAGCGCCGTAAATTCTTCAGGACGCTGCTTGCCGCCGAGCGGATCTTCCTGAGCGATTTCTTCCGCGATCGGCTGGAGGCGGAGGCGCGGCGCAATCTGCAGCATGCGCTGGTCGGTCAGCCATGACGACTGTCCATCCGATCAAGAACATCGCCGCATACCATTTCGTTCCGGTCGCGGATCCCGATGCGCTGGCGACACAGCTGCTGACCAGCGCGGAGGCGGGCGAATTGCGCGGCACCGTGCTGGTGGCGAGCGAGGGCATCAATCTGTTCCTGGCCGGTGAAGCGACGAAGATCGATGCATTCGTCGCATCTCTGCGCGAGGACCCCCGGTTTGCCGATATCGCGGTGAAAACCAGCGGTTCCGGTGCGGTGCCCTTCTCCCGTCTCAAGGTCAAGGTCAAGCCGGAAATCATCAGCTTCCGTCGGCCGGACACATGGCCGGGAGATGGACGCGCGCCCACCGTATCGTCGCTGGATCTCGCGCGATGGATCGGGCAGGGCGCAGACGACCACGGTCGCCGGTTGCTGTTGCTCGATACCCGCAATCGCGAGGAGGTCGAATACGGCACGTTCGACGGCGCGATGGTGCTGCCCATCGACAACTTCACCGAGTTGCCGGATGCGGTACTGGCGCGCCGTGAGGACATGGCGGATGCCACCGTGGTCAGTTTCTGCACCGGCGGGATCCGTTGCGAGAAAGCCGCGCTGTGGATGCATGCGCAGGGAATGCACAATGTCGTGCAACTCGATGGCGGGATCCTCGGTTACTTCGAAGCGGTCGGTGGGTTCGGTTACGCCGGCCACTGCTTCGTGTTCGACGACCGCATCGCGCTCGATGCCGCGCTCGCTCCCATTTTTTCTGCGGAAGCGTCAGAATCCGCCATCGGCCCGGCCACCGCGACATGAGTGCGTCGGCTGCGGCTGCCATATCGAGCGCCTGAACGGCGCGCACCCAACGGGAGACCTTCATGGTGGATGTCGGCTGGATCGGCCTCGTACTGGCGATCGTCGCAGCGTACTTCGCCATCAAGGTGGTGAAATTCGTGTTCAAACTGGTCTGGTGGGGCGCGGTGTTGATCGGCGCGTACTGGTTCCTGACGCCGGCGGTGGGGCTGCCCCGTCCGTTCTGACCGTATCGATTCTCTGCGGAGCTGTGCCATAACATCGCACGACCCTCGCGTCGAAGCGTACACGGGACTGGATTTACGGAAATTGCAGACCCGATGTCTGAGCAGCGGGCCTCAGTGCAACGTTTCGTCCGTCCGCATCACCGGATACAGCCCATAGCGTTCGTCCCATGCGCTGTGCAGACGATAGAAGTAATCCAGCCGCGCCTGCGGGTCGGCGGCGAATTTCGCATCTTCCGCCAGCTTGCGCTCGAAGCGCTCCCGTAATGCAGGGTCGCGTGCGAGCATTTCGCGGGCGACGTCCTCGGCGACGTAATCCTCCATGTATTCCTTGCGCTCGAAGGCATTGTTGAAATGTCCCCATGCGAGCAGCGAATCGGGCGCCAACGGTTCCAGCAGCGACATCAGCAAGCGCGCCTTCGGCTGCGCGATCGGCACGAACAGCGCGCCTGCGCCGATGACGTGGGTTTCCGCCTTCCATGCGCCATCGACGGTCAGCCGCTGGTGGCTTTCAGAGGATGCCGCAGCGAAAGTGGGTGTTTCGTCGCGGAAGACTTCCAGCTTCGCCTGCGGCAATGTCCTGCCGATAGAGGTGAAATCGATGGCGTGCTGCAGGAGTTTCGCGGCCACCATCGGGGCATAGGCGGGCGATACGACGTAGCCGCTCTTGGGCGCGACGATACTGATACCGGCGACGATCTCGTCGCGCAGCGGAACATGCCAGATCTGCGGCTTGGTGTCGTCGTAGCGCGTCATCAGTGCGCCGGAAACTTCGGACGGCGTACGGGTGTACGCATAACCGCGGAAATCGATGCTGCGCACCTTGTCGCTGGCCTCCCAGGTCAGCGGAACTGTGCGGCCGCCGAGCGCAGCGGCGCGCACGTCCGCTTCCTGTGCGATGCGGCGCCAGTCGCGGCCGTGCTTCGCGGCAAGCTCCAGCACGGCGATCACGGCGTTGCGTGTGACCCGTACCCGGGTCGGATAATCCTTCCATGCATGTGTTTCGACCAGCATCGCCATGCGGTTGCGCAGGTGGAAATAGCCGATGGAAAACCTCGGCGGCGACACGCCATCGACGAAGCCCGAGGCCGGGTTGTCGTTTTCGACAAACGACGGATAGAACGCCACCGGCAGTGAGCCCTGTTTGCGCAGCGCCGCGATGGTGCCGTCGCGCAACGTCAGGCCTGCGCTGCGGAGCGCTTCGTCGCCTGCGTGGACCGGTTCGACCTGGATCGATACGTCATGCTCGAATTTTGCGCCGTCGGTAACGTGCAGATCGATGGTCGCGATGGGATCCCACGCATTCTCCAGCGCCAGCATCGCCTGCATCTCCGGCGTATCGGCCTTGGCATGGTCGCGATTGAGGTTGTAATTCTGGGCGGTGGTGCGCCAGCCCATTTCGGCAGGGCCATTCTGGTTCGGGCGGTTCCAGGCGCCGAAGCGTTCGTGGCCATCGACATTGAACACCGGGACGAAGATCAGCACGAGCTTCTCGAGCGTGCCGCGCGCGGCCTTGCCCTCCAGTGCCTGTCGCAGCGCGAGAAACCCCGCGTCCTTGCCATCGATTTCGCCGGCATGGATGCCACCCTGGACCAGTACGACCGGCAGGCCCGCCGCACGCGCGGCGTCGGCGGTCAATGCACCGCTGTCGCTGGCGATCAGCGCCTTCATCGGCCGGCCTTCGGGCGTGGTGCCGAAGTCGATGCAGCGCACCCTGCCGGGATAGCGCTCCGCGAAGGCTTCGCAAAGCGCGATAACCTCGTCATAGCGGCCGGTACGCGCGTAGGCGCTGCGTTCGGCCTCGGTGGTCAGATCGACTGCGGCGCGCGCCGGTGCGGCGAGGGGCGCTGCAAGCAGCAGCAGGAGCGACGCGATCGACAGAGCAGGGCGCATGGCGGTATGGCTTCGAAGGCAATTGCGCATTGTGCCGCCAACGGCCCTCCTGCGTGCATGTCGATGGTCATATGCAAGCCGCTTGGAGGGCATGCGAAGATTGGCCTCTTTGAGATTCCGGAGGCGTCATGTCCGCTGCCACCCATACGCTGTATTACGCGCCGGGCGCTGCCAGCCTCGTCGTCCACTGGATGCTGATCGAGCTTGATGTGCCGCATGCGCTCGAACTTGTCGATACCACTGTCGGCGCGCAGAAACATCCGGACTATCTGGCGCTCAATCCGAACGGGGTGGTGCCGACGCTGGTGATCGACGGACAGCCGCACTACGAGGCGGCCGCGCTGCTGATGCACCTCGCCGATGCTTTTCCTGCAGCAGGTCTTGCACCGGCGCTGTCGGCGCCGCAGCGGATCGATTACACGCAATGGATGTTCAATCTCGCGAACATGGTGCAGCCGCTGTTCCGGCAGTGGTGGTATCCGCACGAGCCGGCGGGCGAGGCCCATGCGGAGACGGTACGCAGCAGCGTGCAGCCGCGGATCGAAGCTCAGTGGCAGCGCATCGACGATCACCTCGCTGCGCATGGCCCGTACCTTCTGGGCGAGCGTCCGAGCGCCGCCGATTTCTATCTGACCATGCTGATGCGCTGGTCGCGCAATATGCCCAAGCAGGCCATCGCCTGGCCGCATCTGGCTGCGCTGGCGACACGAACGAAGGCCCGGCCTTCCTTTGCAGCGCTCTACAAGCGCGAAGGCTTGACCGAGTGGGCGTGACCGGCCATTGCTGAACGCATCGACCCTATCCTGAGCCGTATTTGGGGCATGCGCCGCGCCCGTATCCCCTCTACACTCGGGTGCACACCTCCACCGGCGTCCCCACGCCTTTTTCGAGACGCTGATCCATGACGACCGCTGTGGAAGCCACGACGCCTGAAGCCGCCGCGAAACTGCCGCGGCAGATCCCCTACATCATCGGCAACGAGGCCTGCGAGCGTTTCAGCTTCTACGGGATGCGCAACATCCTGGTCTCGTTCCTGATCAGCAGCGTGATCCTCTCGTATCTGCCCCAGGCCGAACGCGAGGGCATGGCCAAAGAGGTATTCCACAGTTTCGTCATCGGCGTGTATTTCTTCCCGCTGCTCGGCGGCTGGTTGTCCGATCGCTTCTTCGGCAAGTACCACACCATCTTCTGGCTCTCGCTGCTCTACTGCGTCGGCCATGCCTGTCTGGCGTTGTTCGAGGGGCATCGCACCGGTTTCTACATCGGTCTGTTCCTGATCGCGCTGGGCTCGGGCGGCATCAAGCCCTTGGTGTCGTCGTTCGTCGGCGACCAGTTCACCCAGTCGAACAAGCATCTGGCCAAGATCGTCTACGACGCCTTCTACTGGACCATCAACTTCGGCTCGTTCTTCGCCTCGTTGCTGATGCCCAGAATCCTCAGCAGCTATGGTCCGGCGATCGCGTTCGGTATTCCGGGCGTGCTGATGTTCATCGCCACGATCATTTTCTGGCTGGGCCGCAAGAAATACGTCAACGTCCCGCCGGCGCCGCGCGACCCGGACGCATTCATGAACGTGGTGATGTCCGCACTGCGTGGCGGAACCGGCGGACAGACGGGTGCGGGCAGTGCAGTGGCGCTGAGCGGGATCGTGATCGCGGCGGTTCTGCTGATCGGTTGGGCGCTGTCGCCCGCATGGTGGCCGAAGGATTTCGGTTTCGTGATTTCGTTCTGTCTCGCGCTCGGGGCGATCCTGCTGTTCGGCGGCGTGGGCACGGCCATGCAGTTGGAGCGCGCGCGCGGCGCATACTCGGACGAAGCGGTCGACGGCGTGCGTGCGGTACTGCGCATCCTCATCATCTTCGCGATCGTCAGCCCGTTCTGGTCGCTGTTCGATCAGAAGGCATCGACATGGGTGCTGCAGGGCAAGACGATGATGCTGCCGCACGATCAGTGGTGGTGGCCGAGCTGGCTGGTGAAGGACGCCGGTCAGATGCAGGCGTTGAATCCACTGCTGGTGATGTTGCTGATTCCATTCAACAACCTGGTGCTGTATCCGCTGTTGACCAGACTCGGCTTCACAGTCACCGCGTTGCGCAGGATGGGTTTCGGTATCGCGTTCTCCGGTCTGGCTTGGGTGGTGGCCGGCATTCTCCAGATCTGGATCGACGGCGGCGACCCGGTGTCGCTGGCCTGGCAGATCGCGCCGTATGCGTTACTGACCTTCGGCGAAGTGCTGGTGTCTGCCACCGGTCTGGAATTCGCCTACAGCCAGTCGCCGCCGAGGATGAAGGGCGTGATCATGAGTTTCTGGATGCTGTCGGTGACGTTCGGCAACGTGTGGGTACTGCTGACCAACGCCGCCGTACGCAACGAAACCGCGATGGCGCAGATCGCGAGCACCGGATTGAGCGAGAACGCCTTCCTGATGTTCTTCTTCGCCGGTTTCGCATTCGTGGCGGCGCTGATCTTCGCCTGGTATGCCAGGCGCTACCCGCTACAGGATTACTATCGTGCAACATGAGATCTCGCAGCCTGATCGCGGGCATGTCTGCGCAGGTCTCCGCTTGAGCGGGTTCGCGACATGACCGGTTACATCACGCTCGCCCTGGTCGTGGTGACTGCGCTGGTGTCCTGGCAGGCCTGGGAACGGCAGTCGCTCTTCGACCGGCTGATCCTGTGGCCGCCTGCGATCGACCGTCGACAACAATACGACCGGCTGCTGACGCACGGCTTCATCCATGCCGACGGCATGCATCTGATCTTCAACATGGTCACGCTGTATTCGTTCGGACAGGTGATGGAACGCTACTTCAGCGACCGTATCGGCCCGGTCGGCTATCTGCTGTTCTACCTCTCGGCCGTGGTGATCGCGATCCTGCCGACCTTCATGAAGCACAGGCACGATGCGAGCTACCGCAGCCTCGGGGCGTCCGGTGCGGTCTCTGCGGTCCTGTTCGCCTCGATCCTGCTCGACCCCTGGAATGGAATCTATCTCTTTTTCATTCCGATCCCGGTGCCGGCTTTCATCTTCGCCGGGCTGTATATCTGGTACAGCATCTGGATGGAAAGGCGCGGTGGCGACAACATCAACCACAGTGCGCATCTGTGGGGTGCGCTGTACGGAATGGTGTTCACGCTGCTGCAACAGCCGGACTTGGCCGCCCAGTTCGTACGTCGCCTGGTCAGCCCCGCTTTCGGCGGGAGCTGACCGGACGGCATGCCCTCAAGCCGCGTACGCGGTCCGGGTGAACTCACCGCCGTAGGTCTGCTGCAGACGTTTCTGGATTACGTAGTCCAGCAGCTGGTACTCACGGGTAGTGGTATCTCCCTGGCGGGAGAGGTCGTAGAGTCGCGCGACGACGGTGTCGTCGCTGACATTGACGGCGTTTGCATCGAGTTGCATGGGGACTCCTCAAGTTTTAAGGGTCGGTCTAGCCTGCTGGGGCGGGTCACGCTGCACGGGTGTTTCACAGTGATTGAAAGCATGGACCGTGCCAATCATTTTCGCGCTGATCGGGCTCACTGGATCTGCCGCAATGTG
>JBIITV010000046.1:0-31241 GCA_044340325.1 Lysobacteraceae bacterium
GCTGCTGGATATCATCCGCGATGCCTACGGCACGATGTCGCTGACCAGCTATCACCCACCGATGTTCCGCATCGGTGCGTCCGCCTTCCTGGGCACGCGTGGATTGCAGGCGAACTTCGTCGCTCTGCGCGAGCAGATGTGGAACAAGCTGCATGAGCTGATCGGTACCAGCGAAGAGGATGGGCCGGAGGTCGTTGCCGTGCTGAGCGACGCGGAGAAGATGCAATTGCGCATCGGTCGCGAGATCGCAGCCTGTCTGCCGCTGATCGACACCATCCTGTTCGATCCGATGTCGTCTCTCCAGCAGGCATGGTGGGCGATGGCGCAGATCGTGGGGCGCATGGCGGCGCTGGGCGGAAACCCGTGTCCTCTGAGGATGGAGCCCTACCGCCATGACGACTGCCAACCGCAGTTTCTGGCGGCGCTGGCGTTCGTCGAGCGCAAGCTGGCGACGGTCAAAACCGATTGGGACAGCCCGGAATTCACCCATCTCAGCGACGGTGCGTACACACGGCAGCTGCCCGACGACAGCCCGCAGACGGTCTATCTCGAATTGCGCAAGCGCGAAGGACAGAGCGCGAGCGAAATGCACACGTGGCTGAGTCAGGCCTGGATCGCCAGCACCGATCTGATGCCTGTACTCCGTCAGCGGCGCTTGACCGGTGCCACAGTGCGCATGCTCAATCCGAGCGAAGTCACACGTCTGGGTTTGCGCGCCGATGCCATGATCTGCGCGGTCAGCAGCGAACGCCTGGAGATGCCGCAGGGCCTGGTCGACAGTTTCCGTGCCGGCCAGTTGATGCTGGTGATGGGCGATGCGCAGCATGCGCCAGCGGCGATCATTCTCCACCACCGCAAACGAAAGGCGGGCGGCGCAACGGCGGCAGCATCGTCGGCGGAGTCCGGACATGCCTGAGCGCATTGGCGCCCCGCTGTTCCTGCTGGCCAGATTCGCCGAATTTTTCGATTCGGTGGTGGAGGCCAAACGGGCGATCGCCGACGGTCGCCTGGGCACGGTGTTTTCGGTGGGCGACGAATCATCGCTGACCAGTCCGCGCGATCTCGCCGCACGGCTGAGCGCCAGGTTCGCGGCGGTGCTGCGGCTGCAGGAAAAAGAAGTGTCGCGCAACGGCAAACCGACCGAAATCGAAGCCTATAGAAAGGCCATGTATGCGATGGCGGCGGTGACCGATGAGATCTTCATCCTTGAAGTCGATTGGGCCGGACGCGATGCCTGGGTCGAATCCTTGTTGGAGCGCCAACTGTTCCAGTCGCACAATGCGGGCACCCGCTTTTTCGACATGGCCAATGAGCTTCTGGCCGTGCAGATTCCGGATCCGTTGCAGGTGGATCTGGCGGCGGTGCTGCTGATGGGGTTGCAGTTGGGCTTCCAGGGGCGTTTTCGCGGCACGCGCAGCAATGCCGAGCTGGATGCGCTGCGCAACCGGTTGTACATGCTGGTCGAACGCGAGCACGGCAAACGCGAGACGGCAATGGCTTTCCCGCAGACGATGACCGGGCTGCAAACGGGCGGGACGCCCGAGCGTCTCGCACCTCTGTCGCCCTGGTACACGGCTTCGGTCATGGTGCTGATCGCGTATCTGTTGATCTCCAGCGTCATGTGGCTGTGGCTGCTCGAACCCTTCCGTCGCACGGTCGGGAGCGGCTGAATGCGCATGATCGCCACCGCCTTGCAATCTTCGACCGCGCTTGCCGAGACTGGCCAGGGCGCGGCTGCTCAAAGCGCGACTGCCCCGGCTTCAGCAGCTCCGACCGCAGCAGCCCCGGCTGCAGCAGCTCCGACCGCAGCAGCTTCGACTGCAGCAGTTCCGAGTGCGGCAGCTCCGACTGCAGCAGCCCCGAGTGCAGCGGCACAGGGCGCAGCCAGTCAGACTACGATCGACCTCAATGCGATCGGCTTGGGTACGCTGGATCTGAGCAAGATCGATCTGCTGAAGGCATCGCTCGGCGGAGTCGGCCTGCTGGTCGCTGCGATCCTCGTGTTTCTGGTCGTGCGGCGGCTTCGCAAACCGGCGATCGTCACGCTTGGCGATGCTGAAGGGACATGCGGCATCTGCGCGCGGGTGAAGGCATATTTCCAGCGCGCGCTTGCCGCCATCGACTACATTTCGACGCGGCGCGAGTGGCGCTATGCCCAGCCTTGGCTGTTGGTCGTTGGTGAGCAGGGCGCCGGCAAGAGCAGTCTGATCGCATCGGTATCGGAGACCTGGCGCCATCCACCGCCCGAGCATGCCGACCAGTTGCGCGCCCAGGGCATGCAGTGGGCGTACTTCCGTTACGGCGTGTTGATCGACAGCGACGGCAAGCTGTGCGCAGCCGACGACGGCAGCGACGAAGCCAAACAGTGGAATCTGGGGCTGAAGGAACTCAACGACCTGCGACCGGAGCGGCCTCTCGACGGCATCGTGGTCTGCGTGTCGGCGCGCACGCTGCGCAAAGCCAATCTTGTGCAACGCATCGCGCTTGCCGAAAGCGTCAACCTCCAGCTCAGTCGGCTGCAGGCCAGCGTCGAATTCATGCTGCCCGCTTATGTGGTCATCACGCACTGCGACGATATCCCAGGGTTCAGCGCATTCTGGCAAAACCAGGATCCGGCGCGGCTTGGCGAAATGGCCGGTTATTCGGCCATCGCGCAGGATCAATCGCAGCAGCCATCGGTATGGGCGGACAACGCATTCGACCTGATCGGCGCGCGCATGCGCGAGATCCAGGCCGATGTCGCGGCACGCAGGGACAAGGTCGATGATGTCGATGAATTTTTTCTGTTCCCCACATACTTCAGAGGCCTTCATGGCCCTTTGACGCAGTGGCTGGAAACGGTGTTCCGAACCACCGCATGGCAGAGCGGCTACCTGTTCCGCGGCATGTATTTCACCGGGTCGGTCGAGGCCGATGGCGTCAGCGCGGAAGGCCTGCGCAGCGACGTCGATTTCGTCGATGCGCTGGTGTCGGAGAAGCTGCTTCGCGAGCCGGCGCTGGCCAAGCCGACGCGGCAGGGCATCTGGTCGCGCAATCGCCTGATCCGCCAGCTGCAGGTCGCCGCTGTCGCTCTGGGCATCGGCCTGTTCGTTGCGCTGGGCGTCGCCGGCTACAAGGTGTCGAAACAGGTCGGGCTTGTGATCTCCGCCATCGACTCGCTGGACAAGGTCGCACCCCGCGTTCCCAGCGCCGACAGCGGCGAGTGTCTGGCGCGCGAAGATGTCTATCCGCTGCTGGCGCAGGTGTCGCGCATCGACACCCGATCGCTCTACGTCGTGATTCCGCTGTCCTGGGTGGACGGCCGTCTGACCAGTGGCAGCGCGGCCGCCGTCGGGAGCTCGACGGTGGAGAAGGTGTTGTTGCCCACCTTGTCCTGCCTGCTGGAGCAACGCTCGGGCGAATTGCTGGCCGCCACCCGCGATCCCGAGAAGGGCACTGCGTTGTCCGCGCTGTCCGCTCAGCGCGATGAGTTCCGCCGGCTTGTCGTCGAGTCGCGCGATCTGGAGGACAACCTGGTGCGCTTCCGGACGCTGTCCGAGCAGAACGACGAGTTGGATGAGAATCAGCTGATTGCGATGCTGGATGCGCTGTCGAAATACGCATTCGGCGAAGCGCTTCCAAAAGACGTTTGGCGCAAGGACGGCGTGCTGGACGATGCCTTCCGCGAGATCGGCGATGTGCGTCAGCCGGTCATGCCCAATGGGTTGCACGCGCGCCTGATTGCCGCGATGGAAGCCCGCAGCGCCAGCCTGCGCGCAGCCCTCAGTCGCGAAGTGTCGGTGGGCGACGATCTGCTGGCTTTGTTGAACGAAGGTCGGCCGCCGATCCTCGACAACACCCGCCGCATGGGTGTCTGGTTGTCGTGGGTGCAGCGGTCCTGGCTGGGGTCTTCCGATGAGCGCAATCCCTGCCAGGAAATCGTCAACGCCAACAAGGCCGATGTCGAAGCGCTGATCGCGTATTACGGCAATATCCCCGGCCTGACCGGCATGCTGCTGCGCTTCGGGCCCAAGCAATGCCACCAGCCCGAGATGCAGGCGCTGGCGACGATGACCCTGGCGCCGTACGGTCCGATGTTCATTGCCGGCAAAGGCGGATTGGTGCTTGCGCCAGAGCTGCAGAATGAGCTGTCCGGATTGCCGGCGCTGGCTGAGCTGCCTTTCATGCAGCTCACCGCGACCCGCCCCTTCGTCTGCGTCGGCGCCGCAGCGGATTGGCGCGCCAACGAAATCGCCGAAGCGGCCAGCTATCTCAGTCAATACGAAGCCTTCGCGACATCGCGGAAATTGCCGGCGCTGGCGGACGGCGGTCGTCCTCTGTACGACAGTCTTGCCCGCGAATCGCTGGCGCGTGCTTTGGACGACACCCTGCGGCGCGCACAGCGGGTGCCGAACGATTCGCAGGCGAACCTGGAAGCCGCGAACCGCACCGACGCGCAATTGACCCAGGTCGGCGGCGAGTTGGAGCAGGGCATCGATGGGCTGAAAACGGTGCTCAATGCATACGCTTCCTACGGTTTCTCCGACGGGGGCACCGAAGTGCGTCAGTGCGCGCGCGGTTTCGCGGCGGACAATCTCGGCGGTGTGGACGCGCTCGCCGACGGCAGTCGCCTGTATGCGCCTCCGGTCGCGGTTGGCACCGACGCGATGTTCACGCTGGGCGGCGTGCCGGTGACCAAGGACTTCCTCGCCCGCCAAGTCGCGCGCGCACAGGTGTTGGCGGGGTACGCCGACCCGTTCCTTACGCTGCTCAGCGACACCCCCGGCGTGGACGATGCCTGGCGCGATACGCCGCAGACTGCGGCGTTCTGGCGCAACACGCGCGACGAGATCGATCGCTATACCAAGGGCAAGGAGCCTGCAGGGCAGGTCGCCAATCTCGATGCGTATTTCATCGGCCAATTGAGCGGCATGACCTACAGCAACTGCGCCAGCGTACTCGCGGCGTATACATCGCCCGAGTATGGCAACGACCTGTTCTCCGATCGGCGTCGCAAGCTGGAGCGTCAGGTACAGCTGCGCTGCACCGACCAGCGTCAGGCGCAGGCCGAGGCGGTCTACGGCGCGCTCGCGACGCGCTTCAATCGCGAACTCGCGGGACGCTACCCCTTCGGCGAATCCGGCGCACGCGATGCCAATCCTGCTGCGGTGCGGGCATTCTTCCTCGACTATGCCGATCAGCGCGAGCGCATTGCGGCTGCGCTGAACGCGATGGACAGCAATCGCTGGCGCGAGGCGAAGACATTCGTCGCGCAGCTCGATGCGATGGCCGCGTTCTTCGCCGGCAATCTCGCCGCACCCGGGCAGATGGAAGCGATCGGGCTGAGCGCTGCCTTCCCGGCTGAGCCGACCAGATCGATCGGCGGCGATCAACTGCTGACGTGGCGCCTGGCCGTACAGGACGACGAATCGGTGTTCCCGAACGGCCTCAAGCCGTTGCTGTGGTTGCCCGGTGATCCGCTTGCGCTGCATCTGCGCTGGGCGGCGCGCTCCGAATGGCGCCCGCAGGGCGATCCGGTCCAGCCGGACCTCGCTACCCGGGATGCGACCGCGACCTTCAGCATCGAAAGTGCATGGGCGCTGCTGCGCTTCATCGACGCCCATCGTTTGCCCAATACCCGGACCAGAGAACCCGACCAGATCCTGCTCGGCTTCAGCGTGCCGGTGCAGAGCCTGGTGGCGGGCGAGGACGGCAAGCCGGCGCGCAGTGAAACGCGCGTGTTCGCGACATGGCAGCTGACCGACATCGACCCGAAGACGCAGACCCAGAAAACGATCGCACTGCCGGCGATATTCCCGCGCAGTGCGCCGGTGCAATAGGTGTTCGTGAACGAGTGCTCGATGGTTGGAACGATATCTGGAAAGGCGACAGTGGAGATCAGCGCATGACCCGACATACAGAAGAACAGCTGGCAGAAGCGGACCGTTACTTCCGGTCGACGGTGGGCCAGACCTGGGAAGCATTGCTCGCGCCGGTGTCCGTCGAAGTACCGGAAGGCGTGCCGGCTGCGGAAGACGAGCGCTACCGCCGGATCCGTCACGAACGCGAGGAAGAGGATGCCAGCCTGCCCCTGGGCGCATGGGAACGCGAACTCAAACGCGCGAACTGGGAGGCGGCCAGCGAACTGTCCGCAGCGGCGCTGTCCGGGCGCAGCAAGGATCTGCAGCTGGCGGCGTGGCTGTTCGAAGCCCTGATCGCGCGCAGCGGTTTCCAGTCGCTGGCGCCGTGTCTGGCGTTGATCGACGCGCTGTTTGTACAGTACGGCGACAAGCTGCATCCGCAGGATGGCGAGCATCGCTTGAATCTGCTGCTGTGGATCGGTCAGAAGCTGCTGCCGCCGCTGCGCAGGATGCCGATCACCGCCACCGGCACCGATCGCGACTACGCCTGGAACGATTGGGAGCAGGCGCAGCGCAACGAGCAACTGCGCGCCAGTCTGGGCAAACAGCGCGAGGGCGAAATCGAGGGCGCGACGCTGGCCGATGTCGGCGCTGCGCTGGCCTGCACGCCGGATGCGCGGATCATTTTCCTGCGTGCCTGCCTGCACGATGGCTTGGCGGCGCTGCAGACCCTGGAGCACACGCTGGATGCGCAGTTCGGCGATGACGCGCCCGGGTTCAGCGCGATGCGCAATCTGCTCGAGCGGATCGAAGTAGTGCTGGTCGCGGAGGCGCGCCGCCGTGGCGTTGTCGCGCCGACGCGCAGCGACGATCGGCAGGTGCCTGCTGCGGGCAGCGAGCCCGCTTCCAACGACGATGTCCCGGTGGGCTCGCTGGACCGGCGCGAGGTGTATGCCGCATTGGCCGATATCGCGCATGCCCTGGAAACGATCGAACCGCACAGTCCTGTGCCCTATCTCATCCGTCGCGCGGTGGCGTGGGGTGGCCTGAACACGGCGCAGCTGTACAGCGAGGTCTTCGTGCGCTGCGGCGGACAAATCAACATTTTCGAGCTGTTGGGGCTGGGCGATCCGGCGGCGGGTCACGAGCACCGCGCCAGCGGATGAGCGACCGCGCCTGCACGCGTATGTCACGACACTCCACAGGAGCCACCGGATGAGCGACCACTCCCGCAAGAGCACCGCAGCGAAGCCGATCGCGATCGTCATCGCGGCGCAGATGCGCGTCTCGATGCCCAAGGCATCGCAGGCGCATCCGGCAAAGCCCGTGAACGTCAAGCATGCGCTGAAGAATGCGGCCAATTCCTCGCCGGCGGCGAAGGCCGCATTCAAGCGCGCCGCGCCGGCGGTCAAAGCGGCGACGCCGCATCTGAAGGCCTTGACCCAGCCGGGAAAAGGACTGATGTCGCAGCTGCGGCACGGTGCTTCGGCGATGCATTCGCTCCGCAAGGTGACGCGCGAGATGGCGAAGGCGCAGCCGTCGCCGTCGTCGCCCACCAAGTCGACGCCTGTTACATCACCCGCTGCGGCTGCGGCCCTCAAAAGCGGGAGCCCGGCAGCCGCCAAAGCGCAGAAGCATATCGACGCATTGAGCAGCATGCAGGCGTCGCCCAAGCCGAGCCTGCTGTCGTCGCTCGGTCACGGCTTCCAGGCCATGCGCGCGCTGCGCCAGGCGACAAAAGAGATGAGAGGGGCGTCGGGTTTCGCGCCGATCGCAACCGGAGGCGATGCTTCTCATTCGATGCAGACGCTGGAAAAAACGCAATCGACGCCAGTGCATTCCACGTCGGCCAAAACGATCGATCATCACGATCTGATCGCGCAGCTTCGGCAACAGCTCATCGCGGCCCATTCCGGACATGCGGACGCCAAAGGAAGCGCTTCGCCTCATGTCGACACGAACGCTTCAGGACAGTTCGCATTGATGCTGATCGCGCGCAGAGACAGTTCCGCACTCTCCGCGTTCAAGAAGAAAGCCTGAACGCTCATGCATCGTCGCGAAATGTCATCGCAGCCTCGGCAATACGCGGATCGCGCCGAGCGCAGGCATCGGCAGAGGAGCAGGCCATGTTGATCCGAACCGACCCGATTCAGAGCCTGATCCACGATGGCGCGCAGTGGCGGCCATTCACGGGCGGCACCCGTCCGCCATGGGTCGCCGGGCGTCTGCGCGCGCTGCGGGAAGCAGAGGACGATGCACAGACGGTGCTGTCGTTCGTGCTGACGGGCCTGGCGACGCATGCCATCGATCCTGCCGAGGTCGTCTGGGTCGTCGATCTTGCGCCCGGCGAAGGCGAGCGGGCCTGGCGGGTGTTGCGGTCGCTGTCCGGCCGCATGCCGCGTGGTCCTGCGATCCGCTATCTGGCGGCTTGTGGCGACCCCGAACATCATGCGCGCCTGCGGATGCATCCCGTGCTGGAGCCTTTGATCGCGAGCGGCGATCTGTATCTCGATCGCGAAGGGCGCGGAATTCCTGCCCAGGCCATGTGCAATCCGGTCGTGGTGTTGGCGCACGAAGGCCCGTCGTCGCAATCGCAGGGTGTGTACGCTATCTGCGGAGGCGAACTGCTCGAAGCGTGGAGCGACGGCCAGGGTGGCCTGGACTGGCGCGCAACGACGCAGCGCGATGGCGTGATGCGTCTGTTGTCGACGTATCGGCAATCGCTGGAGGGTGTCGTATTCACGATGCCGCGCGGTGCCATGCACGCACTGTCCGCATTGCTGCGGGCCAGCGGCGGACGGCTGCTGTTGCGTGCGTCGGACCAGGGCGCGAGGGAGATCGTGCAGATCCGCTTCGGTGCGCTGGCCTGCGGCACTGATCCGGCGTCAGGCAAGGACGCAGCGCTTGAACCTTTGCGCGTCAATTTCGAAGCGCTCACGCGCTGGCATCTTGCCCATGGCGCCAGCGTGCATCAGACCCAGCGCGACGATGATGGCCGCGTGCTGCATCTCGCCTTGCACGATGTGCCAGGCGGTCGATTGCGGGAGTGCCTTCCCGAGATCATCGGCCTCCCGCATCCGGACGACCATGCGCAGATGCTGCGCGCCATGGAGCGGCTGTCCGCTGCATCGCCGGCGCAGTGCTTGTCGTTGTTGCATGCGCAGGAAGGCGATCCGCGCGCCTTGCGCGTGCTGTCCCGCCATCTGTTGCAGGCGGACCCTCCCGTGGAGGGCGCCGCATCGAGGCAATGGCGCGACATGCTGGCGTATTGCCGTGCGCAGCACTATCCGGTGTGCGGGAGCGATGCGGCAGGCGACGACATCGTGCAACGCATCGCCGATGTTCTGCTGAAGGCGCGGGATCCTGTCTATGGGCGCCCGTCCGTCACCCCTCCAACCGATCCTGAAGGAATCGCATCGCCATGAACCCGGATCGCTTGTCCACGATGCATTCCTCTTTCGATTCCACGCAATCGACGCCGCTTCGAAAACGCAATTACGACGAGATGATGGCGCCGCCGCAGCCGTCCATGGGCGGGCGGCCACATCCCACCTACGGATTTCCGATGGCGTCGCCTGAAGTGCTCGCCAATCGCAGAATCCTCAAGATCTCCAGGCCGACGCTGTCGTCCATGCAATCGCCGCACATCGACAACAGCAGCGGCTTCACGTTCGCGCCGTCCATGTTCCAGCCGCTGTCGACGTCGCAATCGTCGATCCAGCCGTCATCGAATCCACTTTCGTTGATGCCCTCGAACACACCGTCGCCGCCACCGATCGATTTCACCAGTTTCAACCTCAAGGACAGCGTCAACGAGACCGGTCTGTGGCAGATGAGCGGGCCGCGCCTCACCAGCTTGAGCAAGCAGCTGCCCACGTTCCTCGGTACGAAATCGCCGAAATCCACCGACATCCGGATCAAGGCCATCACCAAGGACACGGAGAACTGGGGGATCAGCGCCGATGAGAATGTGCGCACCCAGTTCCAGAGCAGCAAGCGCTCCAAGATGGGCGACGACGAAGCCGAAACCAGTTTCAACCAACGCAGCCATCAGGGCACGCTGATCTGGAAAACCGATTCGCCCAGCCTGACCCAGTACGGCGACAAGACCGATTCCTCGCAGCCGCTCAGTGGGCACACCCCGGGCATCAAGACCCAGAACGTCGGCGGCACCACCGGTGCGCTGACCAAGGAGCACGGCACCCGCGACCCGCGCCGCGAAAAGATCCTGAGCAAAACCTTCGAAGACCCCAATCGCGGCGATTTCGATCTGCCGATCATGTCGAAATTGGCCACCGTGCAACTGCTGATGTCGCCGAAGGAAGAACTCGAAACTACGAAATCCCAGGTCGGAAAGTCCAAAACGCCGATCTTTTCGCAGTTCAAGGACATCGGCGACATCTCCGGCGGCAACACCGGCAACTTCGACAAGCTCACCGACCGCGTCCAGACCGTGCGCGAGACCGACAAGATGTTCACCGCCAAGAATATGCTGATCAGCGGGTACGACAGCCTGGTGCCCGACACCCACAAGCAATTGCTGCAGCAGGCCAAGGGCGATGTCGGCGAAGCGATGCGGCTGCTGCATCAGGAAAGCAGCAATCCGCAATCGAAGATCAAGTTCAACACCTCGACGCATTCGCAGACGCCCAGGCTGGATCTGCAGAGTCTGCGCGAGATGTCGCAGGATAAGACACTGACTGAAAGACCAATGAGCCCGGTACGACGAATCAATGATTCGAACTTCAAGTTCTGAGGTTGGGATTCGTTAAAGCATTACGACTTCAAATGAAGGAGATCCAGACATGTCGGATACAACATGGCCAAAAAGTGCGAGGCGTCAAATTGCAAAATCGGACAGCACTGTGCCGCCCGCATCCAAGCGTCGACGCTTGCAGTCCGGCCCTGTCAATGGCGGCACTCACACCAGCGGTTTCGACGAGATACTGCCGACCGATAGTCAAACCAGACTGCTCAGTGATATCCGGGGAACAGCACCGGTGATTTCCGCTGGCAGCTCACGCGCGTTTGGCGGGACTCACCAAAGCTATACGAAGCAACGTGCCGACCAGTTGTTTACCGCCGCCGAAGGCGTGAGAACAGACACCGCGAATACACTGCTGGCGCGGTCGGGAGGCCGAGTCGCTTTCCATACCCACGCAGGCGGCTCGACCAAAGGCCAGGCAGACGGACATGATGTGAGAAGGCGCGCTTTCGGTCGAGCTTTGTCCGAGCAGATTTCTCCCAAAGCAGACGCGGTATTCGCCGGCGCAGTTCTGCTTGCTTCCAGACCTCCTGCCGTCGTGGCGCGAGCCGGCGCTGACACGACCCAACTGCGCGATAAGTCTGCTTTGTAAACATGGGAATCGGATCGTCATGCATCGAAAGCCAGAGTGAATTCCGCTTTCAACGCATTGCCAAAAAAAGAACAGAAAGCAATCCGCGATGCGATCCAGCCGACTTTCGATGAACTGAATGTGGGAGCGCCTCCTGGGTTGAGGCGTGAGTTGGCTGCAGGCGCGCCGACTTCGCCGCGTCGGTCAACGGCGCCATTGTTCCCGACGTCCTCCGAGGCGCACGGAGGCGAGTATGTGAATTCAAGAAAACGGGTGCGTCCGGAAAAGACGGTACCCGGTGAATCGCCGGCTGCTTTGGGCAGGCGTATCAGCCAGCCTTTCAGGAGGAAACGAGATTATTAGCGATGACAGCAGGATGCATACGGACCATTGTTGTCGTTGCATCGTGCTTCGACCGCTACAGCTTCAGATCCAGGGCGATGCCATGCTTGCGCGACGCCGGCATGGCATCGGTGACATCGCCGTTGATCGCCCGACGTACGTCTTCCGGCACACGGTAGGACAGGATGGTCTGGGTGCGCGTCGGCAGCGGTTCGTCGATGGTGGCGGGCGCTTCGATGCGGGTCGCGTGTTCGCTCCAGCCCCACAGGCCGGGGATCGAGGCGCGCCGGGTGTCCTCCAGCGGATGCGCGATGCCGAGTTCGGGCCGGGTGTTGCCGACGCGATGGATCACACTGACGCGTTCGCGGCCGTTGCGCAGGTTCAGCAGGATGTCCAGCAGCATCGTCCGTATCCGTTCTGGGCGTAAGCCGAGTATGCGAGCCCGCCCCGGCCGGGACAAGCGGCCGCCGATAAGCGTTGAGGAGAGCGAATGGCCAGGGTCTATCAGACTGAGAACATGGGTGAGGCCCACGTGCGTGTCGCCATCGTCACGGCGCGGGGAGAGGCGGACCTGCTGGTGCATCGCGTCGGCAGCTGGGGGCTGGCGAACGGCGAAGCGCTGTGGTTCATCACCCGCGACAAGCAGGAAGCCTCGGTGTGGATCCATCCCTGCAGCATCGGCATGGCCGAGGTGAAAGTGTGCTTCGTCGACGGCTACGCCGAGGCCGGATGGGTCAGACCGCATCGCCTGCAGGGGCGGTTTTCCCGGTGAAGCAGGGTTGCAGCTGTGCCGGACAGACGCTGTGATGGTTGCGCCCCATCAATCGCCGGTCATCGCCAGGGCCACCGCCTGCGCCACTTCGATGCCGTCGATCGCGGCCGAATAGATGCCGCCGGCATAGCTGGCACCTTCGCCGGCGGGATACAGACCACGGGTATTGATGCTTTGAAAATCGGCGCCGCGGGTGATCCTGATCGGCGATGAGGTGCGCGTCTCCACGCCGGTCAGCACCGCGTCGTGCATCGCGAAGCCCTTGAGCTGGCGGTCCAGCGCGGGAATGGCTTCGCGGATCGCGGCGATGGCGTAGTCGGGCAGGGCGGTGGACAGGTCGCCCGGCCGCACGCCGGGTTTGTAGGAAGGCTGCACTTCGCCGAAGTCTTTCGACGGCCGGCCGCGTATGAAATCGCCGACGAGTTGCCCCGGTGCCCAATAATCGCCGCCGCCGAGCACGAACGCCTGTCGTTCCCAATGCCGCTGGAAAGCCAGACCGGCGAGCGGACCGCCGGGATAGTCGGCGGGGCTGATGCCGACCACCAGACCGGCATTGGCGTTGCGCTCATTGCGCGAATACTGGCTCATGCCGTTGGTCACGACCTGGCCGACTTCCGACGTGGCCGCGACCACAGTGCCGCCCGGGCACATGCAGAAACTGTAGACGCCACGGCCGTTGCGGGCGTGATGAACGAGGCGATAGTCGGCGGCGCCGAGCAGCGGATGCCCGGCTGACGGCCCGAAGCGCGCGCTGTCGACCAGCGACTGCGGGTGTTCGATGCGGAAGCCGATCGAAAAGGGCTTGGCTTCGATATACACGCCGCGCGCGTGCAGCATGTCGAATGTATCGCGCGCGCTGTGGCCGATCGCCAGCACCACGTGCTCGCAGGGCAATTCCTCGCCGTCTTTCAGCACCAGCCCGCAGATGCGGCCATCGACGATGCGCACGTCCTCGACCCGCGCACCGAAGCGGATTTCGCCGCCCAGGGCTTCGATGTCCGTGCGCATCTTCTCGATCATGCTCACCAGCCGGAACGTGCCGATGTGCGGCTTGCTCACGTAGAGAATCTCTTCCGGCGCCCCGGCCAGCACGAATTCTTCCAGCACCTTGCGGCCGTAGTGGTGTGGGTCCTTGATCTGGCTCCAGAGCTTGCCGTCCGAGAACGTACCTGCGCCGCCTTCGCCGAACTGCACGTTGGATTCGGGATCGAGCACGGCGCCGCGCCACAGGCCCCAGGTGTCGCGCGTGCGCTCGCGTACCGCTTTGCCGCGCTCCAGCACGATCGGCCGGAAGCCCATCTGCGCCAGGATCAGCGCCGCGAACAATCCGCAAGGGCCGAAGCCGATCACCACCGGCCGCGACTTCAGCCCGGCGGGTGCCCTGGCGACGAAGCGATAGCGCATGTCGGGACTGGATGCGACGTGCGGCGGCCTGCGTTCGGCGATGCTGGTTTCGAGCGCGTCGCGCAGCTCGACATCGACCGTATAGATCAGGCTGATGGCGCTGCGTTTGCGGGCATCGTAGCTGCGCTTGTGCACGGTGAATCCGACGATGTCGCCGTCCGCGACGCCCAGTCGCTGCACGATGGCCGCCCGCAGGTCCGCTTCGGGATGATCCAGCGGCAGTTTCAGTTCGGTCAGGCGCAGCATGCGGTGGTTTCGTGGCGAATCCGGGCGGGCGAGGGCGCCATGCTCCTAGAGGCGGCCCGCGCGCGCAAGCCGCGATGCGTTCGCCCCGCCTACAATGGCCGCCCGCCAGAAGCCCCGGACCATCCACGATGACGGCCAGCCCGACCGCCGCGACTCCGAGCGCAGCTTTCAAGGAGGACGTGATCGTGATCGGCGGCGGCGCTGCGGGCCTGATGTGCGCGATCGTCGCCGGCCGGCGCGGGCGTCGCGTCCGTGTGATCGAGCACGCGAACCGCTGCGGCAAGAAAATCCTCATGTCGGGCGGCGGCCGATGCAATTTCACCAACACCGGCACGACCGCCGCCAATTTCATCTCCGGCAACCCGCATTTCTGCAAATCGGCGCTGGCGCGTTACACGCCGCAGCATTTCATCGCGATGGTGGAGCGCCATGGCATCGCATATCACGAAAAGGAACTCGGGCAATTGTTCTGCGACGAGTCCTCGAAGCTGATCGTCAAGATGCTGCTCGACGAATGCGCCGAGGCCGGCGTGCGCATCGACACGCAGTGCGGCGTCGAGCGCGTGGAGAAGGCCGACGACGGCTTCCGCGTGCGCACCACGCAGGGCGAAGTACACGCGACGTCGTTGGTGGTCGCTACCGGCGGGCTGTCCATCCCAAGCATGGGCGCCACCGGCTTCGGCTTCGAACTGGCGCGGCAGTTCGGGCACACGGTGCTGCCCACCCGCGCAGGCCTGGTGCCGCTCACGCTCACCGGCAAACATCAGGAGCGCTTCGCCGATCTCAGCGGCGTCGCGCTGCCGATCACCGCGCAGTGCAACGGCCGCGCGTTCAGCAACTTCATGCTGATTACCCACCGCGGCGTCAGCGGCCCATCGATCCTGCAGATCTCGTCCTACTGGAACATCGGCGACGCCCTGCATCTGGACCTGCTGCCGCACCAGGATGCGTTCGACGCGCTCAAACAGCTGCAGGCGAAACGCCCCGCCGCCGAACTGCGCACCGCGCTGGGCGAACTGTTTCCGAAGCGCTTCGCGGAGCGGCTCTGCGAGGAGTGGTTCGAAAGCCGCCCGATGCGCCGGTTCAACGATCCCGAATTGCGCGCGATGGCCGAACAGCTGCGGCAGTTCCCGCTGATCGTCAGCGGCACCGAAGGCTACCGCACCGCCGAAGTCACCCTGGGCGGCGTGGACACCGACGAACTCTCATCCAGCACCATGCAGTCCAGACGCGTCCCCGGCCTGTATTTCATCGGTGAAGTGATGGACGTCACCGGCTGGCTCGGCGGTTACAACTTCCAATGGGCCTGGGCGTCCGGACATGCGGCCGGGTTGGCTGTGTAGGGCGAACACGTCGCCCGATAGTGCTGCATTGCCATTGCAAAGAAGAATCCATGCAGGCGCCGTGTCGTCCCGCATGACGTCCAGAGGCATCAGTCTCTGTTCTGTTTCGAACAGGTCATGTCCGGGGCCAATGCAGGGAGCTGCGGGGTTGAGGTTCCGTGCCCGGCGGATCGGCCGATTGGGACCGCTATCGGCCCATCGATTTCGGTGTTAGCGTAGTGCCCTGACCGATTCATCATGGGCAGAAGCCCAGCTGATTCATCGAGGAAACCACCATGGACAGTGGCGGCAAGAAAGGCGATTCCGGCAGCGGCAAGCGGCCCATCATCCGAGATGGCGTTTTGCATTGGATCGCGCCGCAGTCGGATGCTCAACCTCGGCCTTTTGTCGCCTTTTCCGGGACCGGCCACCGCATCGATCAGACGCATGGCGATGTCAGCGGGCCATTGAGCCATCAGAATATCGGTTTCTTGCGATCGCTCGCCGATCGCCAGGATCCGATGTTTTTGGGCATGCGGCACACCACCAACGATGCTGATCGCAAGCACAGCGCGAGCATCAACAGAACGCCACAGCCAGGCTTCCATGGCGACGCATATTCGCTGGTGCCGATGACGACTTCAGACCGGACTGCGCAGCAATTCAGTCTAAATCGGAGCCCAACCGGTTTCTCCGGAACCGATCGGGAATTCAATGCTGCCGTCGAACAGGGTATCCGCAATTCGGTCGATCGCGATCTTGGCAAGGCGCCGCCCGGAACGCTCGCACAGACCATGCGCCATCTCGGCCAGAATACGCAGTTCGCGCTCGCCAACATGGGCCGTGCGCCCGACGGCCGGACGGATGCGCGCTATGGCGCGTCCACGCCGAGCTTCGGCAAGACGCATGTCGGTCCAGGTCAAGTGCTTGGTCAGGTCTCCGTCAGCGGTGACCAACTGCTCAGTGGGCTTCCCAGTCAGCTGCGCACCGATCAACCACTCGACCGGGACGATAGATTTCTTGTCGCCGAAACATTCGTGAACGCATTTGGCCGCGAAATCAACAGCGCGCTCGATCAGATACGTCCGCTGGCGCCCAGCAACGATTCGCCGCAGCAAAGACGTGAGCGCGTTGCCGCCGCAGCGGAATTGAGGATGTTGCAGAGTCAGTCGCGGGGTCGACCCAGCGTCCGGGAGCAGCATCAGGAACGCATGCAGGATCTTCAGAGCGTCGTCCGCGCACCTACGAGGGAATGATTGAAGGGAAACCCGTCGCGTGCCTGCACCGGAGCGCGGCCCAAAGAGACACACCATGATGTTGAGCTGCCGCAACTGTCGGGCAAGTCTGATGCGTGTGTGCCCTTGTGTGCCCAGGTTCTTGCGCTTGACTGCACGACTTGGCAGGCCGTCCAGGGACGGTGACGCCGGAGTGCGTCGACCGCGGCGGGAGATGGTAAGCGCTGCCGCAAAGGACAGTCCGCCGCAAGCACGTTCGTCATTTCCGTAACGGTATTCGCCGCAGACGCAAAAGCGCTGCGGCGAATGGGGTGCGAATCTTCGCAGAACCTCAACCGGCTCGTATCAAGGGGCGATGCGCGAATACTTCGCGCCCAGTATTGCGCTCAGTACGCTTTCATCAGGAACCGGTGGGTGTTCTTGCCGCCCTGCATGGTGCCGGCGGGAGATCCGAACCATACGTTCAGATTGAAGTTGTCTTCGTCGTCCTGATAGACCTTTCCGATCGGATGTACCCCTGCACCCAGAAATGTGAGGCCGAAGTGATTGGCATATACACCGTAATGGAGAGGTAATGCCGGAAAGTTGGTCATCAGCGGCCAAAGCGCCGGCGGATTGTCGTAATGGCAGGTCACCATCCATGACCCGTTCGAAGACACCGAATTCGGAAAAATACTTCCGGAAAAGCTGTTGTTGTTGTTCGTATCCTCATTGTCCTGGTAACGGATCACGCGGCGTGCGCTGATCGGACAGGCCATTCCGAAGCTCTGTACGGCATACGGGCCCAAAAAGAAGGGGGCAAGGTTGTGCATGGGCGCGAACTGGTTGGTCGAAGCGATGTCCAGTTTGCAATAGCGCCAACGCGTGTCGCTGGCGGATGTCGTAGCGCCGATCCAGCCGCTGCGGGAGTTGTTGTTGGCGTTGTTTTCATCATCCATCTGGATCTGCACGAGACTGTACGGGGATGGACAGCTTGCGATTTCAGGAATCACCCCGATTTCGGTCGTGTGTCCTTCCAGCCACCCCCACCAGGGGCCACGCCCGTTCACGGGCACTGCTGCGTAGCGTGTCGTTGTTCCCTGATCCATCGGTGCGCAGGGGCCATCGATGCTGTTGGCTCTGCAATACAGCAGGGCGATGGTCTCGCCTTCCTCCTGCAGCAATCGATCGGCCGGGATTCCTCCGGCGTCCCTGTAGCGTTGATCCAGTTCGAGCAGATACGCGATGAATGCTTCCACCGCCTCCGGCGGACGCTTGCCAACGGCCAGCGCAGCGGATTCTGCATCGGACAGTGGAGGGGATCCCTCCGCCCACACCATCGGCGAGATGAAGACAGATGAGATACAGGCGAGCGTCAGCGAAGCGCGTGTGAAGCGAAAAGGGTCCTTCATGATGGAATGCTCCTTGGTCGGAAAGAGAGGCGATCGCGCCTGCTCGAAGTCGGGACATCGTGTTCCCGACGGCGGGCCACCTTCGTAGGCTGCGGCGATTTCGAAAGATGGGACTCGGTCACTTGGGCAGGGTGCCGATGCTGTGCCATGTCCTGGCGCAGACGCGGTACTCCAACACCAGCGGCGGATTGGGCAGGGTCTGCGGCGGATAGAGATAGGCGTTCAGCTGCGACGTGCAGCCGTTGTAGGTCGAAGCACTGATGAACACCATGGCTGTGCTGTTGGTCGCAGGAATGAAGATGCGCACCCAGGCATCCCACGTGAACGTTGCGGCGGCGAGGGGCGGACTCATGCATAGCGCAAGCAGGCCGGCGAAAAAGATCGAGCGATGAGAACGGGGCATGACGAAGTCTCCTGTAGAAGCCGCATCGGCGGCGGGCCGTCCATGTCCTGAGCGATGCCCAGGCCGTGGAACGTGCGTCTCAAGGTAGGTTGCGGCGAGCTCCGGCACGAGGGCGAAGCCGGGGATAACCCAGGTCGATGTCGGGGAGATTCAGGCGCCCGAGGACATGAGGCCAAGGGATGTATCGCAGGCATCCAGTGTGCGATCCACCAAGAATCAATGATTTGGAACGGAAACCTGCCCGGGTTGGGCCCGGCAATTCGCTGGTCGTGCGGCGTTGTGGCTCTCTAACATGGGTCCCCAATCCACCGGAGACAGCACATGACATTGCCACCACATGACACCCGTTTCCCGACACTGTGCAATGCGATCAGGAAGGCCAAGATTCCCGCTGTCGTCGCTCTCGCAGCAGGAATGCTCGGGCCCGCGGTCATGGCCACAGCGCACGATAGCCCGCATCCGCATTGGTGTTCCGCAGGTGGGTCGTCGATCGGAACGCCGACGGCGGTCGTCGTCGGCCATTTCGACTTCAGCGGTTCGCAGATGCGTGTCACTGCGGCGCAGTACGCGACCGTGCCGGGCAGCTGCGGCCAGGTCGATCATCTTCCGGACGCATGGCTGTGCGCTAAAGAGATTGCCGAGAGCTACTGCGAATCCTTGTCCCAATCGCTGTCGCTCGATCAGGTCGCTCTACCTGTTTTCGCCGGTCCGCAGACCATGCTGAACGACGATCATCATCAGGCCTATCAATTGTCCGCCGGTCTCTACGGAGCATGCGTCGTCTGCGAAGCGCAGCTTGAAACTCCCGCAACCCAGCAGGACTGACAGGGCCGCCCCTTATTCCTCGTAGGCGCTACGCCTGCAATGCGCGAGGACTTCGTCGACGCCGTGCTGCAACCGGTCGCGCGCATCGGCATCGAGGGTGCAATGGCCAAGCACGAAATACACCGTGCGCAGCACGTCGCGCCAACGGGGCCTCTGCGGGAGTTGCGAGAGCGTCAGATAACGTTCCATCGCGCGTGCGCGCAAACGACCATCATCGATTCCGATGCGCCAGATCCGGCTGCGCTCCGCCAGCTCGATGCGATTGGTACCAGTGCTGCGCTCCCAGTGCTCGATCGTGGCCAGCATGAGCTCGACCAGCGTGCGGCGATAGCGCTTCTGCGCATCCGCATCCGCTTCGGACGACGCGTCTGCGGTGTCCGTGGTCTGTGCGGTGTCGGTGGCCGAAGCATCGATACTGCGGTCGCCTTCATCGAGTGCAATGGTGTCGACCGTCGAAGCCGTTCCGGGCGTCGCGTCGACCGCCTCGCGCAGGGTCAGGATCAATACGCTGGGGTCCTCTTGCCACTGGATTATCCGCACATCGATGGTCGAGCCCGTTGTGCCGACGACGCGCAATGGATCGGTGCGGCCTACCTCGATGTCGCACACCGCCTGCGCCCAGTACGCGCGGCACGCGGTGTCGATGTGATCGCCGAACGCTATTCCCAGCAATGATGATTCGTCCGCACCGAGCAGTGCGCAAGCGCCACGATTCGCAGCCAACACGTTGCCGTCGGCGTCCAGCAGGCATACGGCGCCATCGCGTGCTGTGAGCAGTGCGCGCAGCAGGCGACGATCGATCCGCAGCGCTTCGGCTTCGCTGCGATAGCGATGGAGTGCTTCCTCGTAACGGGCTTGGCGTGAGGCCGCCTGCTCCCTTGCGCGCTGGCTGCGACGCAACGACAACAGACCGCCGCCCAGTCCAAAGGCGAGCATGAACAGCGCCGCGACTCCAGCCCACAGTCGCCTTTGCTGGCGTTCCGCTTCCAATGCCGAAATCTTGCGCTCGCGCTCGGTCGCTTCCAGGCGACTGCGCTGCCATGCGATCCGCGTATCGAAGCGTGCCTGCGCATACAGTCTCTCGGCGTCCTTGGCCTCGCGCAGCGCAGCGAGCGCTTCCGGCAGTGCGCCGACATCGGCCAGCGCCATGGCGCGCTCTTCGAGCAAACCGATGCGCTGCGGGTCGCCGTCGGGCAGTTCTGCCAACGCCCGGCTCAAGCGTGAGATCGCCGCCGATGCGCGTCCATCGGCACGTTCGACCCGTGCCGTTTGCAGTTGCAGTGCAGGTGGAAGCGCCAGCCGATGATGCGTCGCGAAAGCGAGTCCTTCGGTGGACCATCGGCGCGCCGCATCGATGTCGCCATCCAGCGAAGCGGCTTGAGCCAGTCCGGCATAGACACGCAGCCGATACGGGCGATGACCTTCCCGGTCGAAGTCGCGCATCGCGCGCGTCAGCAGCGCTATCGCCGCCTTCGTATCGCCACGGTCCAACATCATGACGCTCATCGTTTCCATTGTGTGCGCGGTTTCGACCTCGTTACCCGCATTGCGATAGTGTTCGATCGCTTCCCGGTAGTAACGCAGCGCGTTCAGAACATCGTTCTGTTCCCGGTAAAGATCTCCGAGATTGTTCAGCACCGAGCCGATTTCTGGACTGCCGTCGGCGCGCTGTATCGACAGACTCCGCTCGAGCGCCTTCTGTGCGCCGCCAAAGTCGCCCAGGCGCAATAGTGCAGCCCCGATGTTCTTGAGTTGCTTCGCGATTCCCGGCCGGAAACCATGACGCTCCGCGATCGCCAGGGAGCATTCGAACGCCTCCAGCGCCTCGGGAACGCGCTCGCGCCGATAGTCCATGACGCCGTAACGACGCACGGATTCGTACTGATTCCGCCAGTTGCTTCCCGCAGAAAGTGCTCTGGCGCAGGCCAGTGCGGCGTCGGCTTGTTCAAATTCTCCGGCTTTGATCCGGGCATCGATCGTCGAAAACAAGCGCTCGCTTGCGCTTGGGCCACCCATCGACGCGTCCGAAGGCAAGCAATTGGACGGGTCGGCCGGCCGGACGTCGTGGAAATGTTTGCATGCCGGCCCTGCCGCATTTGCGTTCGAAGTGTTGATGATGGCCGCGAACATCGATGCGACGAGGAGTGCACTCCTGAACACGCAGTCGGCGCTTGCCTTTTCTTCCATTGATGATGTTCTCTGCGCGTGATCGTGTGGGAATCATCGGAAAATTGTCCGATGAGCGATGCCAAGCGTGCCGGAAAAATCGCATCGCATCGAGTACTTTCCCCCGCAGGGAGAAAGATGGGCCATCCATCCGGGCGGCAGCGTGCCCGGAGAGTCGGGCACGAGCCCAAAAAAACCGGCATGAAGAAATGCAGGGCAAAGAAACGCAGCACACCCACAATCTATTCATTCCTGGAAAACATCGGGAAAATCTCGATAAACCCGCTGTCGATGGATCATTCCATTTCTTCGTCCATGGTTCTTCGTTGGGACAAGAGCCTGCTCCGGAGTCGATCCGGGGTGGTGCGAAGCACCTGATGAGGAGATGTTGACGGTGCGCAGATCGCAACGGCAGCTGCGGTTGGTCTCTATCGAGGCGGGAGTCGAGATCAAACGATCAGCCGCAGCCTCCATCGCATAATGTGCTGCCCTGGCACGCCGTTTGCCTTTGCTCGGTATTGGGCGCGGAGGTAGATGAGTCTGAACATATTATTGAGCGGCGAGCGTTTTTGCCTCCACGACCTCCGTCGGCAGCTTTCGTTCCCTGGCCAGAGCTTGCGTGTTCTCATAGGCGGCCGTGAACGCTGCGCTGTCGTTCGAAGCCAGCGCCACTCGCAACGCCAGCAGATTCACGTGATAGTCCTTGCTCAGATGTTCGGGGTCGTAGCCGCGCAGTTCCGCCAATACCTGTTCTGCCTCCGCCGTCTCGCCGCGCTGCAACAGCATCTCGATCAAGGGTTCGCTGGACTGCAGCATCCGAGACAGCTGACCCATCAGACGCGCCTCCGCCAACGCCCGATGGAACTCCGTCTCAGCGAGCTGCGAATTACCTTGAGACCACAGCCAGCGTCCGCGTGCGATGTGGCCGATCGTGGATTCTGGTTGCCGCAGCACTTCGAGTTGAGCGGGCGACGGTTCGGGCATGGCTTTGCCGCTTGCCGCCAGCCGCTGCGCTGCGATCATCCATAGCAGCACCGCACCTTCTTTGCTCTCCAGGTTCAATTGGTCGTTGACGCTGTATTTGTCGAATGCCGCTGTTGCCGCAGCGGTGGCCAGCGCCTGTTCGAATTCGCCCGAAGCGATCTGATACGTGGCAGGAACGATCGCGGAATACCGGTTGTCGGCCGATGCGTATGCCTCTTCGATCAGCGATGCGGCTTCGCGCAAACGTCCCATGCCCGTAAGCACCATTGCACGCAATTGCAGTACCCGTGTTCGACGTTCGGAACCAGGGACCTTTTGCAGCAACTGCATGCTGCGATCGCTGCTGGCCAAGGCGTCGTTCCAGCGCAGCAGTTCGACTTGAATTTTGGTTGCGGCGTTGCGTGCGTAGATCTCTTGGACAGGCCGTTCGGTCTGCTGGGAATACTTCGCGATTTCGGTCATGAGCTCCAGCGCGTCCTTCAGGCGGCCAAGCCGCATCTGCACGCGGGCCATGGTATCTGCGGCATTCGCGGCGCCGCGTTTGTCGCCGGCCTTCGTCAGCAGGTCCCGGGCGCGGATGAGATCGCGTATCGCGGGGTCCAGCTGATGGGTCTTCATCAAGCCATAGCCACGCGCAGACAGGGCTTCACCCATCGCACTTGGCGATGCGGCTTTGCCAGCGGACTCCAGCAACTTGACCGCCGACTCGGCCGGCGCCAGGACTTCCGCTCCAGGCTTTCCGGCCGCGCCGCTCAATAATGCCTGTAAGGCGAACAACTTGGCCTGCCAGACGGGATCCGCTGCATTCCCGGCTCGCGTGTGCTCCAGAGCCAATTTCTCTGTCGCACGATCGAAGCGACCGCGCTCGATGTCCAGATTGATTTCAAGGATACGGGCCTCGGGCAAGTTGGCCAGCCGCTCCGGCAAAGCCGTCAAGCCTGTGCGGACTTCTTCATACTGCCCTTTCCAGAGGGCTTCCCAAAGAGCTGCCAGAGGATCCGCCGTTGTGGCGGCGACCTGCGGTTGCGCGATGACAGCCGGTTCGGTCTGTCGCAGTTGCCAGCCGACGGATGCAACGACAGCCAGTGTCAGTGTCAATGCAGCCACAGCATGCAGTTTGCCGCTGCGGTACCACGCGATCGTGGATGCGGGCGGCTCGGATGCCGGCGTGGCCTCATGCGTTTGCGGGGGCGGCGATCGCTCCGGCGCAGGTTCGGCTGAATTCACCTGAGCTTGCGAAGGAATGTCAGGGGCCTGCACCTGATGTGCGGCATCCGGGTCTTCGCTTTCGTTCAGTGCCTCCACCCATTGATAACCCAGTCCGGATACAGTGCGGATGAGGCGTTGCGATTGGCCATCATCGCCGATTGCCCGCCGCGCGGCGAGGACGACCTGCGCGAGTTGATGATTGGACACATTCTCGTGCCGCCACAGCGTGCGGATCAGCTCGTCGTGTCCGACGACGCGTTGATGATTGGCGATCAGGTGGCCGATGCAATCGAGCACCTTACGCGAGACTTCGACCTGCTGCCCCTGCCGTGTCAACAGGCCAGCGTCACGATCCAGGCAGTAGCCGCTCCAGCGGTAACGCATTCCGACCGTCCTCTATTTTTTATCCAAACACGAACAACACAAAACTATCGAACACGCAGCGGAGTGTGCCTGAAGCCATCAACCCGGGGTCAGGGCCGAATGGCACTTGTGCGGCAACCCCAAGTTCAGCGATTCCCTCGGAAGTGCGATCGCAAAACGTGAGCCGGCACCCTTCGAGTCGGAGCGAGTGATTCCGCCAGCGCCGAAACGCCGCGGCTCCGTTACTTCACTCCAATATCGACAGCGCATCGACTCAAGGCGCATGTGTCGTGGCTGCGGCATCGGCGATGCGTGTTTGTGTCGCACGTTGCACACGCTGCGCATAGGCCTTGGCGACATCAAGCGGTAGAACCCGTTCGCCCGCCAATGCCTTGGTCGCCAGAAAAGCCGACGCTACGGTCGCGTCGTCACCCGAAGCCAGCGCGACCCGCAATCCCAGCAGGTTCGCGCGATAGTCGCGACTCAGCCGATCGGGGTCGCTCCCCCACATGTCCGTCAATGCGCGCTCGGCCGCTGCGGCGTTGCCGCGCTGCAGCAACAGTTCGATCAAAGCCTCATTGACGTACAGCAGCTCGGACAACCATCCCTGTGCCCGTGGCTTTGCCAGCGCCAGACGGAACTCCGTTTCTGCGGCCTGCAATTGTCCCTGCGACCACAGCCACCGCCCGCGGGCGATGCGGCCGATGCTCGACGCAGGGTTCTGTAGCGCGGTTACCTGCGCGGGCGACAGGGAGGGCATGGTTTGGCCCCGGGCCGCAAGGGTCTGCGCGGCGATCATCCATCGCAGCAGGGCGCCCTCCTGATTTTCCAGAACAAGACTCAGCCGATCGTTCGCGCCATAGAAATCGAACGCAACTGCGGCTTCCGCCAGCGCCAGTTCTGGACGGTCTGAGGCCAGTGCGTGGGCTGCAGTGATGGCTGAGAATGTTCGCTCCTCGGCGATGGCGCCGGCTTCTTCGAGATAGGATCCGGCTTCGCGCAAACGACCTGTGCTGGTGAGCACGAGCGCGCGCAATTTCAACGCTCCGATGCGTCGTCGACTATCCGGCACCTTTCTCGCCGCCTGCAGGCAGCGTTCGCTGCCTGCAAGGGCTTCGTCCCATCGCAGCTGCTCGATTTGAATCCTCGTCGCCATATTGCGCACGCCGATCTCGTTGACCGGATCTCCAAATCGCCCGAACGTATCGGCAACCGCGACCATCTGCTCCAACGCGTCCGTCATACGCCCGGTTCGCAGCCAGACATGCGCCAGGTAGCGTTGCGCTTCCGCGGCACCGCGTTCGTCGCCAGCCTTTCGCAGAATATCCCGGGCACGAACGAGGTCCTGTGTGGCGCGCTCCAGATCGTTGTCGATCAAAAAGCCATTGCCTCGCGCAGACAGCGCAAGCCCCATCGCCTGTGTCGATGCCGACGTGCCTGTGGATTCCAGCAGTTCGACCGCCAATTTGGCGGAAGGCAGGACCTCGGACGCTTGTTGGCCGGCTTGGGCGCGCGCGTAGCTCTGAATGGTGAGCAGCCTCACCTGCCAAAACGTATCCTCGGCGGCCTCGGCCCGGGCCAGCTGCACTGCCAGCTTCTGCTCAGCGCGATCGAATCGTCCGAGATCGATATCCAGCTCGATTTCCAGGATCCGGGTGTCCGGCGTGTCCGCCAGAGCGGCGGGGAGCTTTGCGAGCCCATCTCGAACATCTTCGTGCTTGCCCATCCGCAGGGACTGCCGCAACGCATCGATGGGGTCGGTAGGGGCGGCGACGGCAATGGTGCCCGATGGCGATCCCACGCTCGGCGCTGGCTCCTGGACGGAGATATATCGATACGCAACACCCGCAGCGACCGTACCCAGCAGCAGCGCGGCCGCCATGCGCACGCCACGACGGCCCGAATGCTTCGCCCCGCGCACAGGTTCCGATGGATGGGGTATCCGCGTCTGCGGGGATTCGTCGAGACGCTCGCCGGGCGCGGTCATCGTTGGCGTCGCAGGTGGCGCAGGCGCTTCCAGTCCTTCCGTGACCGGGAGGACCCAGCGATAGCCCATTCCCGGCATCGTCCGGATTGCCGCCTGCGTCTGCCCATCGTCGCCAACGGCGCGGCGGGCGGCGACGATGAGTTGGGTCAGCCGGTGGTTGCTCACGTTGCCGTGACCCCAGACCTTCTGGATCAACTCGTCGTAGCCCACCACCCGGTGGCGTTGTTCGATGAGATGGCTGATGCAGTCCAGGATCTTGCGCGAGACATCGACCTGTTGCCCTTCACGCGTCAACAAGGTGCCTTTGCGGTCCAGGTTGAAGTCGTCCCAGCGATATTGCATGTGGCTTTCTCGGATCAATCCATGAATCGGGGGGTAGACAAACAGCGTTGCGGGCGCCGCCGTGCCGGCACGCCTCAACCCCGGGGCAGCATCTTCAGTTTGACACGCCACGATCCGCCCGCAAGTTGAAGGAGACAGGCAGCGCAAGCGCACCTGCCCGATATCCGGATCCCGGGATTGCAGCTTCGCCGTTCAGCAGCAATAAGTGTGACGATCTTCGCGATATTCGCCCGATCATGATCGATTTGATGAGCTGGCGGCTCATTTGAGGCTGATTTCAGGCGGCCAGCATGATGTTTTTGCATGAATTTGATAGTCGTCGAGACCAACATGCCGCCCCATGGATGGTGCCCGGCGATGCGATGCACGCCAAGCCGTCCATATCGCAAGCCCGCGTCGGAACCGATCGTTCAGGAATCTGTTCAGCCCACGGCTGATCAAAGCCAGTACGCACTTCAGGCTGCCGCCGCCCCTTATCCATTCAATTCAATCCTAAGGAAAGAGAATCATGAAGACTCAAGTGATTGTGCGGGGCGCCGCCCTGCCGGCGGCGCTGGCACTGGCGATACTTTCCCCGAACGCGGTCGCCGCGCCGCCTGAGGCCAGGACTCCGGTCTCGACAAACATGACGATCAGACAGACCCACCCGGATGGCACTGCTCTGCCGGAGACCGCTGATCGTACGACCGCAGGTGCGTTCGCTAACGAGAGAAGAATGTTCTCCTATCACCCCAACATCGTCGTGCCGCGACGCTCTTACATCGCCTCCTGCAATGCGTCAGGCACACGCAGAATCTTCGCATCGTTCACGTCGAAGGTGTCCACAGGCACCGCTACCCAGGGCATGATCGTCTCCGCTACGGTCAATACCAACGGCACGGTGTCCGGTTTCACCCAGGATATCTTCCCGGAATGCACGAACATGGCCGGCATCGCGGCGGAATCGGATTGCTCCACTGTGGCGGCCTTGTGCAGGAGACCTTTCACGGAGACCGGTGGCGTCGACTTGGTCGCCAAGCTCGTTGCTGAGGGCAATAACGTGAACGAGACTGAAGCGAACAGGAACGCAGCCAAAAAATGGGCAGACAATCTCACCGGCGACCCGCAGGACGACAGGATGTGGCTCTACGAATGGAAGGGAACGAACGTCAATCCGACCCTGACGGCACCCACCAAGAGGTATGTGGTCAGCAAGGCCATCCGAAGCACTTTCACTTGGCCAAGTGCAAGCGGGCCCTTCAGTGAAACCGGGCACCACTCTCTGGCCATGAACGACACACATTATGGGATCTCGTTGAAGTCAACGACCACAGTATTCAATGGCCAAAAGCACGACGGCGACAGCTTCATCGTCTTCGATCACACCGCTACGAATCCCGAGATCGACATGAAGCGGGGATGGGGTTGGATATGCGGGCCGGGTCATACACGGACGAATCAAATCGCGCTGGGGGCGGGCGGGCGTTTTGCCGCGCTTTGCACCACAGATCTTGGCAACGACAATACTGAAGGCGGTGTCTGGATGCGCGCCGAAGCGGCAACAGCAGGAGTAGCGACACCTGATGGCACGCTGGCCCACCCGCTGTACAAATTGAACAACAACAGCATCAATGGCGGTGCCGGCCCACTGATTCCCACTGCAACAGGATTCATCGGCGTCATCGTCGGATCCGACGATCCGAACAATGCGGTGAGGTCGAAAATCGGATTGGTGACCTTCAACAATGCCGGCGAGAAGCAGGGCCCTACGCGTTGGGTCAAGTCCCGCCCCGGCTACTACTTGGGTTACCCGCAACTCGTTCAGCTCGGTACAGTACCCTTTCGCGCAACAGCCGGCGGCACAACGACCCAGATACCCCGGTACCTCCTTGGCTGGGCCGAGATGATGGATGCTCCAGTCGGCTCCACAGCCGCCGAAGTGGCAGCAGCGTTCAGCAGCCCCAGCCCGGGGAATACGCAGCGCGTCGCTACCAGATACTACGTGCAGGAGATCGATGCCATCGGCAACTTAGAGACAGGTGAGGAAACGCTGGTCAATGGATGGGGCGAGCAGGACCGGATGATCTCACCGAGGCCGGGGCAGGCAGCCTGGGTCTACAGGCCCGACGCCACAATCAAGCTTACGGCTACCGGCACGTTGGCGACCGCCACACCACCAGCACTGAACCCGCCCTCACCGTATTCCACGCAACTGACCTGGACGACATACACGTCCGCCATGCAGCCGTACCCGGCATTGCCATGAAGCCGTAACGCACGGGGTCGGGTTCACTTCTCTGAGGTGAACCTGACCCCGTGTCGCGGCGGCACGCCGGAATGCCCACCTAGCCACGACCGCTGGCAGAAACGGTGACGCCTCGCCCGGCCTGAACGCAAGCCACCGATGACTCGACCTTCGGCGACCTGGAGACACCTCCGTCATCGATGGTCCGCACACATCGTCATGCCACCACCTGTCTCAAGGAGCATCACCATGGGCATCCGTCTGCACACCATTCTCTCCGTCACGCTGCTGGCCGTTTCGGTCGGGGCCGTCGTTGGCATCCCCAGCCACGTAACCGCCGCCAATGCCGATGCCATCACCGCATCGGACGTGATGTACAGCTCGCAGGAAAAGTCCGACTTCAGCATCCAGATCTATCTCGCGAGGCGCGCACCGCATCTCTCCCGCCAAGCCGAAGCCATTTCGCACTGGGCGGGCGCCAACGGCATCAGCCCGAAGGTGCTGATCGCCCTGATGGAGCAGGAGTCCGGAAGCGTCAGTCGCAAACGTCGCTACCCAGGAACGGTGCCGCGGCCGTTCGGCAATCTCTCGCCGAAGACTGGCTTCAACGCTCAGTTGCGGGATGTGGCGGAGCGTCTGAAGGCCATCGTGATGTCTCAGCGCGAGATGGCGCTGTCGGGCAAAGCGGGCTTTGTCCCCGTCGACCCTATCCAGGCGCTGTACGCCCAATCCGGACGAAGCAAGAACGCAGCGACCTTCGCGGGACGGGTGCAATTCGCGAGTACCTATGCGGGCATGTTCAATGAGATATGGGGCTCTGCGGTCAAACCGGATGTCCTGAGCAAGGAGATCACCAAGGCGATTCCGTCGAGCACCTTGCTTCGGTTGCCTTATGGCACGAATGACACGTGGGCGACGACGACGGGACCGCACAGCGATTCGGGGAGCGGAACCATCATGTCGTCGCTCGATTTGGCCCCCGTATCCACCTCGCCGAACAAGAATGTCAGAGCATCTGCGGATGGGACGTTGATAAGGCACTCCTCATGTTATGTGGAGATCATCCACGGCAACGGTTGGTCGACCCACTACTACCATCTCGACAGCATTCGATTCCAGAACAATACTCAAGTCTATCAAGGCGACTGGATCGCCAGTCCTGCTACAACGAAGACGCAGGCACTGTGTAATGGCGGTAGTTGGGGCGGCCTCCATCTGCACTGGACCCTGACAAAGAACGGTATCGAAAACTCCCTGAATGGCGTGGCGGTATCGGGATATGTGATCAAAGCGACAAGCACGATCAATTACGACACGAACTGCAGCCTGAACTCGTTGAAAAAGGGCAGCACTAGATGCTTCGGCACTCACCTCACCAATACTCTCTGAAATTTGCAAAGGCCGGGACACCCGCAATTTTCCTGCGAAAGGCTCGGTACAGGTCGGGACACCGGTACAGGCCGGGACACCCACAATTTCCCCACGGGATAGGCCGGACACCCACAGCTCTCCCAAATCCCCGGCCCTGCAGAACCCGAATGCAGGGCGTTTTCGTTGAACGCGAAACTCGCCCACGGGCCATCCTCCCTGTCAGGCGATGTCCTGATGCGCACGATTCAACTTAGGCGAATAGCCAGGCGAACACCCTTCAACCATTGCTGGCCGATCCGCTCCGCCAATGCGACCAGATCCTGCGCCGTACCGACGGCTCGAAGCCAGCCACTGCCAAAGCCCGCAACGCGCTGACGCCAGCGCTCCGGATCGCGATCGATCGTCGAGAGGATCGCCGGGGCATCCTGCGCAATGTGTCCATGCTTGCCGGGCACGAGCGTCCGGCCGGTCCACTCGAGGATCTGCAGATAGTCCGCCGCGCTGAGCGGCAGCACAGGCCGAAGGTCGCCCAGGACCGGGCGCAGCGGCATGGTTGCGGATTCCGGGTGTGCGCGCAAATGTTCGATACGAACGTGTACGCCCGTATGCGTGGCGCGATCCAATCGATCGGCGACGCCTGCACGGATCGGGTTGAGATCGACGTAGGCCATCGCCGCAAGCAAAGCCCGTGTGTCGCACAGTGCCTGGCACTTGTATCGCCCTTCCCAGAAACGACCTTTGCAGCCGTCCTCGCGATTGGCCCGTCGCGCGATCGGCTCTACGAGGCAACGCATCAGCCAGGACAGGCTGCCAAGCCGGCTGCGGATCGTCTCCAGTCGGGCCGGATCGGCAAGCAGACGCTGTCGCTTGGAATCGATGGCACTTTGCGACGGCTCGCGCGGAGGAAACAGACGCACCCAGCGCGTGGCGATCTCCTGGTCGGCGTACCGTGCCGCCGTGCCCGGATCCATCCGAAGCACCAGGTGCAGATGATTGCTCATGACCGCGTAGGCTTCGATGGCGACGGCGAAACATTCGGCCACGAGACGGATCCGGGTTTCGATCCAGTCCTTGCGATGTTCAAACGATCGCCCGGTGTACGCGTCCGTCCCGCATAGAAAGGCCCGTCTGACGCAACGCTGGACGCAGTGATAGGCGCCTTCTGCATCGACGGAAATGAGTTCGGAGCGGGGACGGGTCATGGGAGCAGCATCCCGCTTCTGCAGCACGGGAAGTATCAGGCAACCTCCCGGGGCACTGTAGGAATACTCTGAATTGTGGATGTCCCCGTCTTTCCCCGTCTTTCCTCTCCACTCACCCGATCAAGTGGATCTGAAGCTGCCCCGATATCCGGACCCCGGAATTGAAGCTTCGCCATTCAGCAGCAATAACTGTGACGACCTTCGCGATATCCGCTCAATCATGATCGATTCGGCTCACTTGGGGCTCACTTCAGGCTGCCAGCGTGATGTTTTTGCA
>JBIITV010000165.1:0-9092 GCA_044340325.1 Lysobacteraceae bacterium
TTTTGCCAGATCGAGGGCGATACGGGTAATCTGCATGGCGGACTCCTCCTGCTTCGTGACTGGTGGATAACGCCTTCCAGTCTGGCACCTAGATGCCGAAGAAGTGGGAGGAGTCCATTCCATTGGGGTGAGCGTAGCGATGCCCACCTTTGCGGTAAATAAGACACGAAGACAATCCGGCTGCGCCGGTTGTCCTGCTCTCACGCGACGAAAGCGGTGCCACCCGGCGCGTGCCGACGGTTTCAACGCGGCGGGTCCTGATCGCTGTCTGCAGCCAGCAGCACGCCGAGCCCCATGCCCGTACCTGCAGCTCCGCCACCGGCGCCACCTCCACCACCCCGATCACCGCCTTCGCCCTTGCCTTCGCGCCCGCCGCCACCATCGCCTTTGCCTTTGGTGCCGGACGGCCGGGTCGGCCCCTGCTGCGGTATCGACAGATCCGCCGGAACCGGCTCAAGATCCAGCACGCGGCGGATGAAATCGCGCAGCGATACCACCAGCTCCGCCGTGTGCACCGGTCGGCCCGCAGCCATCTCGGTAGCCGCCCGCGCCGCCAGGCGCACCTGTTCGTCGGTGCCCAGCAGCAGGATGTCGGACAACGCCGCTTCCACCGCATCGCGGATACGCCGCGATCGGTCGGAGCTGCTGCCTGCAAGCAAGACCGGCGGTGCCACAGCATCCAGCGCGACGTCGGCATCGCCAGGACCGTCGGAGGATTCGCTACGGCGGCGCAGGTCGCGCAGATGGATGGGATCGACCGACAGGTCGCCCGAAAACGAACCGCCAAGCGTCTTGTACGCCGCGATCAGCGTGCGCAGCCGCTCGTTGATCTGCCGGTTTTCGCGCTCGCGCCGCTGCTGGATGGTCTGCATCACGATCAACCGGATGCCTACACCGATCAGCGTGATCACCACCAACCCGAACAGCGTCGTCAGCACCGCCTGCCATGAACTGAAATCGAGACCACGCATGCGAAACTCCGCGCTTCTGGCATCGATGCGATGCCTGGGATGAACATGACCGCACGATAGCGCAGATTGAAACAAAGATTGAAACAAGGACACCCACAACGAGTGAAACGGAGTGAAACAGGGAGGGAGTGAAACAGGGACACCCACAACTCAGACTTTCCCGACACGAACTTACCGCAATCTCCGACATACGATTGAAACAAGGACACCCACAAAGATTGAAACAAGGACACCCACAACGAGTGAAACAGGGAGGGAGTGAAACAGGGACACCCACAACTCAGACTTTCCCGACACGAACTTACCGCAATGTCCGACATACCGCCACAGTGCGCCGTGGCACGATGGCCGCATGACCCGACCGCGTTCCCATATCGCCCCACCCGATCTCGCCGGCACCTATCACTGTGTGCAGCGGTGCGTGCGCCGGGCCTTTCTCTGCGGGGTCGATCACGACTCCGGGCGTTCGTTCGAACACCGCAAGGCCTGGGTTGAGTCGCGCATCCATCTGGTCGCCGAATGTTACGCGGTCGCCATCCATGCCTATGCAGTCATGAGCAATCATCTGCATCTGGTACTCAGAATCGACCCCGTCGAAGCATCCGCTTGGAGCGATGAAGACGTGGCAGCGCGCTGGGTGCGTCTGTTTCCTCCACGAGAAGACACCGAAGCAGCCATCGAACATAAGTGCATGCGTCTGCTCGCCGATCCGGCACGGCTCGACATGATCCGTCGTCGGCTCGGGAGCCTGTCCTGGCTGATGCGTTGTCTGGTCGAACCCATCGCACGTAGCGCGAATCGCGAGGACGGTTGCAAGGGGCGGTTCTGGGAAGGCCGCTACAAGTGCCAGGCGCTATGCGACGAGCGTTCGGTGCTAGCCGCCATGGCATACGTCGATCTCAACCCGATCCGGGCCGGGATCGCCGATCGTCTGGACGCCTCCGTACATACCAGCGTGGCGACGCGCATCTCGGCCGCGCAGTCGAGTCCGATGATGATCGCCGAGCCGCTGAAACCGATCGCAGGTAACCTGCCATCCTCCCGGTTGCACCTGACTACTGCGGACTATCTGCAACTCCTGGAGTGGACCGGCCGCACACTGGCACCGGACAAACGTGGACGGATCGCGCAGAGCGCACCCACTATCGTATCGATCATCGATCGCAACCCAGCATGTTGGACGACGCGCGTCGCCGCCTTCGGCGGCGGTTGGGCACGCGCAGCAGGCTCCGCCCAAGACCTGATCATACTGGCCGAACGCCTTGGTCAGCGTTGGCTGAAGGGCATTCGCCTGGCGGCAAGGCTGGGATGAACCATGGGAAGGGGAATCGTCGCCCATCAGGGAGAATCGTTTGTGGACGATGACATTTCGATACGTCGCTTTTGATGTGAACATTGAAACGACTCGGGAGGACGGATCGCTTCGTGTTCAGCGCTTCAGATTGTGGGTGTCCCAATCTTTATTTCCAAAATGTGGGTGTCCCAGTCCTACCTTCCAGAATGTGGGTGTCCCAGTCTTTCCCCAGTCTTTCCTCTTGCTCTGCGGCCTATCCGATCGCCATCGTGCTTCGTGACCCGGCCAGCAATCTGAGTCCGTGGGCTTCGATCGTGTCGCATATGCTGTCGCTGCTGTCGCTGGAATCGAACCGCGCCGCGATGTTACGCGTATGCAGCCCGATCATCGGATCGCACAGCGTGTCGCTGATCACGCGCGCAAGCGTGTCCTCATGGAAGTCGTTGTGGTCGATGATGCTGCCGCAGCCGAGCGCAGCCACGCGATCCGCGTTGATGAACTGGTCGAACGCCATTGGGCACACGATCTGCGGTGTACCGGCTCTAAACGCCTGGGCGATGGTGCCCGCGCCGCCATGATGGATCACCGCGCACAGGCGCGGGAAGAGTCGCTGCAGCGACACATAGCCGACATTGATGCAGTGTTCCGGCAGCGGCGACGGCAACTGCTCCGGATACTTTGTAATGATCACGAGACGTTGCCGCAGTTCGCCGCATGCCTCGATCGCTTTCTCAAAAAGGTTGCCGTCGGTTGTCGCATAGCTGCCGAAGGTGACGGCCAGTGGCGGGGCACCGGCATCAAGGAAACGGCTGAGTTCGTCGGGTAACGCTTGAGCGTCGTCTGTGGGCACGAACAGGTAATTCGTCGGAATCGCAGTGACGCAGCCTGTAGTATCGGCCGCGTCGAGGAACCAATCCGGATAGAGTCCGATCACACGATCGCAGTCGCAGAGAATATCCAGCCAATTGCTTCTATCCCGCACGAGTCCGATGCTGGCTGCAACGTCGCCCATGATGTCGCCGAAAAGAACATCGAACATCTGGGGGTCGTACTTGGGCCGCGGCGCGTACTGCAATTCGATGACCGGTATGCCGAATTTTTCGCGGAGAAACATCAGCCCGCTAGTGAGCACAACCGGGCCTAGACCGATCGTCTGGCCGGGAACCTTGTGCTTCCAAACGAAACGTACGGTTTCCGCGATCGCCGGCAACGCGACGTGCACGAATGCTTTCGTATTCTCTACATCGGGATCCTGCTCGCGCTCCTTGTTGCGCCATGCGTCGAAGTCCTTTTGGGACAGGACAACATGCGTGTTCAGGCCGGCGGAACGGATCTTGGCGTCAGAATCCGCCGTCGTCAAAACGAAGACTTCATGACCGCGTCGCTGTAGCGTCAAGCCCAGTGAAATGATTGGATTCGCATCCCCCAGACTGCCGATGGCCATCATGAAGATTCTCATCGCCACACTCCATTGAAGTTGTCGTTCAACATTGAAATTATGGGTATTGTTACGAGCGAACGTCGAATGCCGTGCAGGTTACGCGAACTCCGGAAATGAATCTAGGCATTGAGATCGCGTCCCGACGCTTCCACAACGCATAGCCTATCCGGTGCTCGATGCTGTCCACAATCGACCGGCCACCAGATCTCACGATCAGTCCGGCCATCAATCTTTCTGCGGCTCGCGAAACGGGTTTCTGTGCTGCGGCGTCATCAACGGCACGATCTCACAGTCGAGTCCGGCGATGCTGGCACGGCCTCTGAAGCCGATCGCAGGCAACATGTGCTTGAACTTGGACGTGACCGCTGCGGATTATCTGCAACCCCGGATTGGACCGGCCGCACCCTGGCACTGGTTAAACGTCGACGGATCGCGCAGAGCGCACCGACCACCGTATCGATCATCAGTCGCAACCCAACACAGTGGACGACCCGCGTCGCCGCCTTCGGCAGCGGCTGGGCACGCGCTGCAGGCTCCGCCCAGGACCTGATCGTACTGGCCGAACGCCTTGGTCAACACTGGCTGAAAGGCCTTCGGACGGCGGCTAAATTGGGATGAGTCGCAGAGGCTGGGTCGTCGCCCGTCAGGGAGCATCGCACATGGGCGATAGAATTTCGATGCGCTCTTTATGCCGTGAGTATCGAAGCGATTCTGGAGGGCGAATCGCTTCGTGATTTCAGCGCTTCAGATTGTGGGTGTCCCCGTCTCGTCGTCATTCTCGTCCAATCTTTCCTTCAGATTGTGGGTGTCCCAGTCTCGCCCATTGATTGTGGGTGTCCCGGTCTCGTTCTTCCGTGAGTATTGAAGCGATTCTGGAGGGCGAATCGCTTCGTGATTTCAGCGCTTCAGATTGTGGGTGTCCCAGTCTCGTTCTTCCCAGTCTCGAGCTCGCATAGGTCGTCGCGAGCCCGTCCGTTACGGCCTTCGCTTCGCGGTGGGGGGCGACGCGTGGACCCTGCGTCCGAACGAGTCGAATTCCCGGCGGAAATACACCCGGGGCTCGTCCGGCAGATGTTTGCGCACGAAGAATCCTACGGCGCGTCGGCAGGTGTTCTCGAACGCGTCCGCATCGGCGAACTCGCCGTCGCGCAGGACCAGGGTATAGCGCCAATCACCGACCGCCTCGCCCTTGGATCGGTCCACCCAGTACAGATACAACTTCGATTGCGTACCGTGGCTGTGGAAATACAGGGCGTTGCCTCGGCTGGCATGATCGGATTCGCGACGCGAATGCATCATTGCGTAGACCGTCGCGATATCCCTGGCGATCGCCCCGGGCTTGTCGGCAGTGGAGACGTAGTACTGCGGCGGCTCGTCGGCGGCGCCGAACCAGCCAGAGATCGGTTCGGGCTCTACCTTCTCCGGCACAGGCGTGGCAGCGGCATGCGATGCATCCGCAGACTTCGCCGAAGCCGGCCTCACCTGAGTCGATGTCGAAGCCGGCGTTCGCCCGGCGCCCGATTCGTTCGTGGAACGCTGCTCGCACGCGGTCTCCTTCGCGCGAGCGTCCAGAATGCGCTGTACCGCCTGCGTGTTCGCTGCCGCGATCTCCGCCTCGGGTATCGCGGACGACATCATCGCTTCGAGGCATGCGATCGCCCAGGCGCAGCCCGACAACCTCAGATGCGCACGCCAATCCGCGTGCGTATCGGCCAATTCGTGCACACCGAGACGATAGGATCCTCCGCGCTCGGCATGACCGCCGCCGATCGACTGCGTGAAGAACAAAGGTTGCAACGCGTGGCCGATATCCAGAGAGAACTCGTAGACATCGTGACGGAAGTCATCGACAGAAGGCGCATTATTGCGTTGGGCGATGGTGATCATCGGCATGCGGCGAATGGGATCTTGTTCGTGATCAGGTCATCGATCCGACAGATCGACACATCGCAGGGTGGGCAGCGCTGCACCGTCCGCCAGCGGCGGCGCGGCCACCTTCGACGTCCGCAGGAAATAACAGCGGATGGATGACGCAGCCTTGGTCGAACGGCTTGGCACAACTAGCCGAACTCACGACGACGCTCGCCGAGTTCGATCGATACGGGCGACCCAATCACGCTCGATGGCGGATTTCACCCCGCTTGCCGGGTCGTCCTGCGCCTGAACCAGCGGCGCAACGCCTGCTACTACGGGAAGCAACAGCCAGACCATTAGCAGCGGAGTTTTCATGGGCAGCGGTCTCCTCGTCAGCGCCAGATTATTCACGCGATACCAACCCCAGCGCAACGCGAAGTGCTTGAGTATCTCAGTGCCTCAGATTCTGGGTGTCCAAGTCTTTCCCAGTCTTCCAGCGGCTTGGTATCCCAGTCTTTATCTCCTGGATCGAAGCGATTCGGGAGGGCAAATCACTTCGCGCGTTTCAGAGCTTCAGATTGTGGGTGTCCCCTGACGTGACCTGACGTTGTCATCGACATGACGAGTACGCAGGCAGCCGCCGGACTGCGTCCCGGACCCGGGCGCGGGGATTCGTGTACATGCGGATCGACGACATCATGGCAGCCCTCGTGGGCGTGACCATTGCAGGGTGGCGGTGAGCGCAGCGAACCCCACCATCACGACGCACCAGACGCGGAGTCCCGTGGGGCTCAAGACCCGCCTTGCGGGATCGTTTCCTGTCCGCAGTGCATACCCCAGAAAAATCCATCGACAGATCTCTCAGGGATCGACTTCAGCCCCTTCGAAAACAACATTCGCCGTGCGCACGTCCAGCACAGGACCGAGCTCGTAGACGTTTTCATACCCGTATGCGCGCAGCGAAGTGTATGTGGACAGGTTAAGCGACGCTGGAGCCGCTTTGGTGGCGAAAGCACGCGGGCTGCCGACGAAATTGTTGTTGCAGTAGATCAGGATTCTGGAGTTCTTGTCCGGCGCGATCTCCGCCAGGGTTTGCTCTGTGAAATCGGTGAATGGAAGATTCTTCGCGCCTTTGATGTGCCGCAGCGCGAATGCCGAACTACTCCTTGCGTCGAGCAGAATCACGCCGGGATCTTTCAGTGCAGCGATGAAATCGTCTTCGCTCAGCCGTCTCGACTCGCGATACTGCTCCGTATCCAACACGATCTGCTTGAAGGCTGCGTAATCGATCTGATCGTTCGGGATCGTCTGCGCGCAAACGCTGGCGGTGGCCGCCGACAAAAAACACATGAATGCAGTGCTCAATCGCATAGAACGCTTCCCCTGTTGGATGATGGTTCCGCCTCAGTTGGCGACCGCCGGTACAGTACGGGCATCATCCTAATGGAAACCAATTCCACCGATGGATGAGCGATCATCCACGTGGAAGTCGTGTTCAGCGAGCATGCTGTTTCGTGATGGGCACGACCATCGTGGCGATGCTTCGGCACGCGCCGCTGGTTCCGCCCAGGACCTGATCGTGTTGGCCGAACGCCTTGGTCGGTGCTGGCCCAAGGGGCCTTCGCTTGGCGGGCCAGTTGGCATGAGCAGCAGAAAGGAAATCGTCGCCCCTCTGGGAGTATCTATCGCGAAGGATGGAATTTCGATGCGCCTTTCTACGTCGAAGATTGAAGCGATCCTGGAGAACGAATCCTTCGGGCATTCAGCACTTCAGATCGTGGGTGTCCCCTGACGTTTCCTGACGTTCCCCCTGACGTTTCCTCGCCTTCTTCTCAACCCGCTCGCCGCGGGAATCGGTAAACCACGCTGCCGATCAGCACCGCGATGCCTACCGCCACCAGATGCGCTGGCCGTGCGCTCAGCAGCAGGGCCAGAGACAGCGCCAAGGCGGCGAGCGGGATCAGGGGGCCACCCGGTAACTGAAGCGTGCCCGGCGGGTCGCCGTGGCGCCTGCGCAGCACCAGCACGCTGGCCGAAGTGGTGATGTAGGCCAACAGGCGCGTGACCATCGACAGCAGCGCCAACTGGACGAACGAGCCGCTCAGCGCCAGCGCCATCGCCACGACGCATTGCACGGCGATGGCGATATCCGGAGTGCGGAAGCGCGGGTGCACGCGGGCCAGCACGCGCGGGCCGTAACCGCCGACCGCCAGCGTGTGCAGGAAGCGCGGGCCCAGCAACAGGGTGGCGTTGCTGGTGCCGAGAATGGACAGCGCCGCGCCGACCGTGAGCAGCAGCGCCAGCCCCTCGCCACCGAAGCGGGCGGCCGCATCGGCCAGCGGCGTGGACGATGCTGCCAGATCCGGCAGCGTGCCCTGCGCCACCAACTGCACCGCCGCATAGATGATGGTGACCAGCACGATCATCGCCAACAGCGCGAACGGCACGTTGCGACGCGGGTTCTGGTATTCGCCAGCGGCGACCGACAGGTTCTCGAATCCCGCGTAGGCAAACAGCAACAGCAGGGCGGCTTCGCCGGTGCTGCGCAGATCGACTGCGCCGGCAGCGGGACCTCCCAAGGCCAGTGCCCAGTCGACGTGGAACACGCCGATGCATACGAACAGCAGCAGCGGCAGCAGCTTGCCGAACACCAGCGCCAGCGACAGCTGAGCGGCCTGGCGCACGCCCACGATATTGATCGCACCGACCAGCAGCAGCGACCCTGCGATGATCGTGGTGCGACCGACGCCGGTGCCGGCGGCCGGCCAGAAGCGCGCCACCGCGTCGGCCAATCCGTTGCTCAGCGATGCGGCCGTAGCGACGCGGGTCAACCAGATGGTCCAGCCGATCTGGAACCCGGCAAACGGCCCGAAGGCTTCCTGCGCATACAGCGCGCTGCCGCCCTGCTGTTCGAAATGGCTGGCCGCCTTGGCGTAGCACAGCACCAGCAGGCTCACGGTCAGCCCCGCAGCCAGTACGCCCCACACGCTGAAGGGGCCGAGCAGCGCGAAGGCCGTCGCCGGCAAGAGGTACACGCCGCTGCCGACCACACTGTTGATCGACAGCCCCAGAATCTGCCAGCGGCCTACCGCGCGGGTCAGGCCGGCAGGTGCGGGTGGTAGGCGCGAGGTATCGCTCATCAATTGTCCTGTGAATCGTGGCCCGACGCGACACGACCGGCATACCGATATTCGGCGAAATCCGCCTCGCAGGTTCCGCCCTGCATTTTGCCAGTTGGTCCTGCCGTCAACCCTTCAAATTGCGGGTATCCCCTGACGCTTCCCCCGATTATTCACGCGATGCCAACCCCAGCGCAACGTGAAGTGCCTGGGTATTTCAGTTTCGCCGCCGGATGAGGGGCGTACGGGATGCAGAGCGTTCTGGAATCGCGAAAATTGCGCAAAACTAAAACGGGCAAAACAGGGATCAGAGTGGAATGGCACTTACTTAACGCCAAGTGCCTAATTCTGATGTAAAAAAGTGGGCCGGCCCCGAGTGCTAAGGTGGAGTTGCGAAACATCACCCACAGCAC
>JBIITV010000147.1:0-10522 GCA_044340325.1 Lysobacteraceae bacterium
CGCCATGCGCGAAGCGCCGGACGTGATCCTGATCGGCGAAATCCTCGATGCAACCACGATGGAGGCGGCGATCGCATTCGCCGAAACCGGCCATCTCTGCCTGGCCACGCTGCACTCCAACAACGCCGACCAGACGATCGAGCGCATCCTCAACTTCTTTCCCGAAACCGCGCACAAGAATGTCCTGATGAATCTGGCGCTGAACCTTAAGGCGGTGGTCAGCCAGCGCCTGGTCGTCGGCACGGATGGCCGTCGTCTGCCTGCCGCCGAGGTGCTGATCAATACACCGATGATCCGCGACCTGCTGCGTCGCGGTCAGGTGCACGAGATCAAGGCCGCGATGGAAGAGACGCTTGAAGAGGGCATGGAGTCGTTCGACCAGTGCCTGTTCCGGCTGTGCAAAGAAGGCAAGATCGGGATGGAGGAAGCGCTGCGCGCTGCCGATTCCCGCGATGGCTTGGCGCTGAAGTTCCGGCTTTCCGAAGGCGGCGGCAGTGAGCACGACCCCTATGCCGTGGCGTTCGAAGGTGGAGATGGAAGTTCATCGTTCTCGCACTGAGCCCAAGCAGGTCGCAGAACAACAACGCCCCGGCAACCGTCCGGGGCGTTCCGCTTTTCGCCCAGCGATGCCCGGGCGGACGCCGGATCAGGTCGTGACCGCGTCCGCCTGCAGTTCCGGGCGCGCGGCGTCGAACGCCGGTAGCGCGAGACATTCGGCCTCGATCCGGCGGATGGTGGGAAACGGCGTGAGGTCGACACCGAAGCGGCGGGCGTTGTAGACCTGCGGTATCAGGCAACAGTCGGCGATACCCGGGGTGTCGCCTTCGCAGAACGTCCCGCGCGCCAGATCGTCCACCAACAAGGCTTCGAACGCCCCCAGACCTTCGACGACCCAGTGTCGGATCCAGGCATCCCGCTCGCTCTGAGGCGCATTGAACTCCCGTTCGAGATACTGCATCACGCGCAGGTTGTTCAGTGGGTGGATGTCGCAGGCGACCAGCAGCGCCAGCGACCGTGCATGCGCGCGATCGCGCGCGGTCGCCGGCAGCAGCGGCGTATCGGACCAGATCTCATCGAGGTATTCGATGATCGCCAGCGACTGCCGGATCATCCGGCTGCCGTGCTGCAGCACAGGGACCAGCTTCTGCGGATTGGTCGCGGCGAATGCGGGGCGGTGTTGTTCGCCGCCGTCGCGGACCAGATGCACCGGTACGGATTCGTAGACCAGCCCCTTCAGGTTGAGGGCGATCCTCACCCGAAAGGCGGCGCTGGAGCGCCAATAACCGTAAAGCCGCAGGGACTCACTCATCGGTCACTCCGGGATGGCTTCGCCGCCGGCGGCGGCTCTGCGCACCTTAACGCCGATGCGTCCCGCCGCAAAGCGCCGGGATGGATCAAGTCGCCGGTCGCTCGATCCGCTGTTCGATGGCGCCGAAGATATCCTCGCCGTCTCGGCTGCGCATCTCGATCCGCACCACATCGCCGTACTTCATGAAGGGCGTGATCGGCTTACCGGTTTCAAGCGTTTCGACCGTGCGTTTCTCGGCGAAACAGGACGCGCCCCGCGAGGTGTCCTCGTTTGCGACGGTACCGGAACCGACGATGGTGCCGGCGATCAGCGGCCGTGTCCGGGCGGCGTGCGCAACCAGCTGCGCGAAGTCGAACTGCATGTCGACTCCGGCTTCGGGTGCGCCGAACCATGCGCCGTTGATATGGGTCAGCAGCGGAAGATGCACCTTGTTGCCCTGCCAGGCGTCACCCAATTCATCGGGTGTCACGAAAACCGGCGACAGCGCCGAACGTGGCTTGGACTGCAGGAAACCGAAGCCTTTGGCGAGTTCGTTGGGAATCAGATTGCGCAGCGAGACATCATTGACCAGACCGATCAGCTGGATATGGCCGGCGGCCTGCTCGGTCGTCACCGCCATCGGCACATCGTCAGTAACGATCACCACTTCGGCCTCCAGATCGATGCCGTAATCCTCGCTGGGCACCCGCACCGGATCGCGTGGGCCGTAAAAGCCCGCACTCACGGCCTGGTACATCAGCGGGTCGACATAAAAGCTTTCCGGAACCTCAGCGCCGCGGGCGCGGCGCACGCGTTCGACGTGCGGCAGATACGCACTGCCGTCGACGAATTCGTAAGCGCGGGGCAGCGGCGATGCCAGCGATTGGATCTCGAGATCGAAAACCCCGTCGGGCCCATCTGCGTTCAACGCTTCGGACAGCGCATTCAGGCGCGGCGCGACGTTCGACCAGTCCTCCAGCGCACGCTGAAGCGTCGGTGCGATGCCATCTGCGCGCACCGCCCTGCGCAGATCCCGCGAAACCACGATGAGCGTGCCGTCCCGGCCGCCTTCCTTGAGAGAACCCAGTTTCATCGGAACCTCTGACGATCGTCTTGAATTGGTTTCAATTGTAACTGGATTGTTTCGACCATCAGCGCGGGACCCTCCGAATCGTTCGGAGGGTTCACGCGCCGGGGATGGCGCGCTCCCTGTTTCAGCGACCTTTCAAGTTTCGTCCTGGAAACCACCGCCACGAAAGGTCAGCACCAGCGTATCCCGATGCCCGCCCAGCGTATCCGCAGCGCCCGCTGCCCCCGGCTGTTCGGGTTGAATGGGCGTGGTTTCGTGGATCATGCGGGTGTCGTCCAGCAACAACAGGCTCCACGACTCCGACAAGGTGAAGCGCTGGCCGTCGGGGCCATCCGCCTCGAACACCCTGGTTTCGCCGCCTCGGATGGCCTGCCGGTCGACGATGAATACCGCGACAAAATCGACCCCATCGCGGTGCGCGCCCTCGGGGGTGGGCCGGCCGATGCCATCGCGCGTATCGATCCGGAACTGATGCGCTTCCACGTACCAGGGCTCGCTGGCACGGACTTTGGCAAGGCATCCCGCCAACGCTCGCAGCATGGTTGCCCACGCGGGCGCGGAGACGGTCGCATCCGCAATCGGCGCGAACCAGCGCTGAAGCCCGCCATGCAGCGCGTTGTAGTCCAGAGGCTGGTAGTGGGCGCGATGCGGCACCTGCGCGCAGCTGTCTGCGCCGACCACGAAACTGGCATGCCTTCTCTGGCGATAGCGTCCGCCGTCGCGCAGATATTCGTCGGGCGGCAGATCATTCCAGCTCGCGGACAGCGCCCGCAATGCATCGAGGGAGACATCGCACAGCATGGCGACATCCTGGGGAGCGAGTACGGCATAGCCACGGCGGCGAAGCGTGTCGATCACGGCATCGCGGGGGGTAAACGGCGCCTGGAAAGTAGCGACCATCGACGGCTCTCGGGGATTCGGAAGGGCAACATCAAGCCATTGCCTGAATAGTTTCAATTGTAACTTTCAGTATGGCCAGTGTCATTGCGGAAGCAAGACTCGATGCGCGTTTCAACGAACACCCACTGCGCATGACAAGCCTGTTACTTTATCGGCTTGATCGGGCACGGAGGGGGGGCGCTCATGGTCTGTATCCGCATGCCTCTCCCTCGCCGCCGCTCGCCCCGGAACATCATCGTCTCGACTATGGGCAAGGCACATACCAGGGATGGCCATGGCAAGCAGGATGTTGATCGATATCGATACGCTGCGCGCACTTGAGGACGCGCAGAGCACAGAAGCATTGACTGCGGACATCGATCGGGTCGTCAAGCCGCTGGGTATCGACTACTGGTTCTATGCGGTGGATCTTCCGCTGGTGAACGACCATCCGAATCAACTTCGGATGGGTAGATACCCGGAAGCCTGGGTAAAGCACTACTTCGAGATGGACTACATCAGCATCGATCCGATCATCAGTCATTGTCACGATCACTCCACGCCGCTGGCGTGGGAAGAAGCGCAATACCATCACCGCAGGATCGTCGATCCGCACCTGCAGAAAATCCGTCATCTGTTCGGAGAAGCGCGCGAGTACGGGCTCGGCAGCGGAGTCAGCGTGCCACTGCACGGCCCCGGCGTGTCGTGGGGCCTGATGTCGTACGCGTCACGCACCCTTCCCGCCGCCGACTACGAAGCGATGCTCCCGGAGCTGCACCTGCTCGCGCATTTCGCGCATGAGTCCGCACGCCGCTTCGTCCGTTCCAAGACCCCCTCGCGATTCCCGGCGTTGACCAAGCGCGAGCGCGAGTGCCTGTCCTGGGCGGCGGAGGGCAAGACCAGCTGGGAAATCGGGCAGTTGCTCAACATCAGCGAGCGCACCTCGATCTTCCATCTGCAAAACGCCACCCACAAACTTGGTGTCAGCGGCCGCCAGGCCGCGATCGCACGCGCGGTCTCGCTCGGTCTGATCGTCTCGCTGCGGAACTGAACATTGCGCACCGTCCGCGCTGCGGGCCGGCGGTTTCGCGCATGTCGAACTTCTCGCCACGGCGATTGATAACCAATCATTATTTGGTTGGAATCATTACCGTTCGTTTCAAATCGTAAGTGATGAAGAGGCCCGTAAAAATCGGGTTTCCGGGCACGACTGTGCGCGAACCGTGGCAGATCCGACATCGGAAACGGACCTGCATCAACCTGTAAGGTCGATCAGCTGCAAGCACTGACAGTGCTTCCGCTCACTTATGTCTCCTTCAAGACTTCAAGGAGACACCATGACATCGATCATCATTGGCCGCGCCGGCGAACACGGACTCGGCGCACCGCTTCTGGACAGCATGTACCGCCTGCGTTCGGATGTATTTCACAAGCGTTTGGACTGGAAGGTGCGCGTCGAGAACGGACGCGAACACGACTGGTTCGACCTGATCGGCCCGCACTATCTGATCGCGCACGATGGTGCTTGCAACGCATTGGGCTGCACCCGACTGTTGCCGACGCTGGGCCCCAACATGCTGCGCGACATTTTCCCCTTTCTGCTCGATGGCGCCCCAGCCCCCGCATCGCCAAATGTCTGGGAAGTCAGCCGGTTCGCGATCAGCAGCCACTCCGCAGGGGATGGCTTCGGTTTCGGAGATGTGCCCGCAGCGATGCTCGCCGAGATGTTCCGTTTCGCGGACACGCATGGGATCGAAGACCTGGTCGGTGTAACCAGCACGCCGATCGAACGCATGCTGCGGCACATGGGACTGCAGGTCGAACGCCTCGGGGCAGCGCAAAGGATCGGTAAGGTCATGAGCCTGGCCTTCCGCATGCCGGTAATGGAAAACCTGCGGGCGGTCGGCCCCGCACCGGCGACCTCTGTCCCGCGCGCGGCGTAAGCACGGCACAAAGGCAGCAACGCGTTCAATTGGGGGCGGCTGAGCAATAGACATCGGGGAACTCAATCCAATTGCGGCCGAGTCGCTGTGATCGCAGCGATCAGGACGCTGTTCGGTGATGCGCGATGGACTGCGCCCGACCTCCTGTGCGCACGCCCATCGGGCGTGCGCAGCTTCTGATCCGCAGGGGGGGTCGCAACACCGATGGCACTCCCGACGGGACGGGCTCGTTCGCAACTTCAGGCGGCAACCGGCGTCAGCTTTCTGGCGGGCAACCGCTGCTCTGGAGCGTGCAGCTCGCGCAGCAGGGCCGCAGTGCCATCCCACAAGGCGCGACGTGCAAGCAGCGCTTGCCGCGCCGCATCGCGAGTGTCCTGCAGACCATTGGCGGTGCGCGCCAGTTCGGCATCGATCATGCGACTCGCCGCAGGACCATGGCTGTCGCCGTCGAGCTCGATATGACGCTGCAGGTAGTAAACGAATCCCGGTGCCTGCTCCGTACTCAGCCCCCAGTGATCGAGGAGGCTCTGGAACATGTCGGGAATGACGTTCTCGCGACCGTAGAAAAAGCTCGCCATCACTTCCAGTGTGCTGCCGTGCAGACAGGTCGCGATGGTGTGCTCGACAAAATCGCGCACGAATTGCGGCACTTGAGCAGAAGCCAGCGCATCGGCCAGAGACGCACCGCTGCGGAGTTCGCGCATGAAATGGTCAAACTGATCGGTGGACGCTCCCACATCCCGCATCGCGGTCAGATACAGGTCGAGATGGCTTGCGGGATGGCCTTGGGCATCGACATCGCTCTCCTCGGCAAGAACGATATCGTTGATCAGCCGGGCTGCGACCGGATTGCTCGGCGGCATCCACGGCAATTCCACGCAGGTGAGATCACGCTGCAAGCGCTTGGCAAGCGACATGAAGTCCCACACGGCGAACACGTGTACCTGCATGAAGCTCCGGAGCGCTTCGGTATGCACGATCTCGTTGAAAACCGGATGCTTTTCCAATTCGTGGCGCAGGCGGCGCATGGCAGATGTCAGCACGACATCCTCGTTTTTGGCGCCGTCCGCTTTCAAAGCCTCTTCCTTTTTCATAAATCCTCCTGGTTCCATCGCTTGAGTTACGTGGGAAAAACGCGAACGTCTGAACACAACCGTCCATGGTCAGCCCAGACTCCCGAAACCGGCTTGCGCCGGATTCGGTCCCTTCGTCGCAACCGCCGAAACGGTTGCCCGAAAGCGATACATCCTTGCGTCGCCTTACTTCTGCGTGTGGCCTTGGAGAACGATGCGGAAGTGTGTCCTCCTGACCTTACGTCGGCATGTAGAGCGGGTAGAGGCTGGCCTCTTCACGCTCGATCCGCTGAGTCAACAGCCCGCCGACCGTCTGATAGTCCGCTAGAAACTCCGCACGGGCGTCCTGGTCGAAAGTACTGATCTGGTACTTTTTCACGAAATCCACGACGCCACGCGCGATCGCATTCATCTCGCGCCGGAAACTTCGCACAAGCGCTGTGCTGTCAGAATCGCCCTGCATCGCGTTTTCCACATAATTGTAGAAACGCACGTTTTCGGCGATCAGATGCCCTTCGAGATGCACCTTGAATGCCATGAGCATTTGCGGAATCTGCTGGAAATCCCCCTGTTTGGCGCGTTCTCCGATCTGTCCGTAGAGCTTGACCAGATCGGAGTGATCGCGTTTGAGCGCGGGCACCAACTCCGCGTCATAGGCGATGCCGAGACCGGTACGGCGCTGTTCCACTGGCGGGACGCCTTGCGGCAATGCCTGCGATCTCGGTCCCTGCCCAGCCCCCAACCACTTCCTGAGAAAATCGAGCACAACATCCCCTGTTGAGTAAACGGTCGGCAAGCGCCGACCATGCGACCATATCCGGAGCCTGCAGCCGTCGTGTACCTGTCAGAAGTGACAGGAATGATGGATGCACGCTTCAAAGTGATTAAACGGTCTGGAAACGCATCGATCCGGAACTCGAGGCCCGGATGTCAGCGCGCAATCACTGGGAGGATATTCGCACGAACGGGTAACAAAAAACCCGCCGTACGGCGGGTTTCTCGAAAGTGGCAGCCCCGGATGGATTCGAACCACCGAATGCCTGAGTCAGAGTCAGGTGCCTTACCGCTTGGCGACGGGGCTGTAGAACTGCAGCGCGGCGATTGTAGCGCCAGAACCTCTTCGCCGGAACCGGTGAAAGCACCCGGTTCGGCGACAGGCCAGCCGGTACGGACTCAGCGCTTCGAGAACTGGGTCGCGCGACGGGCTTTGTGCAGGCCGACTTTCTTGCGCTCGACCTCGCGGGCATCGCGGGTCATGAAACCGGCCTTGCGCAGCTCCGACTTCAAGGTTTCGTCATACTCGACCAGCGCGCGGGCGATACCTAGGCGGATCGCACCGGCTTGACCGGTCGTGCCACCGCCCGTGGTGGTGGCGACGATGTCGAACTGCTCGTTGGTCTTGGTCAGCACCAGCGGCTGACGCACGATCATGCGCGCGGTTTCGCGGCCGAAGAACTCGTCGATGGGACGGTCGTTGACGGTAATGGTGCCGGTGCCCTTGCGCAGGAACACGCGAGCGACGGAGGATTTGCGACGGCCGGTGCCGTAATTCTGCTGAGTAGCCATCGTTTAGATATCCAAGACTTGCGGCTGCTGGGCGGCGTGCGGGTGTTCGGCACCCTTGTACACCTTGAGCTTCTTGTACATGGCGCGGCCGAGAGGATTCTTCGGCAGCATACCCTTCACGGCGATCTCGATCACACGCTCCGGATGACGTTCCAGCGCCTGGGCGAGGGTTTCGGTCTTCAGGTTGCCGATATAGCCGGTGAAACGGTGATACAGCTTGTCGTTCAACTTGTTGCCGGTGACCGCGATCTTCTCGGCGTTGATCACGACCAGATAATCGCCGGTGTCGACGTGCGGGGTATAGACAGGCTTGTGCTTGCCGCGGAGGCGGCTGGCAAGCTCGGCGGCCAAACGGCCGAGCGTCTTGCCGGAAGCGTCGACGAGATACCAGTCGCGCTGGACGGTCTCGGACTTGGCGGTGAAAGTCTTCATGGAGGAACTCTTGATAAGTGGTACCTGGTCGGACTGATTCCGTTGGTTTCCTTACGAAAACCGACGGAACTTCGCCTCGCGTTGTCGTCGCGGAACCGCTGGAGCGGGGCCACAAAGAAGCGGGATCATAGCCGGCTGGATGAGCTGCCGCAAGTCAGCGCATCGCGGAAGGCCCACTGGCCGGCTGGTCTGCGGGCTACTGTCTCGCGAAATCGCGCTCATTCCCGGAAGATATCCCCGTGACCACCGCCCCACCCTGCGCCGCCCTCTGCGCACCGCCCTCCCTGCAAACGCTGGCCGATCGATGCGTGCAGTGCGGTCTGTGCCTGCCGGTCTGCCCGACTTACGCCTTGGACCCGATCGAAGCCGAATCACCCCGGGGCCGGATTGCACTGATCAAAGCCTGGGAGAGCGGCCTGCTGGCACCGAGCAAGAGCGGCGACAGTCGCCTCGATCATTGCCTGGGCTGTCGTCGCTGCGAAGCGGTGTGCCCAGCGGGCGTGCAGTATGACGTCCTGCTCAGTGGCGCCCGAGACCGGCAGCGCGAGCGTCGACCCGTCTCGGCACGACAACGTGCATTGGAATGGCTGACAGCGCGGCCGCAGGCTTTGACGGCGATGATGGCAGCCTACCGGATCGTTTTTCCCCTGTTGCCGCGTCGTCTCAGACCGCTGCCACGCCCTGTCCGCAGGAATCTCCCCGCCATCAACAGCGGGGCTACCGCAGCCAAACCGTTTGCCCTGTTCCTGGGCTGCGTCGCACGGAGCTACGAGAGCCCGCTCCACACAGCGCTGTTCCGATTGGCGAAGGCAAGCGGACTGGAAATCGTCGTGCCGGCAAAGCAAACCTGCTGCGGCAGCCTGCACGCACATGCCGGGGCGTCGGACACAGCGGACGCACTCGCCGCCACAAACCGCGCGGCCTTCGCGCAAGCCGGCACTGTGCTGAGCACCGCCAGCGGCTGTCATGACGCGATCGCCGACAGCCTGCGCGGCATCACCGATGTCAAAGATGCGATCGTTGCCATCGCCAAACGCGCGGACAGCCTGCGCTTCGCACCGCGCGCCGAGCGCGTCGCCCTGCATCTGCCCTGCACCCAGCGCAGCGGAATCCGCAGCGAAGAGGGCCTGCGCGCGCTGCTGGCGCGGGTGCCGGAGCTCGAAGTCGTGATTATCGATGCCGGCCTCGGCTGCTGCGGCGCCGCAGGCACGCAGATGCTGACGGATCCCGGCCGGGCCGCGCGGTTCCGCCAGCCGCTGCTCGATCAAATCGCCGCCAGTGGCGCATCGCGGCTGCTCAGCGCCAACATCGGCTGCAGACTGCATCTTGGGAACGGCACCTCGCTGCTGGTGCAACATCCGCTCGAATTCCTATCAGAATGTCTGGCATGAACATCCCTCGCACTGGCACGACCCGCGCCCTGTCGCCCCTCGACCGTTTACTCGCCGATGCTCAGAACGCACTGGAAACCGTGGTCGGCGCCCCGCGCGCCGCACGAGCAAACCCGAGCGCGGACGAAGCCGACGTCATGATGGACGATGCCGAACGCCGCCATGCTGCCGGACTGATGCGGATCAATCACGTCGGCGAGGTCTGCGCGCAGGCGCTCTACGTCGGCCAGGCGGCAGTGGCGCGCGATCCGCAGACGCGGGCGCAGCTGCAGGCCGCCGCGCAGGAGGAAACCGATCATCTCGCCTGGTGCGCGGACCGTCTGCGCGAACTGGACAGCCGCCCCAGCCTGCTCAACCCGGTCTGGTACGCGGGCAGCTACGCCGTCGGCCTCTTGGCCGGCCTGCGCGGGGACGGCTGGAACCTGGGCTTCGTGGTCGAGACCGAACGCCAGGTCGAAGCGCACCTCGAAGAACATCTGCAGGCCCTGCCCGCAGCCGACGCCCGCAGCCGCGCGATCCTGTCGGTGATGAAAGCGGACGAAGCGCGTCACGCCGAGCATGCCGAAGCCTCTGGTGCACGCGCTCTGCCGCAACCGGTACCGGCACTGATGGCAGCCGCATCGAAGCTGATGAAAGCGGTGGCTTATCGGATTTGATGTTCGTAGGAGCGGCTTCAGCCGCGAAGCTGGCGGTGTCTTCGAGCAAATGCGCCCCCTGAAGCAGGGCGCCATCTTGCGGATGCGCAGCGCTGGTCCCGCTGTTTGGAGAGGATGCGGTTTTCGCGGCTGAAACCGCTTCTGCAAACCCCGCAAAAGCGAAAGGCCAGCTTTCGCCGGCCTCATGCATCGCCCGCAACGAAG
>JBIITV010000082.1:0-20154 GCA_044340325.1 Lysobacteraceae bacterium
AAGACGATCATTCCGCCAGATTGCGCCCCTGATACAGCTCTTCGATCTCGCGGCGCAGGCGCGCTTCGATCTTCATCCGTTCCTTGAAGGACAGATTCTTGGCCTTCTCTTCGAACAGATAGTTGTCGAGGTCGAACTCCTTCAGATGCATCTTGGTGTGGAAGAGGTTCTCCTGATACACGTTGACGTCGAGCATCTCGTAGCGCGACTTGATGTTCTTCGCCAGATAATCCTGGATCGAATTGATCTTGTGATCGATGTAGTGCTTGCGGCCCTTGATGTCGCGGGTGAAACCGCGCACCCGGTAGTCCATGACCACGATGTCGGATTCCAGGCTTTCGATCAGATAGTTCAACGCCTTCAGCGGCGAGATCACGCCACACGTGGCGACATCGATGTCGGCGCGGAAGGTGGCGATACCGTTGTCCGGGTGGGTCTCCGGATAGGTGTGCACCGTGATGTGCGACTTGTCCATGTGCGCGACCACCGCGTCGGAGATGATCTCCCTGCCGGCGTCCTTCTTGTCGATCACCGGTTCCTCGGAAATGAGGATGGTCACCGAGGCGCCCTGCGGGTCGTAGTCCTGGCGCGCGATGTTGAGGATGTTCGCACCGATGATCTCCGCCACATCGGTCAGGATCTGGGTGAGCCGGTCGGCGTTGTACTCTTCATCGATGTAGGCGATGTAACGCTGGCGCTCCTCTTCGGATACCGCGTAGCACACGTCGTAGATGTTGAACGACAGCGCTTTTGTCAGGTTGTTGAAGCCTTGCAGCTTCAGACGCGGCAGTGGCTTGACCACGGCATCGGTTCCTTTGGGGCGGGAGGTTGGGGGCGCGATTATGCGGCATCGGGGGCTCCGGGGGGAGCCGACGCTGCGGCGCAGCATCGGCCGGCGATCACACTGAGCATACGATGACCGTTTGCCCGGAACGTGACAAAGGCCTACTCTTGGCTATCCTATTGTTTTGGCTCGCATGAACACACCTCCCGTGGCCACGCTGACACCTCTTCGCCGCAACGCGAATCCGCTCGCCCCGACGGTGGCGACGATCGAGCGGTTCCTTTCGCACTGCCATCGCCGCCGTTATCCGCCCCGGACCGAAGTCTTCCGCCCGGGCGACCCGGCCGGCACCCTTTATTACGTCATTTCCGGCTCGGTCAGCATCATCACCGAGGAAGACGACGGCCGCGAGCTGGTCCTGGGCTATTTCGGCCCGGGCGAGTTCGTCGGCGAAATGGGGCTGTTCGTCGAAAGCGATCGACGCGAAGTGATCCTGCGCACCCGCACCCAGTGCGAGCTGGCCGAAATCGGCTACGAGCAACTGCTGGAGGGCCCGCTGGGCGGCGACGCTGCGCAGCTGATCTATGCCATCGGCGCGCAGCTCTCCCGCCGCCTGCTCGACACCAGTCGCAAGGCCGGGCGTCTGGCCTTCCTCGACGTGACCGACCGGATCATCCGCGCACTGCACGACCTGACCCGCGAACCCGAGGCAATGAGCCATCCGCAGGGCACCCAGTTGCGGGTTTCGCGTCAGGAGCTGGCCCGACTGGTGGGCTGTTCGCGCGAAATGGCCGGCCGCGTGCTCAAGAAGCTGCAGGTGGACGGCAAGCTCCATGCGCGCGGCAAGACAGTGGTCGTCTACGGCACCCGCTGAACCGTGACCCGCGCAACGCACGACCTCGCTGCGGAAGGGTTCGACCTGCGCGGCGCGGTGCCGGCCGATGCCGACGATGTCGCCGCGCTGCTGACACACTTGGGTTATCCCTGCGAAGCAGCCGACGCCGCCGAGCGCATCGCCAATGTGCTGCACAACGATCGCCAGGCCCTGATCCTCGCCCGCAGCCGTGGCGCGGTTTGCGGTCTGTTGGCGCTGGACTACATGTATTACCTGCCACTGGGCACCACCACCTGCCGGGTCACCGCGCTGGTGGTCTCGCCGGAGGCCCGGGGCCACGGTCTGGGCCGACTGCTGCTGCGCGACGCAGAGCGCCGCGCCCGCAACGGCGGCGCCGCGCGACTGGAGGTGACCAGCGCCGGCCATCGCACCGAGGCGCACACGTTCTACCGCGCCTGCGGCTTTTCGGAAGGCGCGGTGCGCTTCGTGAAACTGCTGGGCGACTGAAGCCGGCCAGTGCGGCAAAATGGCGGTCGCTTCTTTTCCGATATCGGCTGCGCCCATGCAATGTCCCAAGTGCCAATCCGCGATGCACCTGCTCCCCGATCTGGCCGAGCCCGTCCACCGCTGTGAAGGCTGCCAGGGCATGTGGTTCGAGCTCATGGTGCATGAGCAACTCAGTGATCAGGCCGAAGCGATCGATCCGGTCGAGCCGGCACCTCCCGCAAACGAGACGTTCTTCGATCCGACGGCCCCGGCCTCGACGGTCATGCTCTGCCCGGCCTGCGAGCACTATCCGCTGATCCACATGGTCGATCCGCACCAGCCGCACATCCGCTTCGAAAGCTGCAAGTTCTGCTACGGACGGTTCTACGACCCCGGCGAATTTCGGGATTTCGCCGACGATGAAGATGTGACCTCGGGTCTGGACAGGTTCCTGAAACGATTGACGGCGAAGCAGCTCGACTGAAACCGGTCCACGGTCCGATTCAGCACAGAAGATGAATGCCATGCCATCGCGCAAGCCTGCGATCTATCTTGCCGTCATTGTGCCGCTACTGATCGGCGGCGGCATTCTGGTGCCATGGGCGATGGTCAGCGCCTATGCGGCGACGCGCTCGCTGCCCGTCTCGGCCATCGCCGACACCGCTGCGCTGCCGTTGGCGATCTCGGGTCTGTTGCTATGGATTCCGGCTTGCCTACTGCTGGCCAGCGCGATCATGTTCGCGGTCCCGCCGCTGCGCAGGATCGCGGAGCGCTACGCCGCGACCGCAGCTCGACCCGAATTCGCGCAATCGCAGCGACAGCTGCTGAAGGCGTTGCTTGTCGGCATTGTCGTCTGCACGCCGGTGATCGTGGCGGTGTTCGTCTTTGGTCGCTGAATTCCGCTCAGTGGTCTGATCGGGCCACTGTCATCGCTTCGCGCAAAGTACGGGCCGGGCCGTCGCCGGAAAACTCTACGCCTCCCCCCTTGCGCTCGATCCCAAGCGCACGATAGCTATCGACCAACGATGGGAAGACAGTCGATCCGGCGTAGTCGCGATAGCGCGGCGCGAACAGCTCGATGCCGGCCGCGCGGTCCAGTGCGGCAACGAAATCTTCCGGCGCCACGTGCGCAGTGCCGTCAAGACAGCACTGCGCATAGCGATCGAGCACGTCCTGCAGCGTCGTGCCGTGATCGCGACGCAGCGCGAGATCCATCTCCAGCAAGTACGCCGCACCCGCCCAGTAGACGCGCATGGTGCCGCCGCGCTGACGGCCCATCGCATCCAGCGTCGGCCCGCCACCTGCCGCTTCGCCGCGACGGAACCCGGCATCGAGCCGTCGCCACGCCTCCTCTGGCGCGAGCAGGCCCGCTCGCGCGCGCAGGACATTCTGGTGATAACTCGCCAGCCCCTCGGCCAGCCATCGCCCGCGTTCGCCCAGATACGGATGCGCGAGATGCGAGAACTCATGCACTGCCGTCCAGTCCGCACGCAGTTGCCCGTAGTCCGCACCACGCCGCACGTACAACAGCACCGAGACGTCATCGCCGCGCGACGTCTGACCCCACGGCACCGCGCTGCTGCTGCGGCTGTCGATCTCCCGCACCTCCGCCCGCGCTGAGCGCAGCGGGAAGCGCCCGGACGCCCGGGCCGCCTCCTCGGCCCAGCGCTGCAGCATCGTGACGCGCGCAGGGTCGTCGATTCCGATGATTTCGATCTGCAGTTCAGTTTCGCCTGCACGCACCTTGCGCAAGTTTGTCGATGCATCGTTTGCGGCAACGCGCGTTGACAAGGCTGCGATCGACAGCAGCGTGATCAGACCAACGGCAAGTGCGGGGTATGGGCGCATATGCTTTGGAGCAGTCTGCGCCAGCGGAGTTCCGCGTCCAAGTGCCGGTGGGCTAGCGAGAAAGCTCACTGATGATGCTTCTTGTAGCGACGGAAGTCGCGACCGCTTTCTGGTCGTTGTTCAGCGCTTTGTCGCGACTTCCGTCGCTCCTACAATTACGCATCGGGATTGCGCCGCGAACCGAAGGGCGCAATGTCGGGCCAGGGCTAACCTACCCGCGCTCCAACATCGGCGGCAGCGGACAATGCATCACACTGCAGACGGTGCGCAGCAGCTCGGCTTCTTCCACGCTGACGCGGCCATCGTGGCTGACCGCTGCAGTGACCGCTTCGACCATCATCTGTTTGGCGGCGGGATTCAAGCGGTTGAGCGCGGGCCACACCGCTTCAAGCGCCATCACGCCTTCCGGGGGCGGTGCGTAGTCGATGTGCTCGCGCGGCAGCACGCGCTGCAGGCCAGCGAGATAGGCGCGCAGCGCATCGTGGGGGTTGTCGTGACCAGCCTGGGCGATCAGCGCGAGCAAGGTCGCGGCTTCCCGCTTGACGTTGGCAATCTTGCGGTTCCCGAACTGCGCATGCCGCGAAGGATCGAGCGATTCGCGCAGTTGGTGCTGAAGCAGCGTGCCCAGACAATACTCGAACACCGAAACGCGGCCGTCGGTGTTGACCACGGCATGCACGGTGTCGAGCACCACGTTGAGCTCCGGGCGCGGCCGCAGACGCAGCACCTGGAAAGCCAATGCAGCCAGCGGCAGGCGCTGCATCGGATGCAGCGCACCCAGCTGTTCGCTGCGTATGGCCTCGGCGAGCACAGCCGTCTCTCGGCCCAGGCGTGCGGCGACCTCGGTGTGCTGCTTGCCCTGCACCGCAGTGTCTTCATCCAGCAGCAGCGCCAGCATCAGCGGCACCACGTCGTCGCGGTTCGATGCCAATACGCGCAGCGTTTCGGGAATGGTCGAGACGATCGCATCGGCGCGACGGTAGTCGTCGGCCGCCGGGTGCGCGACCTGCGCGACCACCATCGGCGGGCTGAGGTTGAATTCGGCTTCCAACCCCGGCAGCCGCGAAGCGCCGCCTTCGACCAGTCCCAGGCGCGCATCTTCTTCCAGACCGTTCGGCGGCTGCGTGAGCCAGCGCTGCTGCAGCGTGGCGAGCTGGTCTTTGCGGAAACTCGGCTCCAGCGCCTGGATGCGCTGCAGCAGCGGCGGATGGGTGGCGAACAAACCGCTGAGGCCGACGCCGTCACCGAACAGCATATGGCTGACCTCCTCGGCGTCGCCCGCATGTTCGAGTCTGGCGCCATCGCCGACCCCGCCGATCTTTTTCAACGCGCCGGCAAGCCCCACGGTCTGGCGAGTGAACTGCACCGCTGAAGCATCGGCGAGAATCTCGCGCGAGCGGCTGACTCCGGCCTTGATCATGCGCCCGAAGAACAGGCCGAGATAACCGATGGCCATCGCCACCAGCGCTGCGATCAGCATCCCGGCGGCACCCTTCTCGCGACCGCCGAAGCGACCGTGCTCCAGGATCTTGCGACCGATGATCGCCAACATCAGGATGCCGAACAGCACGCCGATCAGACGGATGTTCAGGCGCATGTCGCCGTTGAGGATATGGCTGAATTCATGGGCGATCACGCCCTGCAACTCGTCGCGGTTGAGCCGGTCCAGCGCCCCGCGCGTCACCGCGATGACCGCATCGGAAGGCGAGTAGCCGGCGGCGAATGCATTGATACCGGCTTCGTGTTCCAGCACGTACAGCTTGGGCACCGGCACGCCGGACGCGATCGCGATTTCTTCGACGACGTTGCGCAGCCGCCGCAGCTGCGGGTCGCGGGTCTGCTCGGAGACCGGCACGCCGCCCATCTGCTGCGCCACCGTCTCGCCGCCACCGCGCAGGCTGGCGATGCGGTACATCGAGCCCATACCGATGATCGCGACCGTCACCAGCGACGCCAACACCAGCATCGCAACCGTCTCTCCCGGGGTGCTTTCGTCTCTGGAAGCGATGGCGATCAACACCGCGACATCCACCGCGCACACGATCCCGATCACCGCAAGCACGAACAGCAGCACCAGTCTGGTGGAGGCCTTGCGTGCGTTGGCCTGATGTTCGAAGAAATTCATGGTCGCGATCGGGCTCGAAATCGGGATTCAGGAGAAAGCACTGCTGTCGTTCCGGGCATCGCGAGGAATCTGCTGTTGGTATGTCGTGTCTTTCCGGCAAAAGCAGATCCCTCGCCTTCGGCTCGGGATGACAGGATCCTGCAGCGATCCGTACACCGAACGATGCAGACGTTACGGCGCTTCAGAACTGCACTTTCGGCGCATCGCGCATTTCGGGCTTGTCGGCCGGAATCGCGAGCAGCGCAGCGGCGGCGAAGTTGAACATGCCGGCGATCATGCTGGACGGAAACACTTCGCGCTTGTTGTTGAAGGCCATCACCGCATCGTTGAACGCCTGCCGCGCGAACGCGACCTTGTTCTCGGTGCTGGTCAGCTCTTCGGTGAGCTGCATCATGTTCTGGTTGGCCTTCAGATCCGGGTACGCCTCGGCGATCGCGAGCAAACGGCCCAGGCCGGCGTTGAGCTGACCCTGCGCCGCAGCAAGCATCGCCATCGCCTCCGGGTCCCCGGGGTTGGCCTTGGCGGCCGCCAGGCCCGACTGTGCGGCGGAGCGCGCCGAGATCACCGCATCAAGGGTCTCGCGCTCGTGTTTGAGGTACCCCTTCGCGGTTTCGACCAGGTTGGGAATCAGATCGAAACGCCGCTGCAGTTGGACGTCGATCTGGGCAAAAGCGTTCTTGTAGCCGTTGCGGGAGGTGACCAGGCCGTTGTACACGGCGATCGCCCAGATCGCGGCGACCGCGAGAATTGCGAGCAGGATCAACAAAATAAGCATCGAATCTCCCCTTGTTCATGCAAAAGACGGAACAGGCGCTATGATCGGCCCGAAAGACTTGGAAGCGAGCTCCACCGAGAGACCGGCGGATCAGACACTTCCTCCCGAAACTGACCCGCAGGCGAAGCATACGCAGGGGTGGCTCGCGATGAAAGACAAGACTCGGCACCGCAGTGTGCGTCGCTACGCCCGCACACGCGCCATCACCCTGGCATGCCAGACCGGTCTGGTGACGATGCTGCTGCCGCTCGCGGCCGGGCTCTCGGCGCAGACGCCGCTGCGATTGGACAGCGCAGGCGGCACCCGTGGTCCACTGCCCGGCGATTTCGGCAGCGTGTATTCGCCAAAAGCGACCATGGCAAGGGTCTATCCTGGCGCAGGCCTGCGGATCGCGCCGCTCGCGGCCAACTTCGATGTGCATGAATTCGAACGGCTCGCCGAGACGCTGGTCGCCGGGCAGAAGGTGCCGGGGCTGGCGATGGCGATCGTGCAGGGCGGAGAGGTCGTGAGCGCGCGCGGTTACGGCATCACCGATGTCGATCAACCGGAGGCCGTCGACGCGCACACCGTCTTCCGGCTCGCGTCGCTGTCGAAATCCTTCGCCTCCACTACCACCGCGATGCTCGTCGCCGACGGCAAACTGCGCTGGGACAGTCGCGTGGTCGACTACTACCCGACGCTGGAGTTCTCCGAGCCGAACGCCGCTCTGCAGCTCACGGTCGCCGATGTGCTGAGCCATCGCGTCGGCATCGGCAGCAATGCTTTCGACCGCGACCTTGAGGGATACGCGGAATACCCCTCGCTCGTGCAGAAGATCGCCTACGCACCGATGAAGTGCGCGCCCGGCGAATGCTACGCCTACCAGAACATCGCCTACAGTCTGATCGGCGACGTGGTCCAGGGCGCCAGCGGCCTGCGCTTCGATGAAGTCGTCGCGCGCCGATTGTTCAAACCGCTCGGCATGCAGGACGCCAGCTATGGTCTGGAAGGTATCGCCGCCAGCGCACGCTGGGCGAAACCGCACGTGCGCGCCGGCCGCAGCTGGAGTTCGGTCATGCCCAAGCCCACCTACTATCGCGTCGCGCCCGCTGCGGGCGTCAACGCAAGCATCAGCGACATGGCGCAGTGGTTGCTTGCGCAGGGCGGCTATCGCCCGGATGTGCTGTCGGGCTCACTGTTGGCCACACTCCATGCCCCATTGATCGACACACCCGGTGAGACCCGCGGGGCGCAGTGGCGTCGCGATCGTCTCAATTCCGCCGGCTATGGTCTGGGTTGGCGCGTCTTCGACTACGTCGGCCACCGCGTGGTCTTCCACGGCGGTGCCGTGCAGGGCTATCGCGGCGTGATCGCACTGATGCCGGAACGCGACCTGGGCGTAGCGATTCTCTGGAACGCCAACAGCGCCGCGCCCTCCGGCCTGCTGCCGACGATTCTCGATCGCGCCATCGGCGTCACCCCGCAGCGCTGGCTCGACAGCGAACCGGAACCGCTGGAGGAAGGTCTCTACGCGCAGGGCCTGCCGACCTTGCCGGAGCCACCGGCATCCAGCGGTGGTGTCGAAGCTTCGGTATCGAACGCGACGCCCAAGTGATCCGGCAACTGATCCGGCGACTGATCCGGCGACTGATCCGGCGACTGATCCGGCGACGGCGCGCGCGCCTCGCCTGAACCGCCAGCACAGCGCCGCACGCGCTGCGCTGGCGCAACCCTCAGTATCCGTCCTTGCCGCTTTCCATCACCGTTTTCAGCTTCGCCAGACCCTGGGCGAAATCACCGCCGACCCAGCGGTCCAGCATCAGGCCGAACCAGCGCGAGATCGGATTCTTGCCGTGGTCGGTATCGAACGCCCACACGATACGCGTGCCATCGCCTTCGGCGGTGAGCGTGAAGGTTGCTATCGCGTCGCCCTGACCTTCGAACTCGAGGCGGGTCGCGACTTTCTCGTTGGGCACGCTTTCGATGATCGTCTGCCGGCCTTTGCCGACATCGGACTGCTCGCTGGACCAGCGCATGCCCGCACCGAGCCCTGTCTCCGGGCCCTCGAAGCTGTATTCGGTCCTGGGATCGCGGCCATGCCACGGCGACCATTCGTTGAAACGTCGATAGGAATTCAGGACAGCGAACACCTCGGCCGGCGGCCGGGCGATGACGACGGAGCGCTCCACATTGGTGCTGGACGGCAGCACGAAACCACCCGCGATCACTGCACCCACGATCAGAACGAGCGCAACGAGCAAACGCTTGAGAAAGGACATGTCGCCCCCCCGCAGATTAGGACCGGGGGTCATCCTACTCCGAGTGCAACGGCGACAGGGGCCGTTCGGACGAACGCGACGCTTACCGCCAAAGGCCGTATCGACGCCGCGCATAAAAAAACTCCCTCTCCGCCTGGGCGTGCGGAGAGGGAGTTTCGGATACCGCTAATCGGGGTGTTGCTTACATCATCGGCGCGGGTGCTGCCGGCACGGCGGCCGGCGCAGCCTTCTTGGTGCGCTTCACAGCTTTCTTAGCCTTTTTTTTTGCCACTTTCTTGGCAGCCTTTTTGGCCGGCTTCTTGGCGGCTTTCTTGGCGGCTTTCTTCGCAGTCTTCTTGGCAGCCTTCTTCGCCGGCTTCTTGGCGGTCTTCTTGGCGGCCTTCTTCGCGGTCTTCTTGGCAGCCTTCTTCACGGTCTTCTTGGCGGCCTTCTTTGCGACTTTCTTGGCAGCTTTCTTGGCGGTCTTGCGGACGGCCTTCTTGGCGGCTTTCTTCACGGTTTTCTTGGCCGCTTTCTTCGCGGTTTTCTTTGCAGCTTTTTTAACAGCCATGGGATGGCTCCTCGTCAGTGAACTAGCATTGGATATTACGGCCCAGTCAACAACCGGATTGCGGGAGTCGGACCCGCCTTCCACCGCCGGCGCACAAGGCAAGCCGGTACGGATTCCTGTCGGGCCCGCAACCGCGAGACCCGGATATTCGAGATGCGCAAGACCGCAACACACCGGACCGCCGCCGACGCACGTCTGCGCGAGGCAATAGAAAACCCGTGACCGGCAAGGTCGCGGGTTCGGCGGTACGAGCGGACTCGATGCATCGCGTCGCTGGTTTCAGCAGAGGAGACGAAGCCTGTCTCCGCCGGAATGCAGGTCCGGACGGAAGATCGTACTGCGCTTCGCGTTTTTGTCTTGATCCGACTCACTCGCTTCTGCTAAGGCGACACTTGGGGCGAAACCTAATCACGCTTTTTTCCACTGTCAACACCCTTCGCGAAAAAAAATGCCGTCGCGCGCCGCCGCACAGCGTGACGCGAGCGGCGGAGCGGCGCATGCATGGCGATCGCCGGGATACCGACGATGACGTCCGCGGCCGACGCGGCCGAAACAAAACATCTTTTTTTCAGCGGTTTTTTTTGCTGAGCACATCGCGCAGTCCGTTGCCCGGAGTGCGGACAACGTTCGCGACGACGCGCATCGCGCATGCGCGGCGGCAGGTGAACGTATCGCTTTCTGCATTTCGCCTGCCGGTGGTTTTTTCGCGCCGCACAAGCCCGAATGCGCGAAAGTGCGCGAACTTTCGGACGCGTTTCGCGGCATCGAAGACGCGTCGCGCACGCATTGTGGCGGCGTTGAAGGCGTCGATGTGGCGCGAACGTACGCGCGTTCGGAGGTACCGACGGACGTTCGAGCGCACGTGCGAAGTCGCTGCCATCGCTCCACGACGTGTTCCGCTGCTGCTTCGTCTTTCCGTTCGGATCGGTGGTGCCCGGAAACAAAAAAGCCGCTCGCGGAAATGCGGGCGGCTTCGATGGCGCCCGGAACACCGGGCAAGGAACAGGCGGATGCGATCAGTGATCGTCCTCTTCCAGCAGTTCGGCGTAGTCGTCCGGCGCGAGCAGATCGTTGAGCTGGTCGTTGTCCTCGGCCTCGACGACGAACAGCCAACCTTCGCCGTAAGCGTCTTCGTTGATGGTCTCGGGCTTGTCGGACAGTGCGGCGTTGACCGCAGTGATGGTGCCGCTGATCGGCGCATAGACGTCGGAAGCGGCCTTGACCGACTCCACGACGGCGCAGGCATTGCCGGCTTCGATGCGCTCGCCGACGCTCGGCAGTTCGACGTAGACCAGGTCTCCCAACAAACCTTGGGCATGGTCGGAGATGCCGACGGTGATCTTGCCGTCTCCTTCGACGCGGGCCCATTCGTGGGATTTCATGAATTTCAGATCGCCGGGGATCTCGCTCATCGTGCGCTCCGCAGGGGTGTTGTGTGGTGGTGGGAAGGGAACAGTGGGGCTAGTGTAGAAGCACAGCGGCGCGGGTCAAACACCCGTCGCGACAATGGCCGGGGCCGACAAGATCGCCGATGCTACGCGCGCGGATGTGGCCGCCCGGCGACCGAGTGGGTTTTCTGCATTCGGGCCGAAAGACCATAGTGGCCTCCAGATCATTTTTCAGGCACCAGACTCGCGCCGTCGCGCACGAACGGAAACTTGACGACACGGACGGGCACGGCTTTGCCGCGGATGTCGACGCGCACCTCACCGAGGTCGCCGGCGGGCACGCGCGCGAACGCGATGGCCTTGCCCAGCGTCGGCGAGAAGGTGCCGGAGAGGATCTCACCCTCGCCGGCAGCGGTGAGCACGGTCTGGCCATGACGCAACACGCCTTTGTCGTCCATCACCAGGCCGATCATCTGTCGCGGCACGCCGGCGGCCAGATGCGCTTCCAGCGCGGCGCGACCGATGAAGTCGCGCGGGCTGCCATCGGCGTCGGTGTCCAGGGACACGGTCCACGCCAGCGCGGCTTCGTAGGGGCTCACGGTGTCGTCCATGTCCTGACCGTAGAGATTCATGCCGGCCTCCAGACGCAGCGTGTCGCGCGCGCCGAGACCGGCCGGCTTCACGCCGGCGGCGAGCAGCGCGTTCCACAGTGCGACCGCCTTGTCCTGCGGAACGACGATCTCGAAGCCGTCCTCGCCGGTATAGCCGGTGCGGGCGAGGAACAATGGCGTGCCATCCCGGGTCACCGCTTCGGTGGCGACGAACTTTCCGATCTTGCCGGCCGCCGCCGCGGTATCGGCGGAGAGCAGGCCGATCACGCGTTCGCGCGCGTTCGGGCCCTGCACCGCGATCATCGCCAGCTCGGGGCGCTCGGCGACGCTCACGTCGAATGCAGCGGCCTGCTGGCCGATCCACGCCAGATCCTTCTCGCGAGTGGCGGCATTGACGACAAGACGGAAAAAATCCTCGGAGAGGTAATAGACGATGAGATCGTCGATCACGCCGCCCTGCGGGTTCAGCATGCAGGTGTAGAGCGCCTTGCCGGACTTCTTGAGTTTGTCGACCGCATTGGCGACGAGATGACGCAGGAATTCGCGGGTGCGCGCACCGCGCAGGTCGACCACGGTCATGTGCGAGACATCGAACATGCCGGCATCGCGGCGGACCTGGTGGTGCTCGTCGATCTGCGAGCCGTAGCTGATCGGCATGTCCCAGCCGCCGAAATCGACCATCTTCGCGCCGAGCGCGCGGTGGGCATCGTTGAGAACGGTCTTCTGCGTCATGGTGCCGGCCCGTTGGGAAAGGCCGGCATTATCCCAGACAGGTCGGCAGTGTGCGCAGCAGATGGAGATGACGTTTCGGCAAGTGGCGTCGGCGCAGGGTGCAACCAGGCGTGCACTATCCGCCATCAAACGCATACAGCACGGTAGAACACCGGATAACGGCAGCTAGACGCCGAGTCCCTCGTTGACGCAGTCCACCCGCTTGCTATCGACCGCCACCAGCTTGCCGCTGGAGATGTCGTACCGCCGCGCCCAGCGAACATCGCGCGAGTACTCGCTGTCGCCATGACGGACGAAGGCGACGACGCCGGGGCCGTCGACACGATCGATCCGGCAGCTGCCGATCTGCAGCCAGTAGCCTTTGCGCGCTTTCGGAACGGCGACAGCGTCGACCACTCGCCAGCGCGCATTCGCGGCGCCCGGCTCGGCGTCGCGCGTGGCCAGCAGTTGCAGCGATATCGCTTCGCGATCAGGATCGGACGCACGCTTGCCGATCACCACAAGGCCGAAGTCGCAGAGTTGGTCGTGCGAAGGACCACCGGGGATGCACGCCCCCTGCAGCTCATCGAGCCCGGCCGGATACGGCGGGACGATCTTTCCGACGAGACTGCCGTCGACGGCAAAAGCAGCCGTGAACACTGCGACACAGGCGACGCCGGCAGCGAAGCGAACAGGTGATCGGCGCAGCATGGGACGTCCTCCGAAATGAGCACCTGTCGGCCGCGGCGGTGCGGGCGACAAGGCGAACGCGGCAGTCAGTCGACGGCTTCCACCGTCAAGGTCATGCCGTTGGCGCCGACGATGCGGACGTTGGCGCCTGCCGGCAGCTCGGGACCGCTCACTTCCCAGTAGGCATCGGCGATCTGCACGCGGCCGGTACCGCGCTGGATCGCACGCTCAAGGGTCACGACGCGTCCCACCAGCTGCGCGGTGCGGCGATTCAGCGCCGGCTGATCGGTGACCTCATGGTCGTAACGGCGGAACCATTTGCGGTAGGCGAGGATCGAGGCGAAGCCGAGCACGACGAACAACACCGCCTGAGTGAGGAACGCCAGTCCCGGCACCAGCCAGACGATCACCAGCACCGCGCTGGCCGCGAAGGCCAGCCACAGCATGAACGCGCCCGGCGCCAGCACTTCCGCCGCGAACAGCAGCAGTGCGACCACCGTCCAGGCGAACACGTCCCAGCGCATCTCGAACGGCATGACTCAGCCTCCGCTGCGGGTGATCGCCGGCGGCTTACCGGCCTGCTGATTGCTCAATGCTTCTTTCGCCAGCTCGGTGATGCCGGCGAGCGAGCCGAGAATGCCTGCGGACTCCATCGGCATGAGGATGAACTTCTGGTTCGGCGCTTCGGCCAGCGACTTGAACGCCTCGATATATTTCTGGGCGATGAAGTAGTTGATGGCGTTGACGTTGCCGGCGGCGATGGCGTCGGACACCATCTGCGTCGCCTTCGCCTCGGCCTCGGCCAGACGCTCGCGGGCTTCGGCTTCGCGGAACGCGGCTTCGCGCTTGCCCTCGGCTTCCAGCACCGCCGACTGCTTGTCGCCTTCGGCGCGCAGGATCGCCGATTGGCGCACACCCTCGGCTTCCAGCACTGCGGCGCGCTTGTTCTGTTCGGCCATCTTCTGCTGCTGCATCGAGGCGATCAGATCGCGCGGCGGCTGGATGTCCTTCAGTTCGATACGGTTGACCTTGAGCCCCCACGGATGCGTGGCGTGATCCACTGCGGTCAGCACCTTGGCGTTGATTTCATCGCGCTTGGACAGCGATTCGTCGAGATCCATCGAGCCGATCGCGGTGCGGATGTTGGTCATCACCAGATTGATGATGGCCACTTCGAGCTGTGCGACTTCATAGGCGGCCTTGGCGGCGTCCAGCACCTGGAAGTAGACCACGCCATCCACTTTCACCACGGCGTTGTCCTTGGTGATCACGTCCTGGCTGGGCACGTCCATCACCTGCTCCATCATGTTGATCTTGCGGCCTACGCCGTAAAAGATCGGTATCAGGAAATGCAGGCCTGGCGCCATGGTGTGGGTGTATTTGCCGAAGCGTTCGACCGTCCATTCGTAACCCTGCGGCACCATGCGCACGGCCTTGAAGAAGATGATGACGCCGACGATCACGAGCACGAAACCGATAAACGGACCCATCTGGAACCCTCCCTGCTGGAATGGGGGCAGTATAGGCCGTGGCCGGCGGGGAGCCAGTGACTTTCGGCGCAGGACTTTCGATGGTGCTGCGACGGTTTGGCCCGCAGCCGCATCCAGACGATGAGATGACCCGACCGATCTCCAGTTTCGCCATCGATGTGCCGGACGCCCTGCTCGCGCGCTTGCGCCAGGGCGAGCATGCGGCGTTCGAACAGGTCTATCGCTGGTTCGAGCGGCCGGTCTTCACGCTTGCGCTGCGGATCTGCGGCGAACGCGAGCAGGCCGCCGATGTGCTGCAGGACACCATGCTCAAACTGATCGACCGGATCGGCGAGTTCCGCGGCAGCCGCAGCGACGGCAGGGGCCAGGACGGCGGCAGCCCGTTCTGGGGCTGGCTGCGACAGATCGCGGTCAACGAAGCGTTGATGACGCTGCGCCGTCGCCGCCGCCCGGACGAGGGCGGCGATGGTCTGGAGGATCTCGATCCGATCGACGATCTCACTCCGCCGCCGCCTGCGGCCGCCGATGCGGCCCGCCTGCAGCGCGCGCTGGAGGCGCTGCCGGCGACGACCCGCACGGTGCTCTGGCTTTACCACGCCGAGGGCTATACCCACGAGGAGATCGCCACGCTCATGCAGCGCACGCCGAGCTTCTCGAAATCGCAGCTCGCGCGCGGCGGCCGGCGTCTGCGCGAACTCCTCGACCCCACCCCCATCGTCGCCCGCGAGGCCGTCCATGGCTGATGCATCCCGCACGTCACCGTCTCCGCCGCCCGCATGGGGCGAGTTGTTCGCTGCCTTGCCGCAGGAATCGCCGCAGGAATCGCGCTGGCCGCAGATCGCAGCGCAGACCGAAGCGCGGCATGAAGCGCGTGTCAATGCGAAGGCGCGGGCCGAAGCGCGCAGCAAACGGCGTCTCTGGTCGGCGCTGGCCGCCGGCCTGTGCGCGATCGCGCTGCTCCCGTTCGCGTGGCGCATGTCCAACCGCACGGAGACGGAACGGGCGCCCGTCGTCGCGGCATCCGCCGTCGCTGCATCGGCGATCGATACATCGGCGATGGTTGCATCGTCGCCGCGCATCGCGATCGACGCGCCTGCGGCCGTGCCTGATGCATCCACCGGATCCGCGCCTGCGAACACCCGAGCCGCCATCGTCCCGACCGCCGCAACTTCAGCGCATACACGGACTGCGCGCGCGCAGGCAGCGAAGTCGCTCGCCGATGCGTCGTCGGCGTCCACGCCGGCTCCCGGCGCCGAAGAATCCATCGAGTCGCTGTACACGGCTTCTGCACAGCTCGAAACCCTGCTGACGCTGACCCGCGACACCCGCGTGGAAAGCGGGCCTGCAGCGGCGCTGGCGGGCGGACTGGATACCGAACTCGCTTTGATCGACGCGCGTCTCGCCGAGCCGGGGCTGGACCCGGCCGAACAGCGGACGCTGTGGCGCGCACGCGTCGACACGCTGCGTGACGCCAGTACTTTCGAGACGCATCAGCGCCTGCTCTCGGCCGAAGGCCGGCGCTACGAGGGTGCGCTGGTCAGCGTCGATTGATGCCGCGCTTTCCCCGATTCCCCTGACGATGAGGTCCACCATGCGCTCAAATCCCCGTCCATTCGCCCGCACGGCCCTGATGCTCGCGCTGTGCGCGTCCTCCGCACTGGCGCAGGACCCGTCCGTCGACAAGGGGGACGGTCGCGAATCCATCGCCCGCGCGCAGCGCGCGCTGGACGACACGCGCCGCCCGGTCGATCCGAAATTCCTCCCGGGCTGGGAGCGCTTCTGCGCCGAACATGCCGATCGCAGCAGTTGCCAAGTGGTCATGCAGCGCATCGGCCGCAAACCGGTGATCGGCGTCGTGCTCGCGCCCGATCCGCAGAGCGGCGTGCGCATCGCGGGCGTCACGCCTGACGGCGCCGCCGCAGGCGCCGGCATCCGGACCGGCGATCGCCTCGTGCGCATCGGCGGCAAAGCGATCGCCGGCGCCACGCCGGAAGCGCGCGTCGAGGAAGCGCGGACGCTGTTGCAGGCGGGCGACGACAAGACACCGGTCACGCTGGCCTACGCCCGCGACGGCCGCGAAAACGAAGTCTCGCTCACACCGAAGCTGGACAGCAGACTCATGGTCTTCACCGGCGATGGCCGGATGATGCGGCCCGACGGCAATGTGGTCGTCCGCCAGTTTCCGAGCGGCGTCATCGACATCACTGCGGACCGTCTGCAGGCCAAGTCGCTGCACGGCGCAACCGGTCCGGGCAGCACTGACGGACCGCATGTCTTCGTGTTCACCGATACCGATCAAGGCGCTTCGGATGCCGATCGCACGACGATCAATCGCCACGTCGTGCGCATCGAATGCGGCAAGGGCGACAAGGAATGCCTGAAGCGGGCCGAAGCGCAGGCACCGCTCGCCATCGGTGGGGGACCGCGCGTGCAGATGTTCCAGTTCGACTGCAAGCCGGGCGAATCGTGCGCGGGGCAGCAGCGTCTGGCCGAAGCCTTCCGCTGGAACGGTTTGAATCTGGCCTCGGTGGACGCCCAACTGGGCCGTTACTTCGGCACCGACAAAGGTGTGTTGGTACTCAGCGCCGGCCCATCGCTCGATCCATTGCAAACCGGCGATGTGATCCAGCGCGTGGACGGCCAAGCAGTGGACACCCCGCGCGCAGTGATGGATGCGCTGCGCGACAGACCGGCGGAGAGCATGGTGACGGTGGCGTATCTGCGTGATCGCAAGCCGGGCACGGCGCGGGTCAAGGTTCCGAAGGTGATGGCTTTCCCGGCCATCCCGCCAGCACCTCCGGCGCCGCCGCTACCGCCCAAAGCCGGTCTGGCACCACCGGCGGCACCGGCATCCGCGACGGTCGTCTCCACTCCCACGAAGCGTCGCATCGTGATGGTCGACAGCAACGGTCAGGTCCAGACGTGGGACGACGACGGCAATGACGCGATGCCGATGCCGCCGCCTGCACTGCCGTCTTCACCGCCCGTGGATTGATCCACGCGTCTTCGATCTGCCTCCGCACCGGGAAGTCTCCGCTCGACGGGAGCTTCGCCGGTGAGCCGACGCGTACCGGGACCGGCGCCGCAGATGATGTGCGCGGCGCGGTGCAGACCGTCTCCGTGCCCGCCGACCGCTCAGGCGGTCACCGCCTCCACCCGACGCCACACCGCATCGTCGACCGTGTCGACGAGCGTCAGCGCTTCGAGATTCTGCAGCAGTTGCTCAACCCGGCTTGCGCCGAGGATCACCGTCGACACGTGCGGATTACGCAGGCACCACGCGATCGCCAGCGCTGCGGGCGGCAGGCCGAGTTCCACCGCGAGCGCGGTGTACTTTCGCGCGCGCTGCAGACGCGTCGCCTGACGGTCGCCGATGACCATGCGCTGCAGCCAAGCCTGGCCTTCCAGGCCCAGACGGGCGTCGTCGGGAATGGTCTCGTTGTACTTGCCTGTCAACAGCCCCGAGCCGAGCGGCGACCATGTCGTGGTGCCCAGCCCGAGCTCGGCGTAGAGCGGCGCGTATTCCAGCTCGACGCGCTCGCGGTGCAGCAGGTTGTACTGCGGCTGCTCCATCGACGGCCCGTGCAGGGAGTGATGCTTCGCGATCTTCGCGGCTTCGCGGATCTGCGCGGCCGACCACTCCGAAGTGCCCCAATACTGCACCTTGCCCTGACGGATCAGGCCATCCATCGCCTGCACCGTTTCCTCGATCGGCGTGTCCGGATCGGGGCGATGGCAGAAATAGAGATCCAGATAGTCCACGCGAAGTCGCTTCAGCGCGGCGTCGCAGGCATCGCGCACATGCTTGCGCGAAAGGCCTTTCTGCATCGGCAGCGGATCTTTCGCCGAGCCGAACATCACCTTGCTCGACACCGCGTAGCCGTCGCGCGGCAGGCGCAGATCGGCGATGACATCGCCCATCACCCGCTCGGCTTCGCCGTTGGCGTAGCCCTCGGCGTTGTCGAAGAAATTGATGCCGTGATCCCAGGCGGCGGCGATCAGATCGCGCGCGGCGCCGCGGCCGATCTGCTGACCGAAGGTGATCCAGGCGCCGAACGACAGCGCGGAGACTTGCAAACCGGTGGATCCCAGACGACGGTACTGCATGGCGATTCCGTTGGCGTGGCGGGGGACTGGCGAGTGTAACTGCGGGCGGCGATCGCCGACTGCTACACTGCATGCTTGTTACTAGGAATTCACCCTTTGGGGAGTAGACCGTCACAGCGGCCACTGGCCGTATCGGAATCCGCGTCGACACAACGGCCAACAGGTCTTGACGCAGATGGATGCCATCGTGACGGCATCGGGCAAGAACGAAGGCGGAGATCGCGCGCCATACCGGGCCGCGCGGACCCTGTCTTCACACCCATCGAAAGCCCAGCTCCGGAGTCTCCATGGATGTTTCCTCGCTTTCCACGCTCGACGCGCTGCCCACGCTGGGCATGTCGACGCTGGTGGTCGCGATCGCCGAGATCGGCGACAAGACCCAGCTGCTGGCCCTGCTGCTGGCCGCACGCTTCCGCCGGCCCTGGCCGATCATCGCCGGGATTTTCATTGCGACCATACTCAACCACGCGCTGGCCGGCTGGCTCGGCGCACTGGTGGCCAGCCATCTCACGCCGAACGTGTTGCGCTGGATCGTCGCCGGCAGCTTTTTCGCCATCGGCCTATGGGCACTGAAGCCCGACAAGATCGATGAGGACAGCGAAAAGCTGCCCGCTCGCGGCGCGTTCGTCGCCACCGTCATCGCGTTCTTTCTCGCCGAGATCGGCGACAAGACCCAGATCGCGACCGTGGTGCTGGCCGCCAAGTCGCCGCTGCTGTGGCCGGTGGTCATGGGCACCACGATCGGCATGCTGCTGGCGAATGTGCCGGTAGTGCTGTTGGGCAGCCGCTTCGCCGCGAAGCTGCCGCTGAAGGCCGCGCGCTTCGCAGCGGCGGCGCTGTTTCTGGCGATGGCGGTATGGGTCGGGATACGCGGGGTGTCGATCGACACCACCGCGCGTCATTCACCGGCGATCGAGACGCCGCTCGTCGATGCGACCGGTGCGAGCCGCCTCGACGAAACGCCTGCGCAAGCAGATTCAGACCTCGGCTAGAAAACCGTCTGCGGCCAATCGGCCACGGCAATCCTTTCGAACTGCTGGGACAACGCCGTGGTGCACAGTTCGGTCCGCAACTGGGTGCCGGCGGTCAAGGTGCCACCGGGCACGGTCGCGCAATAGCTGCCGTTGGAGACGCTGCGCAGTTGCCCTGTAGGCGTCAATCGCCATTTCTCCGAGCTGCCGCCGTCGCAGTCCCACAGATGCATGGCCTTGCCGCTGCCGGCGGTACCGCCGGAAATATCCATGCAATAGAGATTGTTGCCTCTGGGTCGCAGTTGACCCTCGGCGGTGTACACGAACTGCTGGTCGAAGCCGCCGGTGCAGAGCTCCTGGTCGATCTGCGCACCGTTGGAATAGCCGTTGTTGCGGGTGCCGATGCAGCGTGTGCCGCTGGCGCTCTTCGGGCGCAACGTGAAGTAACCCGGCAGGCCGCGCCGCACACCGACCAGCGGGATGGTGGCGGTCCATGTCGGCACGAACACATTCGGATCCGCTCGC
>JBIITV010000048.1:0-30470 GCA_044340325.1 Lysobacteraceae bacterium
GCCGACGATGGGCTTGGGCATGAAGGTCGCGGTCTTGCCGTTGCGGTGCGCCACATTCTTGATGATGTACTTCATCGTCAACAGTTCGTCGGCTTTCTGCACCAGCGTGTTGAACTTGGTGCCGATCTCGCACTGGCCGGCGTTGGCGACTTCGTGGTGATGCACTTCCACTTCGATGCCGGCTTCTTCCAGCGCCTTGCACATCTCGGCGCGGATGTCGTGCAGCGAATCCAACGGCGCGACCGGGAAGTAACCGCCCTTCACCATCGGCCGGTAGCCGGTGTTGCCACCTTCGTATTCGCGACCGGAGTTCCAGTGCGCTTCTTCCGAATCGATGTGGAAGAAGGTGTGGCCCATCTCATTGGCGAAACGGACGCTGTCGAAGATGAAGAATTCCGGCTCCGGGCCGAAGAAGGCCTGGTCGGCGATGCCGCTGGCCTTGAGATAGGCCTCGGCGCGCTTGGCGACGCCGCGCGGATCGCGCGAATACGCCTGCATGGTCGCCGGATCGAGGATGTCGCAGGTGAGGATCAGGGTCGGGTCGGCGGTGAACGGGTCGATGACTGCGGTCGACGCGTCGGGCAGCAGGACCATGTCGGATTCGTTGATGCCCTTCCAGCCGCTGATCGACGAACCGTCGAACATCTTGCCGTCTTCGAACAGGGCCGGCTCGACGATGGATTTCGGGAAGGTGACGTGGTGCTGCACGCCGCGCATGTCGGTGAAGCGCAGGTCCACGAATTCGATCTTGTGGTCCTTGATGAGTTTTTCGACGTGCTCGAGGGACATCCGGTGGCTCCGATGGGTGAGAAGGATATCGTTCTCTTTGCAAGGTGCGTGCCAGTGGTGGAGTCGCGATAAACTATTGATCGGAAAGGAGCGGGACTGCTAAGTCGGTTATTTTTTGCACTTGATCGGTGCATTTATCATCGAAATCCCCTTTTTGGCACAAACTCTTCAGGACTCCTGGTATGCGGACTCATCTCTTCGTCGCCACCCTCGCCCTGCTGCTGGTCGGCACCGGCTCTGCGCAGGCGCAAACCACCGATGCGGGCGGCCCGGACCTGAAGGTCCTCCCGCAAGCGCAAGCCACCGGCTTCGACACCTGTCTGGTGCTCAGCGGCGGTGGCGCGCGCGGCATGGCGCATATCGGCGTGATCCGGGTGCTGGAGCGCGAGCACATTCCGGTGGACTGCATTGTCGGCACCAGCATGGGCGCGGTGGTCGGCAGCCTCTATGCCAGCGGCATGACCGCCGCCGAGATCGAAAGCGGTCTGCGCGCGCTGGACTGGAACGCGATGTTCGTCGACCGCATCGACCGCCGCGTGTTCACCCAGCGGCGCAAGGCCGAGGATCGCAGTTTTCTGGCCAAAGGCGGCTTCGGCCTGCGCGACGGCAAGGTCACGGTGCCGCCTTCCCTGTTCGAGGGCCAGCGCCTCGCGGTGGCGCTGCGCGCGGCGCTGCTGCCCAGCGCGAACATCCCGCGCTTCGACGATCTGCCCATTCCGTATCGCGCGATCGGTACCGATCTGGAAACCGGCGACGCGGTGTCGATGGATCACGGCGATCTGGTCAACGCGGTGCGCGCGAGCATGGCGGTGCCCGGCGCGCTGGCGCCGGTGAGCTACGGAGACCGCTCGCTGGTCGATGGCGGCATGTCGCTGAATCTTCCCGTCGAAATCGCGCAGGGCTGGGGCGCGAAGCGGATCATCGCGGTGGACATCGGCGCGCCGCTGAAGACGCGCGAGCAGTTGACCGACCCGTTCAGCATCACCGACCAGATGGTCACCGCGCTGATGTTGAAGGAAACAAAACGTCAGCGCGAACGGCTGCGCACCGGCGATGTGCTGATCATTCCGGAACTGGGCGATCTGAGTTCGGCCGATTTCACCGCCGGCCTGGATCAGGGCGTCGCGCTCGGCGAGCAGGCGACGGTCGCGATGCTGCCGCAATTGCAGGCGATGCGGGTGTCGCCCGAGGTCTACGCCACGTGGCGCGAGGCGCGGATGGCACGACTGAAACCGATCGGGCCGGTCGATCGTGTCGCGCTGGTCAACACCTCGAGCATGGACGACGATGCCCTGCGCGCGTATCTCACCACGCGACCCGGCGATACGGTCGAACCCAAAAAGATCGAAGAAGATCTGAACCGCCTCTATGGTCTCGGCGAATTCTCGCGCGCCTACTACACCGTCGACAGCGACGCGGACGACAAGATCGTGCTGACCTACGTGACGCGCAGCCGGCGCTGGGAAGAAGACGGCACGCTGAAGTTCGGTATTTTTCTGCAGGACGATTTCGAAGGCCATGGCGAGTATCAGATCGGCGCGCGCTACGGCAAACGCGAACTCAATCGTTTCGGCGGCGACCTGCTGCTCGAAGCGCGTCTGGGCGACCGCAACCGCGCGTTCGCCGAATGGAACCAGCCGCTGGACATGCAGCGCAACACTTTCGTGCGGCCGTCGCTTGAATGGAACGGCGAAAACGAAACGCTGATCGACAGCGACAACGACGCCGGCGACTATCGCTACAGCCGCTGGCAGGCACGCACTGCGGTGGGCCTGAATCTGCGCGACTGGGGCGAGATCGCGATCGCGCCGTTCCTGCGCCGGAATCATTTCGATCTGCGCTCGGTGCCGCTGTTCAACGATATCCCGCGCACCAGCACCAGCGCCGGCGTCGATGTGGAGTTCACCCTCGATACCCAGGACGACGCCGAATTCCCCGCTAAAGGCTGGTATCTGCAGGCGCGGCACACGCGGTATCTCTCCGCTTTCGGCGCCGATACCGAAGGCTTCACCAGCCGCGCGAACGCCTCGTATGCCTTTACCGCGCTGGGCGGACGCTGGCAGTTCGGTGCGCAGGCTCAGGATCATCGCGGCAATGCCTACGAAGACGTGGCGCTGCTCGGCGGCCCGTTCCGGCTGTCCGGCTACGGCATCGACACCCTGCGCGGCAGCGGCTCGGCGTTGGGCACCCTGCAGTTCAGCTATCCGCTGGCGCAACTGCTGCAGTACCCGCTGTTCTTCGGCGGCTCGCTTGAGGCGGGACAGATCTGGCGGCGCGGGGAAACGGCGGCATTCGACCGGACGATCTTCGGCGGCAGCGTCTACAGCGCGCTCGATACACCGCTGGGCCCGGTCTACTTCGGTCTGGGGCTGGCGGAAAACGGGCAGGAAGCGGTCTTCCTGCGTCTGGGCCAGCCGTACTGAACACACGCTATCGGGCCGGATGCAGTCGCAGCATCCTGTCATGCACCGGTGCTAGCGTGCTTTCGCCACGCGATGGATCGCAGGCCGGTTGCATCATCACGACCGCGCGCATGGGATCCATTGCAGGCCGGTTCGTGCCCCCGCGCGGACCGCACCCCGATTCGACACAAGGAGTGTCTTATGCGCAGGATCCATCCCACCCCTCTCCCCCATGCCCGCACCCTCGGTGCCGCATTCGCCCTGAGCGTCCTGCTGGCCGCGCCGGCATTCGCAGGCGAAGACCCGAGCCTGCCCGGCTCCGCAGCGATGCGTCAGGCGCTGCAGCGCGATCTGGGCCTCACCGCCAGCGAAATCCCCCGTTACCTGGACACCGAGCGTTTGGCGACACGCCAGCAGGGCGAAGCCCAGCGTGCGTTCGGCGCAAGTTATGCCGGCAGTTGGCTGGAGCGCGACGCGAACGGCGAATTCAAGTTCGTGGTCGCGACCACGCAACAGGCGCAAACCGCAAAAGCGCGCGGGCTCGGCGCACAGACGCGCGTCGTCCGTCACAGCCTTGCGGCACTGGAAGCGTCGATGGCGCAATTGAATCGCACGCAATCGACACGCAGCGTCGGCGTATTGCGTCCGACGGAGCCCGGCATCCATTCGTGGCGGATCGATCTGCCCAGCAACAGCGTGGTGATCACACTCGAACCCGGCATGGAAAAAATCGCCGCTGATCTGGTCGCGCGCAGCGGGGCGGATTCCAAAACGATTCGTTACAAAATCTCCACCGCGCGCCCGCAACCGAATGTGGATGTGCGTGGCGGCGATCGCTACAACCTGCCCAACGGCGGTTGGTGTTCGGTCGGCCTGTCGGTCTCTCAGGGTGGGACCAGCGGTTTCGCGACCGCCGGACACTGCGCAACGGCAGGGACTCAGGTCTCGACCGGAAGCCCGAACTATCTGTTCGGCCCCTTCGTCGCATCGCAGTTCCCTGGCGCCGATCAAGCCTGGGTGCGCAACGACTACAGCTTCTACTGGTCCAACCCGGCGCTGGTGAATCTCTACAACGGCGGCAACCTCAGCGTCGTGGGCAACCTGGAGACGCCGATCGGCGGCGTCAACTGCCGCTCGGGCGCCAAGACCGGCTGGCAGTGCGGCACCGTCACGGCGCGCAATGTCACCATCAACTACGCCGCTGGCGCCACCTACGGCCTGATGCTCTCGACCGCATGCTCGGGATTCGGCGATTCCGGCGGTTCGGTCATCAGCCCCGGCGGCGAAGCGCAGGGCGTCCATTCCGGCAGCTACATTCCGCAGGGAAGCGACAACAACTGCGGCACCGGGCTGGAATCGATCCATCAGCCGATCCAGCCGCTGCTCAACAGCTACGGCCTGATTCTGAACACGGTCCAGACCTGCGGCCGCATGAACCCCGGGCGCGTGCTGCCGACGGGCGGCTCAGTGACCTCCTGCGACGGCCGCTTCACCTTCGTCATCCAGGGCGACGGCCATCTGGTGCTGTATCAGGCCGGCGTCGGCCCGATCTGGTGGAACAGCGTCTTCGGCAGCGGCCACACCCTGCACATGCAGACCGACGGTCATCTGGTGGTCTACAACAGCGCGAGCCAGCCGGTCTGGTACACCGGCACCAACGGCAACAACGGCGCGATGCTGTTCGTGCAGAACGACGGCAATGTGGTGGTCTACAACCACCGCGGCCAAGCGCTCTGGAATACCGGCACCTGGGGTCGTTGATCCGCTGATGCCTCAGCGGGCCCGCGCCCGCATCAGCACCCAAGACACCTCCGGCGCGCCGGAGGTGTCTTGCTTCGACAGCCGCGCCCGTCGGCGCCGTTGCGGGGCCGGTAGACTAGCGGTTTGCATTCTCCGACCGTCGAATGAACGAATATCTGAGTGCAGTACTTCTCGGCATCATCGAAGGCATCACTGAATTCCTGCCGATCTCCAGCACCGGACATCTGTTGATCGCGCAGCACTGGCTGCCGCGACGCAGCGAGTTGTTCAATATCGCGGTGCAGTCGGGCGCGATCCTGGCCATCACCCTGGTCTATCGCGAGCGTCTCTGGACGCTCGCCAGCGGCCTGCGGGAACGCGCGAACCTCGACTATGCGTTCAAGATCGCCGCTGCGTTCGGCACCACCGCCGTGCTGGGCTTGATCGTCAAAGCGCTCGGCTGGGAATTGCCGGAAACCGTGGCGCCCGTCGCCTGGGCGCTGATCATCGGCGGCGTGTTCATCCTCATCGCGGAGCGGATCGCGAAACGCCGGGCGCAGATCTTGGGCGACTGCAGCGAAATCGGCTGGACGGTCGCGATCCTGGTCGGCGTTGCGCAGGTGATCGCCGGGGTGTTTCCCGGCACCTCCCGTTCGGCCGCAGCGATTTTCGCGGCGCTGTTGTTCGGCGTCACCCGGCGCCCGGCCGCGACCGAATTCGCGTTTCTGGTCGGTATACCCACGATGTTCGCGGCGACCGGCTATGCCTTGCTGGACAGTCTTGGCGAACACGGCATCGCCGGTGAAGATTGGGGGCAACTCGCGGTGGCCTTCATCACTGCGGCCGCCACCGGCTTCGTCGCGGTGAAATGGCTGTTGCGCTACATCCAGGGCCACAGCTTCGCGCCTTTCGCCTACTACCGTTTCGCGCTCGGCGCGGTACTGCTGTTGATGATTCCCGTGGGCGAATGAACGCGACGACGCCCGCACCCCGCAGTTCCTGGCTGCGCGATATCGCGCCGTCGTCTGTGGCGGCGGGCTTCGTGACCGTGCTGGTCGGTTTCACCAGCTCGGCGGTGATCGTGTTCCAGGCCGCCCAGGCGCTGGGCGCATCGGCGGCCGAAACCGCGTCGTGGCTGTGGGCGCTGGGTATCGGCATGGGCGTGACCTGCATCGGGCTGTCGCTGCGCTGGCGGATACCGGTCGTCACTGCGTGGTCCACACCGGGTGCGGCGATGCTGGTCGCCAGCAATGCCGGCGTGCCGCTGTCCGACGCCATCGGCGCGTTCGTGCTGGTCGCGGCGATGACCGCCGTCGTCGGCTTCAGCGGGCTGTTCGAGCGCGGCATGCGTCGAGTGCCGCTGTCGCTGGCCTCCGGTCTGCTCGGCGGCGTGCTGCTGCGCTTCGGTATGGACGTGTTCGTGTCGATGCGCACGCAGATGGCGCTGACCCTCGCGATGTTCGTCGTCTATCTGTTCGGGCGGCGCTGGTTTCCGCGCTATGCGGTGCTGGCGACGCTGCTGCTGGGCATGGCCATCGCCGGTGCGAACGGCCTGCTGCATATGGGCGATGTCGAACTGCGCATCGCGCGGCCGGTGTTCACCATGCCGTCGCTGTCGCTGGCGGCGGTGTTCGGCATCGCGCTGCCGCTGTTCGTGGTGACGATGGCATCGCAGAACATCCCGGGCATCGCGGTGTCGCGCGCGTCCGGCTATGAACCGCCGGTGTCGTCAACCATCGGCTGGATCGGCACCACCAATCTCCTGCTCGCGCCCTTCGGTGCGTATTCGCTGTGCATGGCGGCGATTACCGCCGCGATCTGCAGCAGCCGCGAAGCGCATCCGGATCCGTCGAAGCGCTACGTGGCATCGGTCTTCGCCGGGATCTTCTATCTGTTCACCGGCGTCTTCGGCGCCACCGTCGCCGCGCTGTTCGCGGCGTTCCCGAAAGAGCTGGTAATGGCGATCGCCGGACTGGCGCTGTTCGGCACCATCGGCAACAGTCTTGCCGCCGCGCTGCGCGAAGATCGCGACCGCGAGGCTGCGCTGATCACCTTCCTCGTCACCGCTTCCGGATTCAGCTTCGGCGGCATCGGCTCGGCGTTCTGGGGGCTGGTGGCCGGCGGTATCGCCCTGCTGCTGCGGCCCGGCGTGCGCTGACGGCAACGGGGGCGGGGTGGCGTGAGGTGGGGTGTATCGTTTTTTCGTTTTTCGTTTTTTCGTTTTTTCGTTTTTCGTTTTTTTCGTTTTCTGTTCTTCTTTCCGGGTGCGAAACCCTTCCGCGCATCCCGGCACGTTCAAGGACGCATTCCCACGGAGCCCGCCATGACCCGTTCCCTGTCTCTGCTGATACTGGCGCTGGCGCTTGCCGGCTGTACGCAGGCCCGCAGTCCCGTCGGCGCATCCGCTGCCGGCACCCAATCGCCACCGGAGCGCAGCAAACCCATGAACAATGCCCTGGGCGGTCATCACTGGCGGCTGCAGGATGCCACCGACGCGCAGGGCAGGCGCATCGACGCACTGCTGGTCCGTCCGGAGTTGCCGGTGCAGTTCGATATTGCCGACGGCCGCATCCGCATCAGCAACGCCTGCAACGGCATCAGCGGCGATGTCAGCATCGACGGCGACACACTGCGCTTCGGTCCGATGGTGTCCACCAAGATGGCCTGCGCCGACCCGGCGGTGATGGCGCTGGACAGCGAAGTCTCAGCCCGGCTCCAGGGCAACGCGACCTTCCAGCTGCTGGAAACCGACCCGCCGCAGCTGGTGTGGGCGGCCGCGAACGGCGACTCGCTGCGCTTCGTCGGTGTGCCCACCTCCGAAACCCGCTTCGGCAACCCGGGCGAGACCATCTTCCTGGAAGTCGCGGCGAAGACCCGGCCCTGCCAGCATCCGATGATGCCGACGCTGCAGCGCTGCCTTCAAGTGCGTGAACGCCGGTACGACGCGCAGGGGCGTGTGGTCGGCACACCGGGCGAATGGCGGCCGTTCCATGACAACATCGAGGGCTACGCGCACGAGGAAGGCATCCGCAACGTGCTGCGCATCAAACGGTTCCCGATCGCCAATCCGCCGATGGACGCCCCTGCGGTCGCCTACGTGCTGGAGATGTCGATCGAATCGGAGACGGTCGATCCTTGATCTCGCACGTTTTCGCCGCCGATATTCCCCCTTTCGCCATCCGCTTCCGGAGATCCGCCATGAGCCTGCGCAACGCACTGATCGCCACAACGCTGTTGATTTCGACCACCGCCTGCACGACCGCCAGCGCCACCGGCGAGATGGCCGCCGCAGGCGCGGAGCGCGAACGCATCGCCCGTTTCAGCCCCACCGAACTGACCAACACCGGCGGATGGACATTGACGTCCGCCGATGCCGCAGGCGGCGCGGCCATCGCCGAGGTGCGCGCAGCGGGCGTTGCATTCGAGATGACGTTCGCCAACGGCGAGGTCAGCGCCTCCGGCGGCTGCAATCAGCTGCGCGGCACCTACACGGTCGCAGGCAAGCGCCTTGAGATGAACCTGGCCATTGCCACCCGCATGTCGTGTACCGACGACAAGAATCTGGCCGACCGCACCTTCAGCGAACGCATGAGCCAATCGTTCAAGGTCGAGCTGCTCGAACCGCAGCCGTACCGCATGCGCCTGACCGGCGAGACCGGCGATGTGCTGGTGTTCCAGGCCAAGCCGATGCCGCTCTGACCCACAAAGGGCCGCCAGCCCACGCCCGAAGGGCAAAGGCCTGCATTCGGCACGCTGTGGCGGTTCGGCAAAACCTGCAGCGCGACCCGACACCGCAGGCAAAAAAAGATCCGCTGCGAGCGCGACGGGATCCGCCGTCAATCGGGCAGGCGGATGAAATCCTTCTTCGGCAACGAACGCGTACGCGCACAGACTTCATAACCGTTGTTGCTGCCGTCGTCGTTGGTGTTGCCTTCGATGGTGGAAAAGACCTCGCCGCTGGCACCGTGCGCAAACCCGGTATGGGTCCAGTCGGTCGCTGTGTTCCGGACCAGGAAGATCGCGGCCGGCTGGAGTTCCGACCACGCCACGCTGCCGTTGCCGATCGCGCTGCCGGCAACGAACAGGCCACGCTCGCGCGCCTGATAGGCCAGCGAATCGCAGGACTGCGAACCGGGCAGAGGCATCGGACGGCCCAGCGCGATACAGGCCTGACGCAGCACGAAGGTGACGAAACCGGCGCACCAATAATGGGCCGGACCCTGCGTACCGCTCATGTACAGGCGCACCCACGGCCCACGGTTGTCGCCGCCGACTTCGCGCGGATGCTGGGCGAGATGCTGCTGCGCGAATTTGAGCGTGGTCGCCGCCAGGGTTGCGCTGGCGGCGAGTGTCGGCACCGCCAGCGCGCGCCGCATCGGCGCGATCAGGGCATCCCAGGTGGCGACATCGACTTTGCCGGTTATGGCGAGCCGCGTCTGACGCTGGAACTTCTCCAGCGCGCTTTGCGTGGCAAGGCCGAAATCCGCATCGATGCCGGTCGCGCAACCGTGCAGCCCCAACCATTCCTGCACTCGCCGCACATCGCCGCCGCGACTGCCCAATTCCGGGACGCTGCCCATCGCCAATTCGCGCTGCACATACGCGGGGTAATCCATCTTCGCTTCTCCTGCCGACAGCCCCTGTGCTCATTTGAACGCGGGCCGCCATGGCGAGCGGACATCCGTCGCGCGCGAACTGAATCGCATCCGTCCAACAGGCAGCTCCGGCAATGCGCTGGTGTTCAGGCCAGACAGATTCCGCTGTCAACCGAACACGCCGCGCCTGTGCGCGGCGTTCACCTCCACAGTGCAACGTCAGACGATCCGGCGTGCGGCCTGCCGCTGTTCTTCCTGTTCCCGTTCCAGAGTCTGGGCCGGCTGCGGATTCTGCGCCAGCGTCTGCGGCTGCACCGCAGCGGCGGCCAGCGAGCGGTAGCCCTCGTCCAGCGGTTTCTGCATCGCCTGCTGCAGCGACACCATGCCGACGCGATCGGTCTCGGTGTTGCCAGCCCTCTCGATCACGAACGCGGTGGTGCCGCCGGGCTGGGTCGCGGTGGGCTTGTTCAATGCGACTTCGTCGACCCGCAGGTTCTGCTGCACCGCCACCGTCGCCGCCGCGACCACCAGTTTCTCGGTCGCATCGCTGCGCGGCAGATTCAGGCTGGCGTTCAACTGATCCACCGCCCTGGTGCTCTGTTGATACGCGACGAACGTCGAATCCCCCGGCTGCGGCGGCGCCGGCAGCGACGACTGGCGGTTGTCCGGCGACGTCGTCTGCTGGCGCGGTGCGACCACCTGCTCGGGGCTGAGATCAAGCGTGCGGGTGCCGCCGGTCGCGCTGCGTTGCTGATACTGCTCGGGGACATCGAACAGGACGTTGCTGTGCGGCTTGTCGAGCGCCTGCAGGCCGCCGGCGACAACCACGTTGCCGGTCAAACCATGCTCCTTGATCACTTCGCTCAACCGCTGCCCATCGCGGTCCGAGATCCGCACGAAATTGCCGGCGACCTCGTAATTGCCGGGCAGCAGCAGCGGGTCCGGCGCCGTGGTACCGGCACCGGCCTTGAGCAGCGGGATACGGCTCAGATCCTCGCCTTTCTCGACGGTCTCGGCCAAGCGGTTGTGCACACTGCCGCCGGGCAGCGACGGGAAATACACCGTCACGCCTTCGGGCACGGTAAAGGTCTGTTCGGCGAATGGCTTGCCGGTATTGGGGTTGGTGCCCGACAGTCCGGCATTGCCGCCGATCGCGGTGTATTTGCCGTCGCCCGTATTGTTCAGGCCATGCTGGGTGTGGAAATTGGGGTCGATCGGCAACCGCGGTGGGATACCCGACAGGTCCGGAGGGTCCGGCTTGGGATAGCGGTCAGGCAGATCGAAGGTGATGCCCTGCCAATGCTCCCGGTTGCCCTGCGATACCGACTGCTGCAGACAGGTAGACACGACAATGTTGCCGCTGAGGTCGTGATCGCGAATCAATTGACTCAGACGCACGCCTTGCGGGTTGTCGACCGTGATCGGATTGCCCTGGATATTGATCGTGCCGAAAGCAGGCGTGATCAGGATGTCGGGCGCGGTATCGCCGGCGCCGAGTTTGAGCAGCGGCACGCCGGTGAGATCGCCACCGACATCCGCACGCTGGCCGAGGCGGTCGGTGATGGTGCTGCCGGGGAGACCGAGGAAGTGCAGATTGACGCCTTCGGGCACCACGAAGCTGTCGCGCTGGATGCTGCTGCCGATCTGCGGAATGACCCGATCGGTCTCGAGCACGCCGTGCCCCGAGATCGTGGTGTATCGACCGCCGACCTCGCCGGTCAGATCGTGCTGGGTGCTGAAGCGCGGCGTGTAGGGCACGCTCTGACCGTCAAGGCCGTTGTTTCGACGGCTTGCGCTGATCTCGCGATCGTCGACGCCGACCGGTTCGAGTTTGCGCTCATCGTTGCCGCCGATCTTCACGCTGTTGCCGTTGCTTTCGACCACCGCGTTCTGGTTCCCCTGTACCGCCGACACCGAGCCGTTGACAGTGCTCTGCTGCACGCCGCCGGACAGCCGGGCATCCACCGGCGGTGCGTTGTTGGCCGCATTCGGCGTCGGTGCATCGACGCGAACGCCGTTGACGACCACGCCGCTGCCATCGCCGATCTGGACGGCATTGCCATTGCCTTGCACCACAGAATTGCGATTGCCCTGCACGGACGATACGGAGCCCGTCACCGAGACGTCCGACGCAGGCGTCGGCACATCGTTGCCGATCTGTTGCCGCGAATCAGAGCGGCCGTTGATGGTCTGCGTGACGCTTTCGGCAGTGACGTTAGCGCCGAGGTTCTGGGTCTGGCGATTATCGTTGCCGCCGTTGACGGTCTGACGCTGTTCGCCGTTGATCCTGGCTTCGTTGATCGTGACCTGGGTATTCTGGTTGCCGATGATCGACTGCACGCCGCCGTTGACGGTGCTGTTTTCGATCCGCACATCGGTGCCCGTGCGGCCGGACGTTCCGGGGTTCTGCAGCTCGATACGCAGACCCGGCGTGCTGTTGACCTGAACGTTGCCGTTGATATCCGGCGCAGCCGTTGACGCCGTGCCCAGGGTTTCGCGGTTGCCCGAGATCTGCACATTGCCGGTGCCCGACACGGTTTGGATATTGCCGACCGTGCTGTCGCGCACCTCGACACCGATGCTGGTGTTGGCCGGCGCGCTGATCGATACCGAACCGGTGGTTTGATTGTTGATACGCACACCGACATCCGGCGCATTCTCTGGCGCGGGATTCAGCAATCGCTGACCGGGATTCGCGGGCTGCAGCTGGCGCAGGCTTTCGATCTGGCCCTGCAATTGCCGTACCGATTCGCCCTGCAGCAGCACGCCGTTCTCGAACGAACGGCCGTGATGGATCATCTGCTGCTGATTCGGCCACAGATAAGCGGTGCCGACATACGCCTGCTGGCCGTCGGCGATGATCGTGTTGAAGTGCGGGCGCGGCTCCCACTTCGACACGTCCTGCACCTGCAAGCGGCCGGGATAATCCTTTTGCGCCTGTTGCAGCAGCGCCTGCGACTGCGGATCCATCTCGCGGTACTGGATTTCGACTTTCAGATTCGGTTTTTCGCCGAGCTGTCTGACGATATCGCGCGCGGTATCGGGGTTTTTCAACTCACTGACGCCGATGAACAGCTCGCGGTCGGCACCGCGGATCAGGCCATCCTGCGCTCGGGCGATGTAGGGCAACCTCGCGACGGGATCGTTGACCAGCACGCCGTGTCTGGCCAGATCGGCGGCCAGTTCCTGACGACGCGTGTTGCTGGCATCGCCCAGCACCGCCTCGTCGAAATAGGTGCGGAATGCGGCGCCGCCTTCTCTCGAAAGCGGCGTGGAGATATCGGCCTTGTGGCGCGAAGCATCGATGACCGCACCGGTGGTGAACAGCACATCGTCGTTGACCGCGACGCCCTTGGCGTGGATCACCTGCCGGGAGGTGGTGCCCTCCATGAATTTCAGATCGACGCCGTTGTCCTTGATGAACTGGTTGAGCTTGGCGAACTCTTCCTTGTTGCCCTGGAACGAGTCGAAGCTGGGCTTGTAGGCAACGACTTCGATCTTTGCGTTCGGGTGGCGTTCGCGGAAATCGCCGATCGCATCGAGCACGCGTTGGGCTTCGCCCTGATTGTTGAAGGCGATGTTGTAGACGGTGAGCCGCGCATCGCCGCCGGGTGGAATCCTCGCCGACTGCGCACGGATGAAATCGGCCTGATCGTCCAGCGAACCAGTGCCCAGCGACAGCTTCGGCCGCACCGTCTCCGGCTGTGTGCCGAAGTTGGGATCGCGCAGCGGCAGGCCGGTGGGTTCGGTGGTGAGCGCGCGGCTGCGTTCGGCCGCTTCACGATGGCTGAAGCTGTCGACCTGGAACTTGTCCTTGAAGTCCGGCGAGTCGACATCCCGCCAACGCGGGGCGAGATCGGTCGGCTGCACGGTCTGGGTGGTTTCCATGCCGTTGCGCAAACGCCCGGTGGCGCTCAGCCGGCCATCGTCGCCGACGGTGATGCTCTTCACGCCTTCCAGCTCGCGGCCTTCCAGCCGCGCCTCGAAGCGGTCGCCGGGTCTGGGCCGGTGCAGGATTTCGGGGCCGGGATCTCCCGGCTGCAGACGAATCACGCCATGGCGCACGTCGCCGAGGCGGTAGGTGTTGTCGCCGGCGAAGCGCATGGTGATATCGCCGGCCTGATCGGCGGGCACAAACACTTTGCGCTCGGGGTTCTTCGGATCGACCAGACCGAAACCGCGTTCGGTCACCCCCGGCTGCCAGCCGGGCGACGCCAGCGCATCGAAGCGCCAGGTCTCGCCGCGATAGGTCACCTCGCGGCCGACCTGCTCGAAGCTGCCATCGGGCCTGCGCGCGCCGTTGACGAACATCGCCTCGCTGGGGATGTTGCGAACCACCTGGCTTTCCGGGCGCAAACGCAGCTGGCCGTCGGCAGTCACGCCGACCAGATCGTAGCGCTTGCCGCCGACTTCGATCGGATCGGGCGCGTCCATGCGCTCGGCGCGCGGCCGCAGGTGATACGGCAACAGGCGATCGTCGGGATCGGACGCCGGATTGAGTCTCGGCTGAGGCGGCGGCTCGGGCGTTTCCGGCTTCGGCGTGTTCGCCGGTGGCGGTGTCTGATTGCCGTTGTTACCGGGGGTGTTGGGCGGGGTGTTGGGCGGGGTGTTGGGCGGGTTGTTCGGTGGGTTGTTCGGTGGATTGGGGGTGGGCGCGCCGTTGTTGGGCGGGTTGTTCGGCGGATTGGGCGTTTGCGTTCCGGCGTTCGGTGGATTGGTGTTCGGCGGGGTCCTGGACGGGTTCAGGATCGCGTCGGCGCGATCGTGCAGTTTGGCCAGGGTCTGCGGTGAGTTGGCCAGATCGACGACATAGCGCTGCGCCTCGGCGACGGTATCCACACCGCTGGCGGAGAACTGTTCGCGCAACGCCTGACGATAGGCAGGTCGCTGCGCTTCGGGCAGCGCATTGACCGCATTGTCGACGACATTGCCGAAGGCGCGGTTGTGCACCGCCTGCATGCTCGGACCCTTCGGCGCGGCGACCAGATTGTCGATATAGGTCTGTTGCGCCGACAGCGTGTTGAGACCGCGCTCCTGGAAGATCTGGCCGAGCGTCTGCTTGTAGGCCGGATGGGCGTTGTCAGGAATGTTTCTGAGCGTGTTGTCGAGCATCGTGTCGTAGGCGCGGTTGTGCACCGCCTGCATGCTCTGGCCGTTCGGCGCGCCGCTGAGACGGTCGATATAGCCTCTGGCGCTGGACACATTGTTCATGCCGCGCTCTTGCAGAATCTCGCCGAGCGCTTCGCGATACGACGGCCGGGCATTGGCCGGAAGCCCCCGCAGGGTGTCGTCCATCAGCAGGCCGTAGGCGCGGTTGTGCACCGCCTGCATGCTCTGGCCGTTGGGCGCGCCGGCAAGATTGCCGAGGTAGGTCTGCACCTCGGAAATGCTGTCGTGGCCTTTCTCGCGCGCCAGACCGTCGATCGCGCGCCGGTAGTAGTCCTGCGCGTTGAGCGGCAGCGGCTTCACCGCGTTGTCCAGCACTTCGGCATAGGCGCGCTGGTGCAGGGCCTGCACTGCGGCCGGATCGCGGCCGAGCGTCTGCATGTAGCGCTGCGCGCCGTCCGGCGTATCGATGCCCTGGTCGCGCAAGGTCCGTTGAATCGCCCGCTGATAGGCCCACTCGACATTGTCCGGCGCGCTGCTGGCGGCGGTGTTGACGATGTCCGAGACGGTCTGCGGCGGTCGGCCGTAGATCAGTTCGCCCGCGCGGCGATGGATGCCCTGCATCGTCGCCCCGTCGGGCGCGCCGTTGAGATCGGCGACGAACTTGCGCGCACGCTCGGGATCGGTGATGCCGCGCGCCTGCAACGCTTCATCCAGCGCCTGGCGATAGGCCGGCTGGCGTTCCGCCGGCAGGTTGGCGACGGCGGCATCGCCGACATCGCGCATGGTCTGCGCGCGATACTGCGGCGTGGTGCGACCGGGGTTGCCCGGGCTGACGTCGGCGGAATTACCGTCGTTCCGCCGCATCGCCTGCGGAGCATCGTCCAGCGCGCGCATCGCGTCGCCGATACTGTTGACCTCGCCGTTGCGGAGCTTCCGCGACAGATTGGCCAGCGACATGCCGGTCTCGACCACGTCCTTCACATCGAGGACGATCATCAGAGTCCGGGCGTCGAGATAGCCTTTGTGGTAATCGTCGAGACCGCTGGCGGCGATCAGCTTCTGCGCTTCGGCGAACTGCTGCTGCAAGGCCTGCGGTATGCGGTCGAGGTTCCGGCCCATGTCGATGACCTGGCGACCGGCTTCGACGGGGTTGGATGCCGCCAGAATCATGCCGCGCGCGCCACCACCGACTTCGTTCAGCACCGCATCCGCAGCGCCGGCACTGTAGGCCAGCGGGCCGTGCTGACCCTTCATGCCCTCGAACACCGAGAACGTGCTTTTGCCGTAAATCTGCTCGACATGGGCACGGGTGCGGTCCTTCACCTGGTCCATCAGCGGGTCAAGCGTGCTCTGCTGCCAGAAGAACAACGGGTTGTCGCGGTCCTTGATGCCCTCCAGGTACTGAACGAACTGCGGTCCCGACATCTGGTTGGCGCGATCCAGCAGCACCTGGGTGGTGCCCAGCGCGAAGGCGGGGGTCACGAAGCCGAACGGCGCGCGGCCGCGCAGCTCGTTGAGGGTCTCGTTGATCAGCTCGCCAGTGCGCTGGTAGTCGCCGCCTTTATTCTGCACCGTGCGCTGGATCAGGATCGCCATGTCGTGCGCGGCGGCCAGATCGCGGTTCTGCTGCTCCGGGTTGTTGAGGTAGGAACCGCCGTACTCGTCGGCGATCCAACTGGCGCGTTGGGACATGCTGGAATCCTGTCTGGAACGGCAATGTGTGCGGGGAGACGGCGGTCAGGGCAGGCCCGGTAGTGTCTCAGTTTGAAATTGACCGTTCTTGATCGGTCAAGCATCGCCCGCGCATACTCTGGGGATGGCTAAGACACCCAAAAGACCCCGCGACCCGAACCAGCTAGCAAAGCTAATCGCTGACATAGCGACCGGGGAAACCATAGATGAAAGCCCCGCGACCGGCAAAGACCCGGCAGCGGTTGCGCTTGGGCGGAAAGGTGGCCTGAAAGGGGGAAAGGCCCGAGCCGAATCGCTCACACCTGAGAAACGCTCAGAGATTGCCTTGAAGGCTTCCAAGGCCCGTTGGGCATCCAAAGACGGTTAGCATTCGCTATCCATTGCGAACCGATTGCAGATTCGGATTCCTCTGCAACGCCATTGCAATCTGAAAAAAGTGTGATATAGTGCCTCTGCGGGCATGGAGAAGGCCAGGATCGATGCCGGGCCTTCTTGTATGTATGTGTGTGTTGTGTGTTCGCGAACGCGTGCTGGTATGTAACGGAAATGTGGCCGAGCGGTCGAAGGCAGCGGCTTTAGGTGCCGTAGGAGTACCACTAATACTCCCGGGGGTTCAAATCCCCCCATTTCCGCCAGTTCCTGTGGTGGAACCTAAGGATAATTATGTCTGAATACGTCGATTTTGTCAATGCTCAAATAGCTTTTCACGAATCCATGGCGGATAAGCTCAAAACGAATCCGCGCCGGCAGAGTCGTCATATGGAGACTGCAGGCCAGTTTAAGGGGCTTTTGTCCCATGTTATGTCGCTTGAGGCAGGTAAGCAGATGCTGTCTGCTGCCAGCGGGAAAAAACCGATCCAACTCGCCTTGACCTTTGATGAGATCGAAGGGCTGCCGCAAGAGCTTATTCAGGAACTTAGCGTTTCAGACGGCGACCGGATGGATTTTGCGATTCTGCGAATCATCGAAAATGGTGGCGGAATCTCCTCGTTGGATCGAATTTTGGTCGGAATTTATAAGGAAACTGGGGAAGTTATGAAGCGAACCACTCTGACATCCAAGGTTTACCGGATGTCACAGAAGGGCCTTCTCTTCTCAGTTCCAAACAAGAAGGGCGTTTATTCCACGCAAGAGCTGACAGACGCTCAGGCAGAAGAATTGATCTAATTCAAATTGAATTTTATTCTTGACCGGTCATGGATTATGGGCTAATCTAAGCTCATGAACCGCATGCCTATCGCCAAACGCGCACAAATCCTCGGATTCCTCGTCGAAGGCATGAGCCTGCGGGCCGCTTCACGGCTGGCGGATTGCTCCATCAACACCGTGACCAAGCTCCTTGTGGATGTCGGTGCGGCTTGTTCCGAGTATCAGGACGCGGCATTGCGGAACCTGCCCTGCAAGCGGATTCAGTGCGACGAAATCTGGTCGTTTGTCGGCGCGAAGCAAAAGAACGTCCCCGCTGATCGGGCGGGCGAGTTCGGCGTTGGCGACGTGTGGACGTGGACGGCGATTGACGCCGATACCAAGCTGGTCGCCTCGTGGATGGTCGGCGACCGTGACGGCGATGCTGCCAAAGCCTTTATAGGTGATCTGGCGGGGCGTCTGGCGAACCGGGTGCAGCTGACCACCGACGGCCACAAGGTCTATCTGCAAGCCGTGGAAAGCGCTTTCGGCGGCGGTATCGACTACGCCATGCTGGTTAAGCAGTACGGCGAAGGCCCGCAGTCCCCGGAACGGAAATACAGCCCGGTCGAGTTCGTTTCGGCCGAAAAGAAGCGGATCACCGGCAACCCGGACAAGGCGCACGTTTCGACCAGCTATGTCGAGCGCCAGAATCTGACCATGCGGATGTCCATGCGCCGCTTCACCCGTCTGACAAACGGCTTTTCCAAGAAGGTCGAGAACCACGCCCACGCGGTCGCTTTGCATTTCATGTACTACAACTTCGGCCGCATCCATAAGACACTGCGCGTCACCCCGGCAATGCAGGCGGGCGTGAGCGATCACGTTTGGAGTCTTGAAGAGATTGCAGCGCTTGTGCCGGAGCCGGAAGCCAAGCCGCGCGGGCCGTACAAAACTAAGGATAACTAAGGGAGAAGGTGCAATGCCTGATTTGGCTGGGGAAAAGCCGGTGTACTACGGCTTCACGGGAGGGATCGATTCTGCCGGAGCAACTCGAATAGCAACCGCATTTAACGCGGCTGTAAATGAAGGCGCAGACGTTATCCATCTTGCTATGAGTTCGCCAGGCGGAAGCGTTTCTGATGGTGTTTATCTGTACAACCACATCCGCGCACTGCCGGTCAAAGTTGTCGCTTACAACCTTGGATTGGTCGCATCAATTGCTACAGTAATCTTCGTTGCCGCAGGCGAGCGCTATTGCTCAACTCACAGCGCTTTTATGATCCACCCAACATCATTCCCTGACTTGCCGGGTATGACTGCTGAGAGGCTCCAAACTTTCTACACAGCCGCCTTGGCTGACGATGAGCGCACGGAAGCAATCCTGAGAGAGCGCACCGGGCTGACCGACAATTTCCTGAATGCTCGGAGATATACCGATGTACATATCTCTCCGGACGTAGCGGTCGAGCACAAAATCGTGCATGGGATAAAAGAACTCACCATCCCGCGTGGCTTCAGGATGTTTCAAATTTGACCGGGCCTTATCCATAATCCCTATCCTCCCCTTGTGACGCATTGCACATTATCAGCTCCTATAACGAAAATTTGGGATGAATCCGGCAATTTTGGTGGCTCGCTTGTTCAAATCGACCCGTATTCAGGGCCGAGGTTCCGAACCGGGGCCGCCCGTTCAGCTTCGCCCCCCCCCCCAATTTCAAACTGAGACACTACCGCAGGCCCTGCTCCTGCTGCTTCGGCCCCCGAGCGACCTGGCGCCGGTCGCGGAAACGACCCGTCGAATCGAAACTCCGTGGCGGCATGGACAGCCGGGAGACGGCCTGTCGTCCATATGGACGATGCCCTGTGCCCGGACAGTCGGCACTCTGAGCCAAGCGAAGTGTTTATTTTCGTGAAACTCATCACGTTTTTTTGCCGGGAGATCATCTTGAGAGATCTTCAAGGCACCGACGTGAGATTTTTCCCGGCATGGGCCGGCATGCGCTTCGCCCGCGAACCCGGTCTGCGGCCGAAGACGGTCAAATCCGGTCTGGGTCCGGCGTCAGGGTTTACGCACAACATAGGTCTTCGGCAGCGAATCGTGCCAGCCGCGAAGCTGTCTGTCGCTCGAGAACAACAGCGAAAACGGCTCAAACGGAATCAGGCGCGCGAACGTGCGGCCGACGACCTGCCCCCAGCCCGGCTTGCCGCCGGCCTCGGTCACCACCCGCGTGCCGGTGATCAGCTTGCCCAGGGTGAAGCCGAAAAAGCCTTCCATCAGGATGTAGTAGGCCAGCATCGCGGCCAGACCGATCGCGTAGTCGCGCAGTAGATCGGGCTCTTCCAACCGGGCCACCGCCGCATCGCCGCCCTCCAGATAAACGTAGAGGACATAGGGGATCGAGAGCACGATCGAGAAGATCGAATGGCCGACATAGTCGATCAGCAAATTGAACAAGCGCCGCCAGCGCCCCGCCGGTTCGATCGGCAGAGCCTCGTCCGGCATGGTCTCTGCGATCCTCGCGGCCGGTGCGTGATAGGGATTGTGCTCGTCCACGGGGCGGTCGGATCCGGGTCTGCGGCGAATGCGCTCAGCCCTTCACGCCCGCGTTCAAGGAATAGGTGCCGTATGTCGCCGCCTCCGCCAGAACGTGCCCGTGCATGGCACGGAACACGTCCGCAGCCGTGAACTTCGCCGGCAGATCCAGCCGGGCCGCATCCAGCGCGAACACGCGGAAGAAATAGCGGTGCAGGCGCAGGTCGTGGGCCGGCGGATACGGGCCGTCGTAACCGAGGTAGTCGCCACCCATCCGCGCATCGCCGGCGAACCAGCCGGTGTAATCGTTGAGGCCGTGGCGCGCACCTTCAGGGCCGCCGGGCACGCGCTTGCCGCTTGCGGTCACACCTTCGCTGCAACTGCCAGCGGAGAGTTCATGGACATCTGCGGGAATATCGGCCATCACCCAGTGCACGAAATCGCCGCGCGGGTGCTCGACCGGAATCGGTGTGGCCTCATCCGCCACCAGCGCACCGTCGGTCGGCGCATCGGTGTCGATGCACAGCAGCGCAAAACTCCGGGTACCGGCGGGGGCATCGCGCCAGCGCAGATGCGGGTTGCGGTTGCCGCCGAAACCCTCGGGCGTGCCCATCGCGAACTCGGCGGGGATGCGCCGACCAGATTCGAAACTCTCACTGAGGACCTGCATGGCGTGCTCCTGTGTCTGACGCGTTCAATGCTCCGGGTATCCCAACGCCTGCGCCACCTCGGACAACAGCGCGAACGGCTCGGCGAGCGGTTTGGCGTATTCGCGCCAGTGGCCGAACCCGAAGCGCTGGGTGCCGAGTATCGCCACAGGCGGTATCTGGATTTCCTCCAGACCGAGACCACCGCCGACTTCGGCGGCGAAGGCCTCGACATCGGCCGTCGCATGATCGGTACGCACGATCCGGTGCGGCTGCAGATGATTCTGTCGCAACTGCAGCACGTGCTGGAGTTGACGCGCCATCCACAGCGCGGCGTCGTTGAGCGAGGCGATGCCGTAGGGCACGGCGCTGCCGAACGCCAACCACTCCAGCAGCATGTCGCGAGGGTCGCGCAGCGCGATCATCACGATCGCCTCGGGCTGCAGCGGACGCAGCACCTTCAGTAGTGCGTTGTCCCAGAACGGCAGCCAGTCGATGACGATGCCGTCGCGGATGCCGCGCGCGGGCAGCGCCGCACGCCATTCGGCCAGCATGCGCTCGGGCGTCAGCGTGCCGGCATTGAGCGCGGCGATGGTGTCGGGGTTCTGCAGCGGGTCCTGCGGCGCGTTCGGGCCGAAGCGGTCGGCGCGCAGCGGATAGCCGGCGTAGCCGATGACCGCAGCCGCTTTTTCCACCCCCGAGCCAGGCAAACCCCATAGATACGCGACCGGCGGCGTGCCCGGCACCGCCGTGGCGGCGTCGGGCCATGGACCACCGGCGGGGCCGGGCGCGGACAAGGGCCAGCGCACGGCGGCTTCGCCGGCATTGAGCGCGATCCAGGTCATGGCTGCTTCACCGTAGCGACCGGCGCGGTCCTGGGCATATCCCAGCCACGGCATCAGGCCGCGCTTGGCGGCATCGGTGCCGGCTTTGGAGATCAGGACCTGGATGTGGGCGATCGCCGCTTCCGGACCGGTGCGGATCATGCGGTCGATCACCCGCATCTCGGCGCTGGTGCGACCCGGCTCCAGTTCCACGATGCGCTGGGCCAGCGCATCGACCGCTTCGGCGTCGCCGCGCACTTCGTGCAGATGCATCGCGGCTTCCAGCGCGAGGACGTTGTCGGGCATCGCCGCCAGCCAACGGGCGACGGCAGCCTCGGCGCCGTCGCCGGCCTCCGGTTCGAACGCCAGCCGCAGCTGCCACAGCCGTGCGGCATCGGGGTGTTTCTGCAAGGTGGCGTCCAGGGTGGCGCGGGCGTCAGCGGTATCGCCAGTGCGACGCCAGATCTCGGCGGCCAGCGACCAGCCACGCGGGTCCTGCGGCGCTTCGGCCAGCGCCTCGCGCAGTCGCTGGAGGGCGCTTTCATGACGGCCCATCCTCAATTCCAGCTCCGCCGTCATCCGTTTCAGGGCCGGTGTCGCGGTCGCGGGGTCGCCCAGCAGCGGCTGCAGCACATCCAGCGCTTCGTCCGGACGCTGTTGTTGCAGCAGCACATCGGCAAGTAGGCCGCGCAGCCCTTGCATGCGGGGGGACACGTCGATGATCTTGCGGAACGCCTGCTCGGCGAACGCGAACTGGCGCTGGCCGAGATGCGCGAAACCCAGCGCATACAGCACCTGCAGATCATCTGGCATCTGCGCGGCAGCGCGGGTCAGCAGCGCCTGCGCGCGCGCGCCGTCGCCGCGACGCAGCGCGATCATGCCTTCGAGGGTCTTCACCCAGGCGTGATCGGGCGACAGCCGGGCAGCGGAGCGCTGCAGGCGCTCGGCTTCGTCGATATCGCCGCGACCGATCGCCATCTGCGCCTGCAGGATGTAGGCCGAAAACTGGTTGGGATCGAGCTGGAGCGTGCGGTCCAGCGCGGCCTGCGCCTCGTCGAGCTTCTGTTCGGTGAGCAGGAAACCGGCGCGCTGGAAATGCAGGTCGGCGTCTTCCGGGGCCAACAGTACCGCGCGGGCGATGGCATGCTGCGCGGCGGTCTGATCGCCGTTGGCGCGCTCGGCGTGAGCCAGCAGGGCATACGCATGGGCGTCCTGTGGCGTTTCGGCGACGGCCACACGAGCCATCGACAGGGCCTCGGCGTTGGCGCCGCGCTTCAGGGCGGCGAAAATTCGTTCTTGCATGGTCTGTTCTGGAACTGCGGGGCCGGGCCCGGAACCGCCTAGTGTACCGTCCGGGTCTGCCCGGACAGCGTGCGGGTGGCCCTATTCGGGCCGCGCGTCCAAAGCCGCCGACAGCCGCGCCGTGACCCAGCGTTCGGCGAACCCGTCGAGGCGGGCGTTTTGCAGAAACCCGCAGTGGCCGCCCCAGCGGGCGATCTCGATCCGGGCCGTTTCCGGCAGGCTCAGGGCGTGGAATTCACCTACCGGGATCACCGGGTCGTCTTCCGAGGTCAGCAGATCGGCAGGTACGTCCAGCGCGGCGAGACGGTCGCCGGCGATGGCATAGCCGTTGAAGTAGTCGTCCAGGCTGTCGAAATCGGTGTGCCGCTCCACCATCCAGCGCGTGAGTTCGCGCATTTCCAGCTTCAACACACGGTCGTCGAAGTCGTAGTACTGCGGAAAACGGTCGCGCTTGCGGCGCAGCGATGCCCGCCAGCTCTGCTCGAAATAGCGCAGATACACCGGGATCCCCTGTTCCAGGCGGGTCATGGTCATGGCTGGATCCAGCACTGGACACACCGCCGCCACGCGCGCCAGCGGCAAGCCGGCGGCGCGCGCATGCAAGGCCACCCGCAATGCGAAATTGCCACCCAGCGAATAACCCGCGACGACCATCGGCCGCGATGAGCCGGCGAGAAAACGCCGGGCCACATCGACCGCCGCATTCACTACTTCATCAATGCGGTTGGAGTGGAATAGCGCCTGATTGAGGTGATGGGTGTCGCCGTGGTCGCGGAAGTTCAGTCGGAACACTTCGAAGCCGGCATGCAGCAGATGGGCGGCGGTGAGACGCATATAGCTGGATTCGGCGCTGCCTTCCCAACCGTGCAGCAGCAGCGCCAGACCGCGCGGCTCCGCGCCGGGCATGCGGCTGTGCACGCCCTCAAGACGCACGCCGTCGCCGCCGTCGACGATGTATGGCTTGCTGACCGCACCGCTGCGCCGCAGCAGCATCGCGCCGCGCGCGCGTCGCAGCGGACTGGTCGCGATCAGCGATTGCAGATGCGGGCTGCGCAGCCACAGCGGCGGGTGGTAGGCCGACGGGGAGGTCCTCATCCGCGATCGTCTCGCATCGTCATTCCGCCTCCATCGCCTCCACGATCCGCATCCTGGCGGTGTCGGCAAGACGGCGACGACCTTCGGCGTCGCCGGGGAGAATCGGTTCGAGGAACACCACGTCGGCACGGCAGCCGGGCTCTCCCAGCAGACGCAGCAGATTCGCCGCGAAGCTTTCGGCCGGGCCGAACGCGACCACCGACTGGCGCGAAGCGCCGTCGCCGTAGCGCAGCGCCACCGGCTGCACCGGTACCTCGGCCTCCACGGCGGCGAGGAAAATACGCGCGTGGAACGGACCAACCTCATCGCCGCTGCGGGTGCGCCCCTCGGGGAACACGCCGACCGCGCGGCCGTCGCGCAGCCGCGCCAGCATTTCGTGCAGCACGCCGCCGAGCGATTCCTGGCTGCCGCGCTGGTGGTAGATGGTTTCGCCCATCGTCGCCAGCCAACCGACCACCGGCCATCCGGCGATCTCGCGCTTGGCGACGAAGCCCATCATCCGGTAGCTGTGCAGTGCGGTGATATCGATCCAGCTGACGTGGTTGGCGACGAACATCACCGCACCCGGCAGCGGCGCACCGACTCGGCGAATGCGGAAACCGAAGACCCGCATCAATCCGCCCTGCCAACAGCGCACCACGCGATGGCCGAGGCGTTCGTCGCCGATGCGGATGGCGCCGAACGGCGGCGACATCAGGATCAGGGTGATCGGCAAATGCACCAGCGCATGCCACACCAGCATCGGCGTGCGGATCAGATAGCGCAGCAGGCGGGCGACGCGCGCCATGGCGGGAGCTTCGGTCATCGCACCACCATACCGAACCGGATTATAGCTTTGCATAGTCGTCCGGCTCAGGGGCTGCGTGCGATCACGGCCAGGGTCAACCGCGAGATGCAGACCAGCCGACCGAGATCGTCTTCGATCCGGATCTCCCAGACCTGGGTGCGGCGCCCGACGTGCAGCGGCCGCGCGGTGCCGGTCACCTGGCCCTCGCGCACGGCGGCGAGATGGTTGGCATTGATTTCGATACCGACACAGCGTTCGCCGGGTTCGACGCACAGATTGCCGGCGCTGCTGCCGAGGGTTTCCGCCAGCAGCACCGAGGCGCCGCCGTGCAGCAGGCCGTAGGGCTGCCGGGTGCGCGCATCCACCGGCATGGTGGCGCGCACGAAGTCCGGCCCGATCTCGGTGAACACGATCCCCAGCGGCGCCATCGCCGTATCGCGGGAAAGCGCGTTGAGATCATCGACTGTGCGGGAACCGCGAAACAGGCGCGGCGCGTGGGAGGCGGAGGTGGTCACCGCGTCAGGATACCCGAGCCCGGCAATGGCGAACCGGCCGCAGGCGCATGGGAGAGAGGGACATGCGCACTGCGGCCGGGACTCCGGGTCTCGGTTGGATCTGCGGTCGGGCAGATCGGCTGTGTTCAGCGGAAGCGGAAGCGTGCCTGGCCCCAGTCGCTGGTGTAGCGCTTGTCCAGCGCATAGCCGCTGCTGGCGCCATAACCGATGCCGAAATCGCGTGCGCGATAACGCAAGGAAGCGGAGCCGGGGGAAGCCGGATCGGACTCGACGCGCAACGGCACGATGACCGGCGTGCGCGGGGCGAGCGTGGCATGAGTGTGCGTGGCGTTCATGAGCATGTCCTGGGGATGTGCGGGGGAGCGGGTGACGAACGGGGGTTGTGGGCGGGTCAAGGCCGATGTCAGGGTGTCAGGCGCAGCGGAAACGGATCTGGCCCCAGTCGGTGGTGTAGCGCTTGTCGAGGCCGTAACCGCTGCTGTTGCCGTACCCGATGCCGAAGCTGCGCTCGCGGTAGCTGCGGCGGGCTTTGGCGACGAAAGAGACGATGTTGTCGTTGTTGCGGACGTTGGATTCGGTGGTCTGGGTCTGCGTGTTCATGATGGGTTCCGGTGTGCTTGTGAATTGGTGTGTTGGTAATGTACAACACCTATTAACTAAAACAACTGTGCCGGAAGTCACTCGCGATGATCGCGAACGCAAAATATTGATTTTATTGATATTTGTACTTTTATCAGCCGACGAACGGTCATGCCGGAGGTCTTTTACCTGCAATCACAGGTCTCCCAATGCGCCCAAGCCGGCTCGAAGCAAGGGCCGTTCCGGTGTCCAAAGGGCGCTGCGCTGGGGTGGTTGCGCGCCAATCCGAAGGCATCGGCTCAGCGCAGGACCGCAGCGATCTCGTAGCCGGACCGCCCGGACGTCAAACAGGCTCTGTGGAACGCTGTGGGGATAAGACCCGGGTTACAGAATCGGCGCGAGTCCGGCACCGAAGGCAGTGAAGATCCGGGTCAGCGGGCGGATGACTGGCGCCACTTCGGGAAAATCTCCCACCGGCTCATAGCAGCGGCGGAATTCGGCGTCGCGCGGCGAAATCGGCTGCGGGCAATCGGGCCCGGGTTTGAACTCGTAGCTGGTGGCGTAACGCACCGGCCAGAAATCGAACAGCGGCAGCAGTTCGGACACTTTCGCCAGCGAATACTCCAGACCCGAAAACACCGGTGGCTTGTCGCGACGGGCGATCATCCAGGAATTCGCAGGCCGCGTATCACGTTCGATACTGGCGGCCAGCAGTTGCGCGAACGCCGGGTCATCGATCACCACCACCGACTCGGTGTTGTAGTTCTCGCCGCGCGGGTCGAAGTTGTGGGTGCCGATCACCGCGACGCGAGCGTCGATCACCATCGATTTGGCATGCAGGCCAAAGCGCACGCCGCCGCGCTGGAGCGGCACCCGTTCGTTGGCCCCGCGCTTGGAATAGCGCAGCGCGGAGTATTCGCGCGCCAGCGGAGTCGGCCGATCCGGCGAACGGCTGCCGTTCGCTCCCATTGCGGACGCGCCAGAGCCGGAGACCCCGGGAGCGGATGACCCCGAACCGAACGGGCCGGAACCGAAGACCACCGCCGTACCGTCTTCGCGCCACTCCACGCCGACGGTGCCGGTGGCTTCCACGTCGATCGGCGCGTCCTGCGGAAACGGTTTGAATTCGTAGATCTCGAACTTGAAGTCGCGCAGATAGCGGCGCTTGTATTTGTACGACAGTGCGTAGGGAATGAACGCATCGGTGGCGGCGAGGCTGTTGGTGGACACGATCATGCGCGGCGGCGATTCGCGCTGCTGCAGCTCGGTGAACATCCGCTGCGCCGGCTTGGACAGCACCAGATACGGCGTCTGCAGCATCACCCGGGTCTCGGCCGAGACGATCAGCTCGCGCAGCAGCTGCGACGGCGTTTCGGTAATCGGCACCGACCCCTCGTGTTTCCCCGGCGCATCGCCGATGTAGCGGAGGCTGCGCACCGGCATGGCCGCATCGACCAGGCGGCTGCGCACCAGTGCGGCATCGTCGGCGTCTCGACCGATCAGTTCGATGCGCCGAGGCTGTTCCGGCTCGGGATGCTGCACCGCAGGCACGCCCTGACGCAGCACCAGTCGGCCGACATCCAGCAGCCGCGCCGGCGGTGTGCTCAAGGGCGCGATCCAGAACGCCTCGAAATGCGCGGACATCTCGGCGACCGCAGGACCGGCGACCAGGATGTCGCGATCGCGGAAGTTGTAGCGCGTGTCCCAGTCGTAGTAGTCGTTCTGGTAGTTGCGCCCGCCGGTAATCGCCACCCGCCCGTCCACCACCAGCAGTTTGTTGTGCATCCGCTGATTGAGTTTGCGCCAGCAGCAGACCGACGCCAGCGCGTACATCGGATAGGTGATGCGCGCGCGGCCCAGCATCGGGTTGTAGATGCGGATGTCGAAATTCGCGTGTGCGCCTGCAAGCGCCGCCAGGGTATCGACGCGGCGCAGCGCGGCGAGCTGGTCGATCATCAGCCGCACCTTCACACCGCGACGCGCAGCGGCGAGCAGTTCGTCCAGGATCAGATGACCGGCATCGTCCTCGTCGAAAATATAGGTCTGCACATCGATACTGCGGGTGGCGCCGCGGATCAGATCCAGTCGCGCCAGCAGCGCATCCTGGCCATAGTCGAGTATCAATGCGTAATGCTGCGGCGCCGGGGAAATGGGCGACATCGCGGCAGCCTGCGGTATGCCGGTTCGCGGTATGCCGGTTCGCGGCACATCGGATGTCGACGCCTCTGTCGACACGTCCGCGACCTCAGCCTGGTCGGCCGGTGCTTCGCCGGCGGCAAGCCGACCCAGTTCAAGCAGCGGCGACGGCCGCGCGCAGGCGTCGTCGCGGCCACAGGTGTTCTCGGTGCTGCGCGCCGCCGCGACCAGCGCATCCACATGCGCCTGTTCGCCTGCCGACAGGGTGGCGCAAGCGGTTTGCGCCAATGCGCAGAGCGCGAGCAGGAGCGCATGCATCGCTTTCATTCCGCATCCTCGCGCACCCGCAGCTTCAGCGTGAAACGCACTGCGTCCGAGACCGCGAACACCCAGCGATCCACGCCATAGTCGGTGCGGCGCACGCTGCCGTTGGCGACCACGTCGCATTCGAAGGCGGGACGCGCGCAGGCGCTGGGTTCGATGGTGAAGGTCTCGCGCCGGGTCACATCGCGGATGGTCAACTGGCCGGCCAGCTTGCCGCCGTTCTCGACCAGCGGGGATGCGTAAGGTTCGGAGACGAATTCGACTTCCGGAAAACGCTCGGCTTCGAAGAAGCCGCGGCCGCGGGTCATGCCGGTGTAGTTGGGATGGCCGACGATCTCGACCTCTTTCGCCGACATCCGCAGCCGCACCCGATAGCGGCCATCGTCGAGGGTTTCGATCCGGCCGCTGTAGCGAGGGAACTGCCCCTCCAGCACTTGGCCCCAGCGCGTCTTCAGGGTGAAGCCGATCCGGGTGTGTCGCGTGTCGATCTCGGATGCGTGCGCGTCTACACTCGCCGCAGCCAGCGCACAAACGAGCAGAGAAACGGAGACTGTCGCGAAACTCACGGCCACCAGAAGGCAGACAGGCTGGCGACCCCGGGCTCGACGGTGGCATCCAGCGGAAAATTCAGCACCATGACGCTGCCGGGCGGCATCCCGCGATAATCGCCGGACTGGCCGCTGTGCATCAGCGCAGCCAGGCGTTCGAGGCCGGGGTTGTGGCCCACCAGCATCAGCCGCTCGACCTCGCGGTGTTCGTCGACCAGCTCGGCCAGCGTGCCCGGCGTCGCGTTGTACATGCCATCGATCAGCCGCTGTTCGACGAAACCGATCGCACCCAGCACCACCTCCAGCGTCTCGCGCGTTCGCCTCGCTGGCGAGCAGAGCACGCGATCGGGCGTCAGCGCCTGCGCCGCCAACCAGCGGCCTGCGGCCTCGGCCTCGGCCAAGCCCTCGGCGGACACCGCGCGATCGAGATCGGAGTGGCCGTCGCTGGCGGGTTCGGCATGGGCATGGCGGAGCAGGATGAGGGTTCGCATGTGCGCGTGAGTCTTCGGCCTAAGGGATGTCGGGCAGCTTAACGCGAACCGCAGGGATTCGGGATTCGGGAGAAGCCTGGATCGTGGCGCCCCAGCCAAGCGGCTTGTGGGCAAGCCCGCAGCCCTTTGTGGCAGGAGTTGGCTTTGGTGTTCCCCATCGAAGCCAAGCGCCTGCGCACGACCCCCGATCGCGTTCAGCGCACAGACGGAATGCCCGTCGAGGCGCGCTGCTCGCGCCTGAAGTCAACTGGAGCGACAAATCTCTGTGTCTGCCAGAGCCGAACTATGTAACTGAAAGCTATTCCAAGCGCATGGCTTTCCAAAGGACAGCATAGTCGTTGTCTGTATCAGCGAAGCGGTCGATCCAGGGGCGGGCTACAGTTGCTTTGCGCTGATGGGTCTCAGCTTGCGTGACATCAACTTTGATTCCGGGATAGCCATGCCGTAACGCGTATGCAAGCATCAGATCCGCAAACTGGTTTCCTTGTTTGGACTGCTCTTCCAGCTCTTGCCTAGCGGTAACGTTGCCTTCGAGGAACGATTGCATCGCATTTGCAATCTGTTCCGCGCGGAGTTCAATCTCTAGGACTTGCTAACGACGCGCTTCTGCTGCAAGCCTTATAGCTTCCGCAGCAGCTCGCTGTTGCATCTTCTTGTCGGCGATATCGCCACGTCCTTACCACTCTATGCATGACTTGCATTTTCATGAGGCGATAGCAAATAAAGTGGCTGCTTCGACGAGATGCATCATGGCCGGCAATTTCGATTATTCAAGGCACTTTCATCGTGTAGCGTCCACAGCCACAGCGTCAGCTGCGTAACGCCCTCCGAGCTAGACAGCAGCCGGCGGCCATCGGGGCTGAAAGCAACACTGTTCACAGTGCCCCCATGCCCCTTGAGCTCGCGCAACATGTCGCCAGTCTCCGCATTCCATAGTTGCAGCGTATTGTGATGAGAGCCCGACAGCAGCCGACGGCCGTCGGCGCTGAAGGCAACACTCGTCACATTGGTTGCATGCCCATTGAACACGCGCAACATGTCACCGGTCTCCGCATCCCACAGCCGTAGCCAAATGTCAGACGCCGACAGCAGCCGACGGCCATCGGGGCTGAAGGCAACGAGCGCTACAGAGTAGGTATCATCACCCTTGAGCACACGCAACATTTTGCCGGTCTCCGCATCCCACAGCCGCAGCGTGTCGTCATCCGAGCCCGACAGCAGCCGACTGCCATCG
>JBIITV010000093.1:0-18090 GCA_044340325.1 Lysobacteraceae bacterium
GATGGTGATGATGATCGCGCCGAAGAAAAAGTGACCGATCGGCGATTTGCGTAGATGAAACGGATGGAAGCACGCCGCATGCCGGCTTCCATCCGCATGACGCTGGCCTTGGCCAGCGTCTGGTTTTTATGCGGTCTGAAGGCCCCCACGATGCACCTGCGGACGCCTCAGCAGATGCCGGTTGTGGTCTATCAGTTCGTCGACGCCCGCAATCCCAAGCTGGCAAAGAGCGGCAATGAGTCTCTGATGATCGCCAACTGCGCCTATGGCGCGGTGCGTTTTGGTCAGCGCGACATCGAGCCGGATCTCTCCGTGCTGTTGCACGAGATGCTGGCGTCGCGGTTCGGTGATCGTCTGGCCGCGCATCGAGTCGAACTGACAGCGTTCTCGTTGCACATTAACAACGCCGCCTCGCTACGTGCATCGACCGCGCAGATGTTCACTGGCGTGATTCCGCATTTGATGAACGATACGCGGAAAGTTGGCTGCTCCGGAGACGACACGCGTGGCGGTTACCTGCTGAGTGAAATGCCGACCGGGGGTTCGCCACTTGTCGTTGCCGTGCATATCCTGATCGACGGTAAGCCTTATCGCGGTCGGGCGATCTCGTCGAAGCTCCTCGCGCCTGTGCCCGCGACATCCGAGCAACCACCCACCACCGAGGCGCCGCCTGCGGCCCCTATGCACCAATCGCCGTTCCAGATACTGGTCGATACGGCCCTGACTCGTCTGGGCGATGCAGTCGAGGCCGATTTTCCAGCTCCAGCTGATCTGGCGGCGCCGATCGTCGAGAACCAGACCCCGGCCTTCGTTCCGGCGCCCAAGGATCCGTAGGGTGGATTCGTCCATTCCGGATTGCCTCGGCACCGGATTGGAGCGCAAGCGGATGATTCTCAACGGAAAAAATTGCAAGCGGCGGCATGCGCATGCATAATGGCCGGCCCGGTTCGCCGGGGTGCTGCATGTTTCACCATTGGACCCGCCTCTGAGCCGGAAGATTGTTCTTCCGGATCAAGGGCCTATCACCGGCAGGGCAGGACGGAAAGTGTGGTTCACGCCACCGCCCAAGCCAGTACTCGAAACGACCCCAAGGACCATCCATGCCCAAGATCAAGACCAATCGGGCGGCGGCCAAGCGCTTCCGGAAGACCGCTTCCGGCAAGTACAAATGCGGCCACGCCAACAAGAGCCACATCCTCACCAAGAAAGCGACCAAGCGGAAGCGCAACCTCCGGCAGACGAACCACGTTCGCGCCGAAGACGCAGGCCGTCTGGACCGCATGCTTCCGTATTTGTGAGGAGACTGAACAATGGCAAGAGTTAAACGTGGTGTCACGGCGCGTCGCCGTCACAAGAAAATCCTGAAGCAGGCCAAGGGCTACTACAACGCCCGCCGCAAAGTCTTCCGCGTCGCCAAACAGGCGGTCACGAAGGCGCTGCAGTACGCCTACATCGGCCGCAAGCAGAAGAAGCGCAATTTCCGCACCCTGTGGATCGCCCGTATCAACGCGGCCGCCCGCAGCAACGGCATCAGCTACAGCCGTTTCATCAACGGTCTGCTGAAGGCCGGTATCACCCTCGACCGCAAGGTGCTGGCCGATATCGCCGTGCACGACGCCAAGGGCTTTACCGCACTGGCCGAAAAGGCGAAGAGCGCGCTCGCGGCATAAGGCACGAGGACTCTTCCGGCGCGGTCGCTTCAAGCGGCCGCATCGCGCGGAAGATCAACGAACCATGCATGGGGAAGGGCGCAAGTCCTTCCCCATGTTCGTTTTTGCGGAATCGAATTTCCGAGACATCACTTTCGAGCTGGATATGAGCGATATCGAACACCTCTCGACGCAGGCGTTGGCGGATATCGCCGCCGCCGAAACTCCCGACGCGCTGGAAGCGCTGCGCGTCGCCCTGCTCGGCAAAAGCGGAATCATTACCGCGCAGCTCAAGTCGCTCGGCGCTTTGCCGGGCGATCAGCGCAAGACCGCGGGCGAGGCCATCAACCGGGCACGCGACGCTATCGGCGATGCGCTCTCGGCACGAAAGATCGCACTCGACGAGATCGTGCTGAATGCGCGACTCGCCAGCGAAACCATCGACGTCACCCTGCCGGGCCGGGACGCCACGCGCGGCGGCCTGCATCCGGTCACGCGCACGCTGGAGCGCATCACCGAAATCTTCGGCAGGCTCGGCTATGAACTCGCCGACGGCCCCGAGATCGAGGACGACTGGCACAACTTCGAAGCGCTGAATTTTCCGCCGCACCATCCGGCGCGCGCGATGCACGACACCTTCTACTTTCCTCCCGACAGCCGTGGCGATGCACGCCTGTTGCGCACGCATACCTCGGGCGTGCAGGTGCGCTACATGAAGGAGGTTGCTCCGCCGTTGCGCATGATCGCCGCAGGCAAGGTCTATCGCAGCGACAGCGACCAGACCCACACGCCGATGTTCCATCAAGTCGAAGGTCTGCTGGTCGACGAACACGCCAGCTTCGCCGACCTCAAGGGCACCCTCGCCGAATTCGTGCGCGCATTCTTCGAGCGCGATTTCGAGATGCGCTTCCGCCCGAGCTACTTCCCGTTCACCGAGCCGTCGGCGGAAGTCGATATCGCCTGGCAGCAGCCGGACGGTTCGACGCGCTGGCTCGAAGTGCTGGGCTGCGGCATGGTCCACCCGAACGTGCTGCGCAATGTCGGTATCGATCCGGAGCGCTACACCGGTTTCGCGTTCGGACTTGGCGTCGAGCGTTTCGCGATGCTGCGCTATGGCGTGAGCGATCTGCGCGACTTTTTCGACAACGATGTGCGTTTCCTCAGGCAATTCGCGTGAATTGACTCGATCTGTGGGAGGGGCTTCAGCCCCGACTTCAGGTTCCGGCGTCGGGGCTGAAGCCCCTCCCACAAAGAGCTTGCTGCAACATGAAATTTTCAGAAAACTGGCTGCGCCAACACGTCAAGACCGATGCTTCGCGGGATGAACTCGCAGCGACGCTGACCGCGATCGGTCTGGAAGTCGAAGAGATGACCGTGCTCGGCGCCGCGCTCGACGGCGTGGTCGTCGCACGCATAATCGAATGCGCCAGGCACCCGGAGGCCGATCGCCTTCAGGTCTGCCAGGTCGATGCGGGGCAGGGCACGCCGCTGCAGATCGTCTGCGGCGCGCCGAACGCGCGCCCGGGTCTGCTGGCGCCGCTGGCGACCATCGGCACGAAGGTCGGTGAGCTCACGATCAAGGCTGCGAAACTGCGCAATATCGAATCCAACGGCATGCTCTGTTCGGCGAAGGAGCTGGGGATCGATGCCGATGCGTCAGGCCTGCTGGAATTGCCGGCTGACGCACCGGTCGGCAGGCCGCTGGCCGACTATCTCGGCCTGCCGGATGCTTCGATCGAGCTGAAACTCACCCCGAACCGCGCCGATTGCTTCGGCGTGTACGGCATCGCTTTCGACGTGGCGGCTGCGCTCGGCAGCACGGTCGAACCGCTCGATGCCGCGCCGGTGCCTGCGCAGAGCGATGCCACGCTTGCGGTCGAGTTGGATGCAGGCGGGAAAGTGCCGCGCTTCATCGGCCGTGTGATCGACAGTGTCGACGCCAATGCCGCCACGCCGCTGTGGATGGCCGAGCGTCTGCGTCGCAGCGGTGTGCGCCCGATCAGTTTCCTGGTCGATGTCACCCAGTACGTGATGCTGGAGCTCGGCCAGCCGATGCATGCGTTCGACAAGGACGCGCTGCAATCGCCGGTCGTCGTCCGCCACGCGCGCCCGGGCGAGGAAACGAAACTCCTCGATGGCCGTACCGTGTCGCTGGACGATGATTTTCTTGTCGTCTCCGACAGTCTGGGCGGCAAAGCTGCACGCGCCGTGGCGCTCGGCGGGATCATGGGCGGCTACGACACACGCGTGACCGATGCGACCCGGAATGTGTTTCTCGAAGCGGCGCACTGGATTCCGTCCGCGATCATCGGCCGCAGCCGCAAGCTCGGCCTGCACACCGATGCCGGACATCGTTTCGAGCGCGGCGTCGATCCGGAGCTGCCGCGGATCGCGGTCGAGTACGCCACGAAACTGATTCTCCAGGTCGCCGGCGGCGTGCCGGGTCCGGTGATCGAAGCGGTGCGCCATGACGATCTGCCGCAGCCGCAGAGCGTCGGTTTGCGCCGTGAACGCCTTGCGCGCGTGCTTGGCGTACGCGTGGCCGATGCCGAAGTCGAGCGCATCCTGTGCGCGTTGGGACTCGGTGTGGAAAACACTGACGATGGCTGGCGCGTGACCGCGCCGACCCGGCGCTTCGATATCGCGATCGAAGAGGATCTGATCGAAGAGATCGCGCGCATCCACGGCTACAACGCGATTCCGACCACGTTGCCGGGCGGGGCGACGCGAGTGGTGTCTCCGAGCGAGACCGTGCTGGACGAAGCGACCGTGCGGCGCCAGATGGTGGCGCGCGACTATCTTGAGGCGATCAACTACGCCTTCGTTGATGAGGCGTTACTGACGAAGTGGCAGGCCACCGAGACTGCCGTACCGCTGGCGAATCCGCTCAGCGCCGAGCTCGGCATCATGCGCACCATGCTCTTGCCCGGGCTGGTGGCCGCGCTGGGCCGCAATGCCGCGCGCCAGCAGTCGCGGGTGCGGCTGTTCGAGGTCGGCAAGGTCTTCGCGGCGCGTGCCGGTGAAGCGCCGCTTGAAACCCGGCGCCTCGCCGCAGTGCTCTGCGGTGATGCCCACGCAGAACAGTGGGATGTCCGGACCCGAGCAGTTGATTTCCACGACATCAGGGGCGACCTCGACAGTCTCGCGGCCGCTTCGGGCGCGATCCTGGAATACCGGCCAGCCCTCGTGGCGTGGGGACATCCCGGCCGATCGGCGGATGTGCACCGCGACGGCAAGCGGATCGGCTGGATCGGCCAACTCCATCCCCGTCTGCAGAGGGCGCTTGACCTGGATGCCGACGTCATCGCCTTCGAACTGGATCTGGCTGCCCTGCAGCAGCGCCCGCTGGCCCGATCCGTCGCGTTGAGCCGGTATCCGTCCGTCCGCCGGGATCTCGCGTTCGTCGTCCCGGAAGAGGTGTCCTGGGCGGCTTTGGCGGGTACCGTGGAACGCGCCGCAGGCCCATCTTTGCGGGACCTCCGGCTGTTCGACCGCTACGTCGGCAAAGGGGTCGAAATCGCATGCAAGAGCCTGGCTATGGGCTTGATTCTCCAAGAAGAATCACGCACTCTCACTGACCGCGATATCGATCAGGTGGTGGCCGAAGTCATCGCCGCGCTGCGCGGGGAACACGGCGCGGAAATCCGCTCGTGAACCAGGCCCCGGTTGGCGTTCGCCAGTCCGGGCCTGGGGTGATCTGGGCTCGTTTTGGGGGAAACGGATGGCATTGACCAAGGCTGAAATGGCCGAGCGATTGTTCGACGAAGTCGGACTGAACAAACGCGAGGCGAAGGAATTCGTGGACGCGTTCTTCGACGTGCTTCGCGAAGCGTTGGAACAGGGACGTCAGGTCAAGCTGTCCGGCTTCGGCAATTTCGACCTGCGTCGCAAGAACCAGCGGCCTGGCCGCAACCCCAAGACCGGCGAGGAGATTCCGATCTCCGCCCGCACCGTGGTCACCTTCCGCCCCGGCCAGAAACTGAAGGAGCGCGTCGAAGCGTATTCCGGAGGCGTGGCCGATGCTTGACCCCGGCAGCAACCGCGAATTGCCGCCGATCCCGGCGAAGCGCTACTTCACTATCGGCGAAGTCAGCGAGCTGTGCGACGTGAAGCCGCACGTGCTGCGCTACTGGGAGACCGAGTTTCCCAGTCTCAAGCCGGTCAAGCGCCGCGGCAACCGCCGCTATTACCAGAGGCACGATGTGCTGATGGTCCGCCAGATCCGCAGCCTGCTGTACGAACAGGGCTACACCATCGGTGGCGCGCGGCTGCGCCTGGATGGCGATGGCGCCAAGCAGGAATCGGCGATGAGTTCGCAGATCATCCGCCAAGTGCGGATGGAGCTGGAAGAAGTGCTGCAACTGTTGAAGCGCTGATGCTGGCCCAGCCCGCGCTCCAGCGGGTACAATGCCCGATCTACCCGGGGTATAGCGCAGCCTGGTAGCGCACCAGTCTGGGGGACTGGTGGTCGTCGGTTCGAATCCGGCTACCCCGACCAAATCAGAATTCGGCAACATCCGGAAATGCCCAACAAGGCATTGAAACCCCGAAGAAATTCGGGGTTTTTTCTTGTCTGGCGTCCGTGGATGTCCTGCATCGGCTCTGCCGACGCGGAGCGCACACTGCGCACGAAGTCGACGAAGAAAGCGCTCGACGATCAGCGCATCGCTACGAACAAGATCGAGTGGGCCAAGGGCAAACTCGCCGACCTGCATCGCACCGCGCCCGAGGATCGCGATCGCCGCATCTTCCCCGGCGTGTATGCGCCAGTGATGGTGATCGAGCAGGGCAGGCGTGTCATCAAACCGATGCGCTACCAATGCCGCCCGGCCGGCAAGCCTGCCTTCTACGATACGAAATACCCCGGCACCTACAATGCCCGCCGCGACAACCTCGAAGGATTCTGGAAAGGCCAGTTCGCCCACACTCACGGCGTCATCGTCTGCGATGCGTTCTACGAGAACGTCAGTCGTCAGAAGGTTGAAGGGCGCGCGCTCGCCGACGGCGAGGCAGAGGAAAACGTGGTGCTGGAGTTCAAGCCGCAACCGCGACAGGACATGCTCATCGCCTGCCTCTATTCGCACTGGCAAAGCGATAGCGAAGAGCTATGGTCATTCGCCGCGATCACCGACGAACCGCCGCCGGAAGTCGCGGCGGCTGGGCATGATCGCTGCATCATTCCGATCAGGGAGGAACATCTGGATGCATGGCTCAAACCGGACCCGAACAACCTCGCAGGGTTGTATGCGATTCTGGATGACCGGCAGCGGCCGTATTACGAGCATCGGATGGCGGCGTGATCGTGATGCGGCGGATTGTGATGCGAATTGCGCCACAAGAAAAAGTGTGGAAATTGAACCTGACCCAGTTATCGCTTGCCAACACGTTCCATGTCTTGCAAAGTAAGTTTCCGGCGCAGTGATCGTTGCTAACGCTTCGCATGGCTGACGCCGCTCCTCGACAAGGACGTTTCTATGAAGCGACTGGTGATCTGCGCTGACGGCACCTGGAACCTGCGCGACCAGGTAGACAAGCAGAGCGGCAAGCGCATGCCCAGCAACGTCACCAAACTGGCGCGTGCGGTGCGATCTCAGGCACGCGACGGCACCGACCAAGTTGTCTATTACCACGCCGGCTTGGGGACCAGCGGGGGCTTGGACAAGTTCACCGGCGGTGCTTTCGGGGACGGAATCGAGGAGAACATTCGGGAGCTTTACCGTTTTCTTATTTACAACTATGTCGCGGGTGACGAGATATACCTGTTCGGCTTCAGTCGTGGAGCCTTCACCGTGCGCACTTTGGCCGGCTTCCTTAGCTTAACGGGGCTGTTGCAGAAGGACGACGATTACTACGTGCCGGAGGTATATGCCTGCTACGAGAACGGCCTATTGCCAAATTCGACGGAGTGGAAGCAGGCTTTCCACAACATTCAGGGTACGCAGGTGGCGCCGCCCATTCACATGATTGGAGTCTGGGATACGGTGGGTGCGTTGGGTGCGCCAGGCATGCTTGGTCAGATGCTCAATGGCAAGAAGTACCAGTATCACAACATCGGCCTAACTCCACAGATACAGCACGCGGTTCACGCAATGGCAATCGACGAGCAGCGCAAGCCCTTTGCGGTCAACTTGTGGCAACGCCCGGCAGGATGGGCGGGCAGCTTGGAGCAGGTCTGGTTCCCAGGCGTGCATTGCAACGTTGGTGGCGGATACCGTCCGGACGGCTTGGCCAACGAGGCATTGCATTGGATGATTGAGCGCGCTGAGGCCCTCGGATTGGAGTTCGACGCAGACTACTTGCAGGCCTTTCGGCCGTGCTTCAACTCCATACTCCATGACTCGATGTCAGCCGCGTACCGCGTCATGGGGCCTATCCTCCGGGATGTGGGTCAGAATGCCTCGCACGGTGAAGCATTGCACCAGTCGGTCCTTGATCGAATCGCTCACGCCCCATCCAAGTATGCGCCCGCTAATGTCAGCACGATCGTCAGCTCGCGCCTCCCTATCGTCACGACTACGCGCATCGCCAGGGGCACCCCATGTTGACCGCGCGACGTCGCTGGATGCTGTCGTATCCTTACTTCGATTCCGAAACCAAGTGTGCTGACAAAGCCGTATGACCACGCTCATCGACACTACCGGAGTAGGACCAGGCACCCATGCACTCGTTGTCGGTGTGGGCGACTATCCGCATTTGCGAGGGGGGCGCGCGCCCGCCGCCCAGCAGTTCGCATTCCATATGAACATGGGTCAGCTGACTTCCCCGGAACACTCTGTACTAGGCTTCGGGGACTGGCTGATCGACACCGAAAACGGCATGAACAACCCTAACCGTCCGCTGTTGTCCTTGGAGGTGCTTTGCTCCAGTACCAGTCCGATGGTGCTGTCCGCGCCGGATGCGGAGGAGGGCATGCTGGTTGAAGCGGCGACGAAGGCAAACTTCGATGCGGCCGTGGCGCGCTGGATTGCGCGTGCCAATGCCCATCCCGACAACCTGTTGCTGTTCTACTTTTGCGGCCATGGACTGACATTTAGCCACGGCAACTCGTCGTTGCTGATGTCGGATTTTGGCCGCAACGACCTAAGTCCGATGGCGGACGCTATCGACTTCACTTCCTTGCGGTTCGGCCTGCTGTCGCGATGCCGGGCAAAGAACCAGTTGTACTTTGTCGATGCATGTCGCACACGTCCTACCAACGCGTTCTTGGATCAATTCGGCGAAGACGATATCGGGGATTGTGTGGTGGCGGGAGGCTTGCGGCGACTGTCTGACAAGAACATCCCGGCGTTTTACGCTACCAGTCTGGGAGCTGCTGCTTACGGTCAAACGAACCAAGCATCAGTGTTCACTCAGGGCCTGCTCAAGGCGTTTCAGGGTAGTGCGAGCCGGGAGGTCAATAGTGGATGGGAAGTCCTGACCACTTCTCTGGCGGAGGGCGTGAACAAGTGCGTCGAGGCGCTGACATTCCAGAAGGTGGACCAGTATTGCCAAGGAGCCGATGCCGATACTCCCCTGAGCTTGCATCGGTTGCGCGACGAGCCGGAAGTCGTTGTCAAGGTAGTCATGGGCGACAGCGCCTTGATGGAAGAAGTGCTATTTTCCTGCGAGTCGCTTCCGGCTCCGCCCACGTTCAGTGAGCGCCGCGAGCCGCCGATTAAGACGCCTTGGTGGCTGCACCTTCGCAAGGGCCAGTATGCGTTTGCGGCTGCGTCTGTCACCGACCAGTCCATCATCAACCAGCGAAGCCGGGAAGTCGCCCCGCCCGGAGCGGAGGTTGTGTTATGAGCGATTCTGATTCGATCGGCCGCAAATTGCGCATCCAATTGGGAGCAGGACGTTCTCAGTTGAAATCCGCTTCGGCCGTGGCGGAAGTCGTGCGCTTAGGTGACGAATCGGAAATGGTGTTCAAGACCCAGCGCTTCGTTCTCGACATAAATGAGGAGGAGCAGATTTCCGTCGATCCGGGCAACTACACCGTGCGTGTGTACTTGCCGAATGGCAACGTCGTGGCCGAATCGGTATCGGTATCCACCGACGATTGTCGGGTTGACTTTGACTTGCTCGGCGTTCGCACTGACGAGTATGCGCGCGAATCGCTCGTGGGCGTCATTCCCCGTCTACCGAGCGCCGATCGCGCGGAAGCCCTGCAGCGCTACAGTGATAGTGTCAAGAAGGGAGGCGAAATCGTTCAAGTGGAGCCGAAGCCTGGTTCGATTAAGACGCGAAAATTTCAGTTCTATCCCTCCGCTGAGGATGTCGAGAACTTGTCCTCCCGGCTCCGTCAAGCGGCGACTGACGTCGGCTTGAATCGTGCGTCCATCGAACGCGTCGGTAGCAAGCACGCATTGACCACTGTGCGTGCAGATCTGTGGCAGCCGTTAGATGGAGCGGTCCGCGTCATAGGCGAAACTACGCCCTACGCTGGCGAAACTTTGGGTCTCCGAAATCGCGACGACTACGCGTCACGTGATCTACAGGCACTAGGGGCATGGATCGGAAACGCGGCTGGCGGGCTCAGACCTTTCACCTTCCAATCGATCGGTGAAGTCGATGCGCGCTTAGTTGTCCCGGATTCGAACTTTGATGTTCGCTTCCTCAGTGGTGAGCGGCGAAGCTTTGCTACAGTCATCGATGGGGCTGGGGATGCGCATGTATTAGTTTTCCCGCACTGCTGGCGCCGTTATGCCGGGGAGGTCACCGGTGCGTCGTTGGTGGTGGCTTTGGGCATTGACACAATTTTGCGCGAGGAATCTGATGTCGGCGAGAGGGCGGGGTGGCAGTGCTCGACGGTGGTCGATGACTCGGCTTTCAACGCCTACATGGGTTTTTTGTCGCGCGGGATGGGCGAGGCGGCCGACGTGGTGCTGGGGCAAGCCAGCAATTACCTCTTTGAAAAGACCCAAAATCCAGTCGCCGCAGCCGCGGGCGCGTTCGGACTCTTGTCACAAGCCTCTCGTAGCGAGCCAGACCCGATGCCGTGGCGGCGATGGATCGAGAATTTATACACGCGTTCGCCCGAGCTCCCTGATGGTGCGGTCGCGATGGCGCGCATGTACTGGCAGTACGGTGCCGCGGAGAGTGACGAGGCCGGAGGATTGGATGTCGAGGTGCTTCGACGTTACGCGCTGGAGGCCGTGCGTCGCGGTCTGCCCTACTTGCGCATGTCGATTGAATACCTCAGTGAGATACTCACTGTAGTCGTCAGCGATGACCGTATGAACGACCGCAGTACTGACGATGCCAAAAGTAGCGCGCAGGCACTCCAGCGCGTCAGTCGCCTGTCGCGTTTGGTCGTGCCTGGTGAGTTCTTTACGACCGTGCGCTTGCGCACTAGGAAGCGATCCGATGGCTGACCGATTCACGATCAATGTCTTTCCTGCCCAGCGCGGTGATGCCTTCTTAGTGGAGTATGGACAGGGAGAGCAGGTCAACCGGATATTGATCGATGGCGGTATCACGCGTACAGCCCGGACCCACCTAATCCGTCACCTGTCGGATCTGGGCGACCACGAGCTTGAAGCACTGGTCGTCACTCATATCGACCAGGATCACATTCAAGGGATAGTCACCCTGCTAAAGGAACTGCCCGCCAACGTAACTATCGGGCAGGTATTGTTTAACGGCGAGAAACACTTGCCTCTTGAACCGATGGGTGTCGCTGACGCGCTGCGTTTGGCGGAGGTGCTTGAGGAACACCATGCGCAGGCTTGGGAGGTTGGAACCGGGGCGGCCATTTGCGTAGACGACGATGGCACTCCACGTCAAGTTAAGCTACCTGGTGGCATGCGGCTAACCATCCTGTCGCCCAATGGCGACAAGCTGCGCGACTTGGCCAAAGACTGGAAGGCCACGCTCAAGGCGATGGGCGCGAGCGAAGATGATGCAGCCGCCGAGCCTGACCCGGAAGAAGCGGATATTCCGGGCTTTGAGCGAATGGGGGGCGACGATCTGGATGTGGTGGCGTTGGCGGAATCGGACTTCGAGGAAGACGATGCCGCGCCTAATGGATCGAGCATCGCCTTCCTGATGGAATTCGCGGGTAAGCGCGCCCTCATGCTGGCGGATGCGCATCCTGGTCTAGTCCTTGAGAGCCTGCGTCATATCTCGCCAAATGAACCGCTGCATGTCGATTGCGTGAAGCTGTCTCACCACGGTAGTCGCCGCAACACAAGCCTTGAACTCGCGCAGGCTTTGATCAGCCCTGCCTGGATCATCAGCTCCAACGGCGCTCAGACCAAGCATCCCAACCGTGAGGCCATTGCGCGTGTGCTCCACGGTAGCTCCGGCAACAAGTTCCTGTACTTCAACTACCAAACGCAATACAACGAGATCTGGGCGAACGAGGACTTGTGGTCAGAACATGGGTATCGCGCGCGGTTTGGTGATGGCGAGCGCGTGCAACGCATCGACTTGTTTGCGCCAGAGAAATTTGAGTAAACGGCAGCGACTAGACGCGACAGCGGCTGCGCGATAACTAAGCGAACAACACCCGTCCCTACGATTCGAGGACAGTTTCAGGTGCGCCCGCGCACCTGCGCGGTTGCGCGCACAGCTAGGTTCTGGGCTTGGAAGCGGTTGCGAACGCTCTGGGCCATCTGGTCATAAACCGGTGCGTGCTTTTTCGGATCAGAAATGGTGACGATGAGCGAAAACGGCTGCGCCTCAAATTGATTGTTGCGTTCGACGCCATGACGAGTCAGCAGTTGCACCTTCAGGCGCCAGCGCGTTCCACGCTCGCCATTTTTCCCCATGTCGCCAAAATAGGTGCGGACCGGCGCCCACTTACGCAGCTTTTCGACCTGATAGCTTTCGTACAACTGGCCAGGGTTGCGGTGCTCCGGTGGCACCAACCCGACGAACTTGGACTTTATCTCGCCGGTCTTGCGGCTGGTAACCTCGCGATATACGCCAAAATGCGCATCGATATGTGTCTGGCAATACTCGCTACCCCAGCGCGACCCGCGTGACGGCGCGAACGCCACCGTCATGGCGATCTGGCCGAAATAACGGCCGTTGCGATAGAGCGAGGAAGGGTAGGGGAACTGGTCCCAGTCCAGAAAGAACCCGGGCCGCAGTATATCGTCGAATACCAGGGTCGACGAATAGGGCGTGCACTCCAGACAATGGGGAACCGATGCCGGCAGGCCGAAACCGAAGAAGTTCTCTTCCTGATCCGGCACGCGCGCACCCGTGCGAGGATCACGCGCGTGGTGAACCAGCAGGGCGCGCGCCAGCACAGGCGAAGGCGCAGGTGTGATCTGGTGGTAGATCTGCGCGAGCGTTCGGGCGACCAGCGGCGCAGCGAAACTTGTACCGATGTTTTCTGCCGTGCCCTTGTTGTGAATGGAACGAATTCCGGAAACATGGGTGCCGTCGGTCGAGCATGCACCGCCGAAATGCACCAAGTCCGGCTTGATAATGTGGTTGGGTCCTGCGCCGTGACGAGAGAAGGCCGATGGTTCGTTTAGCTTGGTGCCCTTATGCTTGTAGTCGACGTGAGAGACCGCGCCGACCGCGAGGCCCAGCACGCTGTCTGCCGGCGTGGTGATTCGCCCGGGGCCCAGCTGCGTGGTCGTGCGCGGATAGTTGAGCAGCGGCGGATTCAGATAGTTTCCCGCGCTGATGACGAAGGTAACCTGGTAGCGCTCTTGCAAATTGTCCAATTCCTCCGCGAATTCGGAGAACAGATCGAGCGAGCACTGTTCGTCCGAGCCCAGGGACAAGTTCCAGACGCGATACTCGTTGGCGTGCGCCTTGAGTGCGGCCTCAAGCGAAATCAGGAACTCCTGTTCGGAAAGCGTGTCGGTATCCCCTGCTTTGGGGTCATCATTGGGGACTAGCTGCAGGTCATAGACCGCGCATGGGCTCGGGTCGATGCCATTGATGGTCGGGTTGAGTTCGCTGCCATGGCAGATCAGCCCAGCTACGAAGGTGCCATGCTCGGTGTTGCGATACGGAGGCGCCACTTGGCTACTGCGCCCGACCACCCACGACGCCAATTCCGGGACAGCCTCCGAAATGCCTGTGTCCACCACGACTACCACTGGCACGTCGCCCTTCACTTCAGTTCGAGAACTAAGCTTTGGCTTAGGCTGTGTACGAAACATGTTTGAACGAACCGACTTGATCAGTGGCATGCCTGCGACCGATCGCACACTGACCAGCTTGGACAGCGCTTCCACCTCGGCTACGTTCGCAAGTTCGACGGCGTACACGTAACTTTCCGGGGAGTAGCCTCGATTGTCGGGGTGAATACCCAATTGCTTGCAGGCGGTCTTGAACTGCGAAACAAGGCGTTCCTGCTCCTCGGACCCCAGGTCGAACAAGCGCACGCGACTGACGAATCCCGATTCACCGCGCGCAGCGCGTTGCAATATGGCCTTTGGGCTGACCCCACGCCGACGGTAATCTGGCGTCACCGCTTCGATCGACTGGATAGATGATATCTCCTTGACGAGTTGTGTGCTGTCGTTGTCTTCGATAAGTTCCTTGAGGCGGTCCAGACCCACCGTTGTGGCCTTGATAAACAGCTCGCCCAGACTGCCCGCGCCGACGATTGGACAAGTATCTTCAGAGAACAGCTTTTCCGGGCGATGGCTTTTCGCTGCTGCCTGCGGGATGACTCGCAGTCTCACTGGCACTACTCCAGTCGACTTGAGCTGTGCCGACAACCCTTCACGAACCGCACACACTTGGTTCGTCAGGCCTGCGCGGAAGGCAGAGGTGACGTTGCGAAACGGACGTGGCGGACTACCGCCGCCAAGAACTTTTCGCTGGGCAGCTTGGCGCGGGAGGATCAACTTGATCGGTAGTCGGTCGCCACCGGGGTCATTCTTATCGGCCATGGTGCGCACCCTTCAGTCCGCGGCGGTAGACCGTCGCCTTCGACAAACCCAAGAGCTGACCAATCGCCGCAGTGCTGTACAACTTCGGGTTGCGCGTGCGAAGCAAGTTCGTCATTTCCGCTTCATCCTTGCCGCGCAGACTTGTCAGGAATCGACGATCTTCCCCTTCGCCGATGCTGACATTAACTAGGATCGAAAAGGCATCCCGTAGTTCAGGGGGGTGTTCCAGCGTAATGCGCTTGCGATGCAGGCGTCGGCATACCTCTTGGATATCAGAGCCAGTGCAGCCTTCTGATAAGTCGGTCAGCAGGTCCTGATCGCGTGCGGAATATTCCAGTGGCGCGAGGAATTCTGTCCACATCTCGGCGCGAACGTTGGCATCAGGGTAGTCGAACTGTAGGCGATAGCCAAAGCGACGCCACACGGCGGAGTCGAGCAGTTCCGGGTGATTGGTCGCGGCTACGACGATGCACTGCGGACCCAAGCTATCCAGATTCTGGATGAAGCTGTTCACTACGCGCTTGAGTTCGCCCAACTCTTGAGCATCGCTGCGTACTTTGGCGATAGCGTCGAATTCGTCAAGGAATAATACGCACGGAGTGTCCGCAGCAAAATCGAAAATTGCGCGGATGTTCTTCGCAGTGCTGCCCAGGAACGACGAGATGAGCCCGTCTAGCCGGACGATGTACAAGTCTAGCCCCAACTCGCTGGCTAGGTGACGTGCTAGCCGGCTCTTACCTGTGCCGGGCGGACCAGAAAGCAGCAGACTCAGGGCATCGCCCATGCCATGGGCCTCCAGCTGACCGTAGCTCTTCGCGACGCTGAGGAACTCATGGACTATGTCCCATTGGTCAACCGAGAGGTGGATATCCGACTCCTTGAGGCGGGATAGGTCCACTTTTTCCACCAGTGCAAAACGGCTATCCCCGTCGACCGGCAGTGCGCGCGTTAACCGCGCGTCCATCGGGCGCAGTTGATGGTCGGAATCGGCAAGCAGCTTGCGCAATCGCGCAGCTGGAACAGACTCCCCCTCTTTTTCCAGTCGGTCCGCCAAGAAGGCGGTATAGTTCCGAACTTTATCGATGTCGAGACGAAGAGCTCCGTTTACGATACGGAAAAGCTCGTTCATGAAGTTATCGGCCCGAATCATGAAACGATTCTTGCATATCGTGAAACGATGCGTCAAGGAGGATGGGATCGAGGACGGCCCCAGACCTCTTAGGTGACAAACCGGCAGGCCAATCGCACAGTGTTCCGCGCGTGGCGGGAAAAGCGGACTGTTGTGGGGGCAGGCTGGGCGAATGCGCATCGACGGCTCGCAAGTCATGTGGGGAGTGGCCACGGGGCCAACCACCAACTCGTCGTTTAAACAAATGCTGGTGTTGGCCGGCCGGCACGGACCGACGTCGTGTACTCCACAGGTGAATGCTGGGCCGTGGCGAGCAGAAGGTTTGAGTCGGTGCGCTGGCCTGCACCCATGGTTAGCGCCAGCAGGGTCGTCATTGCGAAGATGGCAATGAGACGATGCTCAATCAAGAGTGGGTTTCGCCGATATTCTGAGCGGGAGCGGCGAGCGCACGATTCTAAAGCCTAATCTGGACCATTGAAGATCGATTCAATGCGCCATCTGATCACTTCTGACCGAGAGTAGGATTCAACAATTTTGTGTTCGCCCGTAGTTGACTAGGCGACGAGTGCCCCACCAATCCCGCGAAGTCCCAAGGCGTTCACTACAAGCCAGCCCTTCCCGGGGGCAGTACTGGGGGCAACCCGAGGCCGGCTTTCGCGCACTCATTTCAAGAATCAATGACTTAGCCAGCCCATGCGATGGGGGCTACCCCGACCAATTCGATTGTGCAAGCGCCGATCGGCATGTGCGGCTTCCCAAACGCGACTCGCGGGACAGCTACATCACGTCAGCCTGAACACAAACAACAAAGCCCGGCATCGCTGGGCTTTTTTGTTGGACACTCCGCAGGGTTTGCCATCACTGGATATCCGCATGCGTCGTCATGTTTTCGCAAGATCCGCCCCGATGCCGTGGCTCGGTCTGCTCCTCGTCATCGGGTTGTGCGGCAATGTCCGCGCGCAGACTGTGGCTGATGCGCCGGTCGAACCGCCGTCCTCGCAGGGCGCGGATCCCCTCGATCTCGACACGGTCGTGATTTCCGGGCGTTACCTCGGCCCGGGCCTGTGGAAAGTGCGCGACGGCGAACGCACGCTGTGGATTCTCGGTACCCAGAATCCACTGCCCAAGCGCATGGAATGGGATTCGACGAATGTCGAACGCCGGGTGGCTTCCGCACAGGAGTTGCTGATGCCGCCCACCGTCGATCTGGATGCGGATGTCGGTTTCTTCCGTGGCCTCACGATGCTGCCTTCGCTGTTCAAGGCGCGCAAGAACCCGGACGGCAAGACCTTGGGCGAAGTATTGCCGGCGACGCAGTACGCGCGCTGGCAGGTGCTGAAACAGCGCTACATCGGCGGCGACCGCGGCATCGAGGAATGGCGGCCGGTGTTCGCCGCGCTGGAGTTGTACAACAAGGCGATCACGCGTTCGGGAATGACCCAGGATCCGGTGGTGTCGGATACCGTGCGCAAGGCCGCCAAGCGCAACAAGGTCAAGATCACCACTCCGACGCTGAAGATCAAGATCGCCAATCCGAAGTCGGCGTTGCGCGAATTCTCGAGCGAATCGCTGAACGATGAGGAATGCTTCCGGCGCACGCTCGATCGGATCGAAGGCGATCTCGGCACCATGGCCGGTCGCGCCAACGCGTGGGCCGAGGGCGATGTCGAAGCCCTGCGCAGCCTGCCGTATCAGAACCAGTTCACGGCCTGCAGCGCTGTGTTTACCGGCACGGCAATCGCGCGCAAGCAGGGCATGCAGGACATCCAGGCACGGATCGAAAACGAGTGGCTGGCGGCTGCGGAAAAATCCTTGAACCAGAACGCTTCGACATTCGCGCTGCTGCCGGTCAGCCAACTGTTGCGGCCGGATGGCCTGCTGGCCCGGCTGGCGGCGAAGGGCTATACGGTCGAAGCGCCCTGAGGATGGGGTTTGCGTTCGGCCGCAGGCATGCTCAGCCTGCGGCGCGCGCGGCGGGCACGGCGTGCGCGGCAACGTCGGGCCAGCGCAGAAGCACCGCTGCGCGGATACCGGCGGCATCGAGACCGGCTTCGGCAAGCAGGTCTTCGCGACTCGCGTGGTGCTGGAAGGCGTCGGGCAGGCCCAGGTGCAGGATCGGCATGGTCGTGTTCGCGTCCGCGAGCAGTTCCGCTACGCCGGAGCCGGCGCCACCGGCCACGACATTGTCTTCCAGCGTGACGAAGCCGTCGTGCGTCTTCGCCAGTTCGAGGATCAGTGCACGGTCGAGCGGGCGAACGAAGCGCATGTTCACGACCGTGAGATCAAGATCCGCACCGACCTTCTCGGCAGCCGGGACGATGGCGCCGAATGCGAGCAACGCGATGCGCGCCCCTCTGCGACGGACTTCGGCCTTGCCGATGGGCAGTGTGTCGAGCGCCGGCTGGATCGCGACGCCGGGGCCGGTGCCGCGCGGATAGCGCACTGCGGCGGGGCCCGCGTACCGGTG
>JBIITV010000133.1:0-12233 GCA_044340325.1 Lysobacteraceae bacterium
CCGGCATTCGTTTTCGTCGGCGGGTGCCATGACCACCATGTTCGGCACGCAGCGCAGGTAACTCAGGTCGAGATTGCCGGCATGGGTTGCGCCATCGGGGCCGACCACACCGCCTCGGTCGATCGCGAACAGCACATCGAGATTCTGGATCGCGACATCGTGCACGAGCTGGTCGTAGCCGCGCTGCAGGAAGGTCGAGTAGATCGCGACCACCGGCTTCGCGCCTTCGCAGGCCATGCCCGCCGCCAGCGTCACCGCGTGCTGCTCGGCGATGGCGACATCGAAATAGCGGTCGGGATATTCCTTGCTGAAACGCACCAGACCGGAGCCTTCGCGCATCGCCGGCGTGATGGCCAGCAGCGTATCGTCCGCAGCAGCCATGTCGCAGAGCCAGTCGCTGAAGATGTCGGTATACGTCGGTTTTTTCGCGCCAGCTTTGGCGATCAATCCTTTTTCGGGGTCGAAAGGCGAGACCGCGTGATAGCCGATCTGGTCGCCTTCGGCCAGATCGTAGCCTTTGCCCTTGGTGGTCATCACGTGCAGCAACTGCGGACCCTTCATGGTCTTCAGCGTCTTCAGCGCCGCGACGAGCGATTTGATGTCGTGGCCGTCGATCGGGCCGGTATAGTGCAGGCCCATTTCCTCGAACAGCGTGGACGGCACGAACATGCCTTTCCAGTGCTCTTCCCAGCGCCGTACGAAGCGCGCGGTGCTGCTGGTGCGTTTGTCGCCCAGGAGTTTCTTGCCGCTTTCGCGCAGTGCGTTGAGCGTGCGACTGCCGGTCATGCGGCCGAGCATCTTGGTGAGGCCGCCGACGTTCTCGCTGATCGACATCTGGTTGTCGTTGAGGATCACCAGAAGGTTGGGTTCGCTATCCATGCCGCCGGCGTGATTCAAGGCCTCGTAGGCCATGCCGGCGGTCATCGCACCATCGCCGATCACCGCGACCATGCGCCGGTCGCTTCCGCTGCGCGCGGCGGCGATCGCCATCCCCAGCGCGGCGGAAATCGATGTGGACGAATGGCCGACGCCGAAGGTGTCGTATTCGCTTTCCTCGCGCTTGGGAAACGGCGCTACGCCGTCTTTCTGCTTGACGGTGTGGATGCTGTCGCGGCGGCCGGTGAGGATCTTGTGTGGATAGGTCTGATGACCGACATCCCAGACGATGCGGTCGTTCGGCGTGTCGTAGAGATAATGCAGGGCGACGGTGAGTTCGATCACGCCCAGACCCGCGCCGAAGTGGCCGCCACTCTTGCCGACAGATTCGATCAGATAGGCGCGGAGTTCATCGGCGATCGCGGGCAGTTCGTCTTCGCCGAACTGGCGCAGATCGGATGGAAACTGGATGCGGGAGAGGCGGGGATACCGCGCGCCGTCGATCGGAGAGGGGGGGGCGGAGTCGAGCATTCCGACATTGTCCTCCGTTCCCCCTAGATGCGGCAAGAAAAGCGCGCGATGCGGTTCAGCGGCCCCGCAGTCGATCCAGCAGGCCGCCGGATTTGCCGGAGTCGGCTGCGGCCGCGCCCTCGCCGACCTGTTCGGCGAAACCAGTGGCGAGGTTGGCATTGATGAAGTCGACCACGTCTGCGGCCGGCACGCTGCTGGCTGCTGCGATCTCGGCGATGGTGGAGGGGCCTTTCATCATCGCGGTGGCGATGCGGAAATGACGCGGGTATTCGCGTTCGGTCTCCGGCCATTTGCTGAGTACGAAGCGTCCATCGGGCTTGAAGCCCGGCAACAGCTTGCCTTCTCCGGAAAGCAGACCGCCGAGCCATTGCAGACGCGCCAGCGGCAGCGGCGCGCCGAGTCTGGCGACCGCCGTCTGCCAGGCGCGTTCGTCCAGTTGCTCGAAATCGCGCAGCCCCACGTTGGCCACGAAGTACTCGACCAGAGGCTTGAGCGTGGACGGGCCGTGGTACTGGCGCTGGCTGAAGTCGATGAAGATCTCGGGGCCGTTGCCGCCCTGATAGCGGGCGCGGCCCGTCAGCGCGCCGGGGCGCAGCCAATGCGCGAACGCGGTATTGCGAACGGCGTGGGAGGCGGGCTCCTCTTCGCTGGGTGCCTGCACCGGTGCCGGTGCAGGCGCCTGCGCAGCGACCGGCAATGGCGCAGGGGGCGGTGCGGCAGGCGCTGCAGGCGGGGGCGCAGAAGGTTGTGGCACTGCGATCGGCGCCGGCGGTGCGACTGCGATTGGTGCAGGCTCGGGTGCGGCTGCGGGTGCGGGTGCGGCGGTGGGCGCGGGGGGCGACGCGATGGGCGCAGGAACGACTACTGGCGGCGGAGCAGGCGTCATTACCGGCATCGGAGCGCTTGCCACTGCAGGCGTGCCGCTGATGTCCCCCAGCACTGCCGTCAACTGGCGGGCGTCGAAAGGACGCGCCAGCATGAAATCGGCCTGCGTGCGCGGCGCGGTGGTGAGGCCGATCACCTGCTTGCCGGCGGCATGCAGCCGCAGCCAGCTCATCGGACCGTACATGCTGTCCATGTCGACGATGACGTAGTCGGCATCCCCTTCGTTGACCATCTTCCAGCGCCCAAGGCGTTCGGAAGCTTCGTTGAAGGCCGCTTTCAGAGCGACCTCCGTGGCTTGATCCATCCCTGTCAGGCCTAGTGTGAGCGACATGTCTTCAGCCCGTTCCGTAAACCATGCAGTGTCGCCAAGCGGGTTTTTCCCGTCAACGCGCGCGATGCGGCGGTTTGTTACCTTCTGCGTCAGTTTAGGGCGGCAAAGCGATCGCGGTCCGCAAGGAATGCGACGGCCGACGCGGAATCAGCGCCCCGGATTCCCATCGCAAGAAACCGAGCGGTCCAACGGACTGGAGTGTTTGGACTCCTGCGGCCCCGCGCCGCAGATGCAGGCGACGATCAGCGGGAGATCGAAGTACCGCGCGGGTTCTTCGGAAGGTGCGTTTTGAGGAACGCCATCTGATCGGCAAGTATGTTCCTGTTCGACATGATCAGATGTTCGATCCAGCTCGGACGATACGGCACTGCCAAGAGGGGCATCGACGCCTGCTGCGGCGTGCGGCCACCCTTGCGCGAATTGCAGTGGAAGCAGGCCGACACCACGTTTTCCCAGATGTCGCGCCCGCCGCGCGAGAGCGGCACCACATGGTCGCGCGTCAACAGCTGACGGCTGTAGTGTTTGCCGCAGTACAGGCACAGATGCTGGTCGCGCGCGAACAGCGCCGGGTTGCTCAATGCAGGCGTGGGCGCATGCGCATGCGAGCGGGCATGACCCCGCGCAGCGACGATGGGATGCAGTTCCAGCACGCTGCGTTCGCCGCTGGCGCGGCTGATGCCGCCGTGCAGCGCGAGACAGGGATCGCCGAGCGTCCATGCGACCGCGCCGCGGGCGTAGAGACAGGCGGCATCCTGCCAGCTGATCCAATCCATGATGCGGCCATGCGCATCCAGCGACAGCAGGCGCACCGCGTCCAGCCGCGCTGGCATCGCGCCTGCAGCATGTTCGGGAGAAACGGGGGAGCGGCCGTCGGCGACGGCAGGAGCCGGGGTGCGATCGGCAGCCCGGTGGAGGATCCTGTTGGGAGAAGTCTCCTCGCGGATCAGGCGCAACGCTGGTGTGTCGGCCTCCATATGGACACCGAGCATACCCGTGACGTTTGTCGCCGCCGCCGACGGTGTCGGCGGCGGGGTGCGATCAGTCGCCGAAACCCTCGGCCGGCAGACGCATCAGCGGTGCCGTGCCGCTGGCGATCGACGCAATGTGGCTGCGCGTACGCGGCAGCAGGCGCGCGAAGTAGAAGCGTGCGGTTTCGCGCTTGGCGTCCTTGAACGCCTGCGGTTGCGATGAAGCGTCCGCCGCGACAACGCTGCGCGCCCACCAGTAGGCCAGCACCACATAGCCCGAGTAGAACAGGTAGTCCCACGCGGCCGCGCCGATCTCTTCCGGGTCGACGGCGGCGCGTTGGCCGATCTGTCCGGTGACCTGCTGCCATTCCTGCGCCAGCGTACGCAGGGGGGCGACGAATTCCTCAACAGCGGCGTTGTCGGCCTGCGCCGTGCAGAACGTGTCGATCATGCCGAGGAAGACTTTCAGGCCCGCGCCCTTGAGCTGCATCGTCTTGCGGCCCATCAGATCCAACGCCTGGATCCCGGTCGTGCCTTCGTACATCGTGGTGATGCGGGCGTCGCGCGCGAGCTGCTCCATGCCCCATTCGTGGATGTAACCGTGGCCGCCGAAGCACTGCTGTGCGTGATAGGTGCATTCGATCGACCATTCGGTCAGGCAGGCTTTGACGATCGGCGTGAGAAAGCCCAGCAGCGCATCGGCCTGCGCGCGTTCGGCTTCGTCCTTGCCGTGATCCACGATGTCGAGCAGCAGCCCGGCCTGGTAGCCCAGCAGACGGCCGCCTTCGATCAGCGCCTTCTGGGTCAGCAGCATGCGCCGCACGTCGGGATGCACGATGATCGGATCGGCCGGTTTTTCCGGGAATTTCGGGCCCGACAGCGCGCGCATCTGCAGCCGGTCGCGGGCATAGCGCAGCGCGTTCTGGTACGCGCGCTCCGACAGCCCCAGACCCTGCAGGCCAACGCCCAGGCGCGCACCGTTCATCATCACGAACATCGCCATCAGCCCTTTGTGCGGTTCGCCGATCAGCGTGCCCGCCGCGCCGTCGAAATTCATCACGCAGGTGGCCGATCCGTGGATGCCCATCTTGTGCTCGATCGAACCGCAGCGCACCGCATTGGGCTCGCCCAGCGAGCCATCCGCATTCACCTTGATTTTCGGCACGATGAACATCGAAATGCCCTTGCTGCCGGCGGGTGCGTCCGGCAGCCGCGCCAGCACGAGATGCACGATGTTATCGGTCATGTCGTGCTCGCCGGCGGTGATGAAGATCTTCGTGCCGGTGATGGTGTAGTAGCCGTCCGGATGGGGCTCTGCGCGGGTTTTCAGCATGCCCAGATCGGTGCCGCAGTGCGGCTCGGTCAGACACATGGTGCCGGTCCAGCGGCCTTCGACCATCGGCGTCAGAAACGCCTGTTTCTGCCACGCTTCGCCGTGATGCAGCAGCGCCTCGGTGGCGCCATGCGACAGCAGCGGAAAATTGCCCCAGGCCAGATTCGCGGCGTTCACCATCTCTTTCATCGCGGTGCCTAGCGTGTGCGGCATGCCCTGTCCGCCGTATTCGACCGGCGACTCCAGGCCGGTCCAGCCGCCTTCGGCGAATTGCGCATACGCTTCCTTGAAGCCGGGCGTCGTGGTGACCTTGCCGGTCGCCTTGTCATAGGTCGCGCCGTGGGTGTCGCCTACACCATTGAGCGGCGCGAGTACGGTTTCGGCGAAGCGCGCGCTTTCTTCAAGCACCGCGTCCAGAAGTTCGCGGTTGGCGTCTTCAAAGCCGAGTCTGGAGAACGTGCGTTCGCTGTCGAGTACGTCGAACAGCGCGAAACGGATATCGGCGAGCGGGGCTTTGTAGGTGTTCATATGGATTCGGAAGTGGGAAATCGATGGAAGGAGGTGGATCGGATGGAGGCGGGTCGGATGGAGGCGGCTGGCGCATCGGATGCGGTCGCTCGGCGGACTCTGTCGAGCGATGTCGGGTGTTTCGATGACGCGTGTTTCGCCGCCGCTTCCGGCGCTTCAGCGCATCACGCCGGGCAATCCCGGCACCGGGCTCAGCGCGCTGTTGCGTTTGATCTTGTAGTCGCGGGCCTTGCGGTCTTCGGCGGCGGCGTCGACGGTGCCCTCAAGGCTGTAGTTCATGCTGCGGCGGTCGGCCAGGGCGTCGGCGATGACGATCCGGGCGGCAGCGCTGGGCACCAGCGTCACAGTGGCGATGTCCACCGATTCCGGGCCGACGGTCAACGCGGGCGATGCCTGCAGTTCGCCGGCCACTTCAGTGCCGGCCCGCAGGGTCAGCGCGACCCGTTCGAAGCGCATCGGCACGCTGCTGAAATTCTGCAGCCGCAGATCCACCGACCAGCGGCCGTCGGCACCGACGGTCAACTGCTGGATGCTGGCGGTAGGTTCCGACACCCGGCGCACCGGGCCGCTAACGCAGCCGGCGAGTGCCAGCAGACACACGGCCAGCAGACACATGGCCGGCACCCAAACGGCCGGCACCCAAACGGCCGGCACCCAATCGGCGCGCCTCGCCGTACCCGTTCGCATTGCCCACCGCTGCTGCATCGCGCGCTCCACTCAAGTTCCAGACTGCAATACTAGCGCGAGACCATACAGCACCGTACGTCCATCGCAATCGGGGACGTCGCCGGGTCATCGGCGGTTGCGCCGGCCGAGCGGCCAACCGCTCAACGCAGTGGCGCACTCACGATCAGTTCGTCCAGCGCATAGCCCATGGCGCCGGCCCGTGCCTTCAGCTCGTCCAACTGCACCCGCGACATCTCGGGGCTCCGCGACAGGATCCACAGATACTCGCGGCCCGGTTCGCCGACCATCGCCCATTGGTATTCGGGGTCCAGGGCGATCACCCAGTAATCGGCCCAGGTCAGGGGCAGCCACGACAGCCAGTCCGGCGCGAACCGCACCTCCAGCCGTCCGGCATGGTCCGCATCGCGCCGCGCCACGCCGTCCACCACGTCGGTTTCGCCGTCCTCGTTGCGGCAGCTGTTGCGCACCCCGACCAGACCGTCCTCGCGCAGCGTGTACTGCGCGGTGATCTCGCCCACGCAATTGCGCTGGAAAAACATCGGCAGCCGGGCGATCTCATGCCATTGCCCGGCATAGCGGGTGATGTCCAGCGTCTCCACCGACGTCACCTCGGCGGCACCGGCGGGCAGGGCCAGCGCGGCGGATAACAACAAGACAAACCGATGCATGCGCCCCCCTGTCATACGCACCCCGGATGCGGGTCATCCGATCATAGACGGCAGACCTTAAAAACCCGTTGGGGGCCATGGCGGTTGCGAAAGGCTGGTCGGAAGGGGTGCTCTTCGCCCAACACCACACAGGTGTCATCCCGAGCCGCAGGCGAGGGACCTGCTGTCGCTCTTGTAGGAGCGGCGCGAGCCGCGATGCTCTTGCATCGACCCTGTCGGATCCGACAGCCCCACCACGGCAAGTCACCCGCTCCGGTAACATCCCGGCACACAAGGGGGGAACGATTCGATGGAACGCATGTGGATGGTGCGTGCCGAGGGCGGCACGCTGTACGACATGGCCCGCGCGCTGGTCGAACACTATGATGCGACCGATACCGAAACCAAGCGGCTGGTGCCGCTGAAGCGGATGTATTGGCCGGCGTAGTTGCAGATCCGACGCACTTGAACAGACACGGGCCCGATCCGTCGAGATAGGCCGCCAGGCGAACAGAGACGTACGACATGAACCTCAGCAGCACTTGCATCCAGTCCGCGCCGTTGATGCGGGCCGTGATCGAAAAGCTGGAACACGGAATCCACGCCGCCGATGTTCTGCTGGAGAAATGGCAAACGCTGTTCGACGAGATCGAAGAAACCCAGAACCATGTCAAAAGCAGGCTGATAGCGACGCTCGTCCATCATGTCGCGCCCGGAGTCGAGGCATGACCGACATCGCGCCACGCGACAATCCACCCGCACCGCAGGCCTTGGTCAGCGAGATCCGCCAGCTGATCGAAGCCAGCCGCAGCCAACTGGCCGCAGCGGTCAACAGTGCGCTGACCTTGTTGTACTGGCAGATCGGCCAGCGCATCCGCAGCGAGGTACTGCAGGGCGAGCGTGCCGAGTATGGCGAGCAGGTTGTCGTCACGGTCGCCCGGCAGTTGGAGACCGAATATGGCCGCGGGTTCTCCAGCAAGAATCTGCGACATATGCTGCGGTTCGCCGAAACTTTCCCGGACATCACGATTGTCTCGACGCTGTCTAGACAATTGGCATGGAGCCATTTTCTGGAGCTGATTTACCTCAAGGACCCGCTGAAGCGCGATTTCTACGCACAGATGTGCGGCCAGGAGCGTTGGAGCGTGCGCATCCTGCGGGCGCGCATGGACTCGCAGCTGTTCGAGCGCACCGCGCTGTCGCGCCAGCCCGCTGAACTGTTGGCCGACGAGTTGGCCGCCCTGCGCGAAACGGGCGAACTCAGCCCTGCGTTCGTATTGAAAGACCCGTACGTGCTGGATTTCCTCGGCCTGCAGGACCGCTACGTCGAAAAGGACCTGGAGGACGCGATTCTGCGCGAGCTGGAGCAGTTCCTGCTGGAGCTGGGCGCCGGCTTTACCTTCGTCGCGCGGCAGAAGTGCCTGCAGATCGACAACGATGATTTCTACATCGACCTGCTGTTCTACAACCGCAGATTGAAGCGGCTGGTGGCCATCGAATTGAAAATGGGCGAGTTCAAGGCCGCCGACAAGGGCCAGATGGAGCTGTATCTGCGCTGGCTGGCCAAGCACGAGCAAGAGCAGGGCGAGGCGCCGCCGCTGGGTATCATCCTGTGCAGCGGCAAGAAGTCCGAACAGATCGAACTGCTCGAATTGGATCAGACCGGGATCCACGTCGCCGAATACCTCACCGCCTTGCCGCCGAAAGCCTTGCTGCAGCAGAAACTGCACGATGCCATCGTGCGGTCGCGGGCGCGGCTGGAGCAACGCGATGCGCAGACGCGCAGCGAGGAACAGGGCTGATGGATGCAGGACTCATGCTGTGGACGCTCGGCAACCGCGGCGGGAGCCGCGATGCCCTCGCCCTTCGCAGGAGCGACGGGAGTCGCGACACATCCTCACCGCAGCCGCCCCGAAAGCCCAAGGCGTTTCCCCGCGCACCGCGCGAGGAGATGGAGGCCGGGCCCTGAGGGGCGCTCTTCGCGTGACACCACACCGGCATCGCGCAAAGCCCACCCCATCGACCCTGTCTGATACGACAGCCTTCCCGCGCCCAATCACGCGCTCCGGTAACATCCCGGTCAGAAGAACAGGGGAAAGACAATGGAAGCAGCATTGGGTGTATGGATCCAAAGGCGAAGGGGGCACGGAGAACACCATGAGTGACCAGTTCTTCGAGAAACCGATTCTCAACTCTCCCTATGCCTACCCGACGCAACACTGGGAACTGGACGACACCGGGCAACCGACGCAGCAAATCAAGCCTTCGCGCCGCAAAGCCGATTTCATCACCCCGATCCCCAAGCCGCGCAAGCGCAAGGCCCAGCAGTCGTTGGCGTTCGACGAGGGCAAAGGCCTTTCGGACGAGTCGCAGCAGTACGACCACACCGCAACCATCACCTCGGTCCGCGAAGAGGTGGATCGCTGGCGGGCGCTGCCCAATCCCAACGACTGGCGCGTCACCCCCGAAACGGCAAGGCTGCTGCAGCACTGGCGCAACCATCAGTTCACCGGCATCCGCCCGTTCTTCTGTCAGATCGAAGCAGTCGAAACCGCGATCTGGCTGACCGAAGTCGCGCCCGGTGCAGGCAAGAGTGGTCAGCGTTTCATCGAACATCTGGCCAATGCCAATCTCGACGCCAATCCAGAACTGTCCCGTCTCGCATTGAAGCTGGCCACTGGCGCCGGCAAGACCACGGTGATGGCCATGCTCATCGCATGGCAGACCATCAACGCCGTCCGCCGGCCCAGCAGCAAACGATTCACCCGTGGGTTTCTCATCGTCGCGCCCGGTATCACCATCAAAGACCGGTTGCGCGTGCTGCAGCCCAACGACCCGGACAGTTACTACGCCAGTCGCGAGCTTGTGCCCAGCGACATGCTGCCTGACCTGGAACGGGCGAAGATCGTCATCACCAACTATCACGCCTTCAAATTGCGCGAACGCATGCCGCTGTCGAAAGGCGGGCGCCTGCTGTTGCAAGGACGAGGTGGCGATGCGCTCAACACATTGGAAACCGAAGGCCAGATGTTGCAGCGGGTGATGCCCGACCTCATGGGCATGCGCAATATCTTGGCCATCAACGACGAAGCGCATCACTGCTATCGCGAAAAACCCGGCGCCATCGAGGATGAAGACCTCAAGGGCGATGACCGCAAGGAAGCCGAAGAAAACAACGAAGCTGCCCGGCTCTGGATCTCCGGCCTGGAAGCGGTCAATCGCAAGCTGGGCGTCGCGCGCGTGTTCGATCTGTCGGCCACGCCATTCTTCCTGCGCGGGTCGGGCTACGCAGAAGGCGTGCTGTTCCCATGGACGATGAGCGACTTCTCGCTGATGGACGCCATCGAATGCGGCATCGTCAAACTGCCGCGCGTGCCGATCGCCGACAACATCCCCGGCGTCGAGATGCCGATGTTCCGCAACCTTTGGGAACACATCCGCGCCAAGATGCCCAAGAAGGGCCGCGGCAAAGCCGAAGCCCTGAACCCGCTCGATCTGCCCACCCAACTGCAGACCGCGCTCGCGGCGCTGTACGGCCACTACGAAAAGACCTATGCGCTGTGGGCCGAGGCGAAAATCTCCGTGCCGCCGTGCTTCATCGTGGTCTGCAACAACACCTCCACGTCGAAGCTGGTCTACGACTACATCTCGGGATTCATGCAGCAACAGGCCGATGGCAATCCGCATCTGGTCGAAGGCCGCCTGCCGCTGTTCCGCAACTACGACGAGAACGGCAGCGCGCTTGGCCGTCCGCGCACCCTGCTGATCGACAGCACACAGCTCGAATCCGGCGATGCACTCGACGACACCTTCCGTCAGATGGCCGGCCCGGAAATCGGCCAGTTCAAGCGCGAGATCTTCGAGCGCGGCGGCAAGCTCGCAGACGAACTGCGTGCCGGCAAGACCCTCGACGATGCCAGCATCCTGCGCGAAGTGATGAACACCGTCGGCAAGGCCGGCCGGCTCGGCGACTCCATCCGCTGCGTGGTCTCGGTGTCGATGCTCACCGAAGGCTGGGACGCCAGCACCGTCACCCATGTGCTGGGCGTGCGTGCGTTCGGCACGCAACTGCTGTGCGAGCAGGTCATCGGCCGCGCGCTGCGCCGTCAATCCTATGAAGTCAACGAAGACGGCTTGTTCAACGTCGAATACGCAGACGTGCTGGGCATCCCGTTCGACTTCAACGCCAAGCCGGTGGTCGCGCCGCCGCAGAAACCGCGCGAAACCATCCAGGTCAAGGCCGTACGCCCGGACCGCGACCCTCTGGAAATCCGTTTTCCGCGCGTGCAGGGCTACCGCGCCGATTTACCGGAGGAGCGTCTCAGCGCGAATTTCAACGACGACTCCACGCTCGAACTCACGCCCGAGCTGGTCGGCGCCACCGAAACCCGCAACGCCGGCATCATCGGCGAGACCGTCGATCTGAACCTCGTCCACACCGGCAACGTGCGGCCACTGCAGGTGGTGTATGAGCTCACCTCCCATCTGCTGCTCAGCAAATATCGCGATTCCGACGGCAACCCACAGCTACATCTGTTCGGCCAGCTCAAAAGCATCGTCCGCGAATGGCTGGATCACCATCTGGTGTGCAAAGGCGGCACCTACCCGGCGCAGCTCAAGTACAAGACCTTGGCCGACATGGCCGCCAATCGCATTGCCCACGCCATTACCCGTAAATCAGCGGACACCCGGCCGATCAAAGCCGTGCTCGATCCCTACAACACCACCGGCAGCACGACGCACGTCAATTTCAATACCTCGAAGACCGACCGCTACGACACCAGCGGCCCGCCGCCGAAGTGCCATCTCAACTGGGTCATCCTCGACAGCGACTGGGAGGGCGAGTTCTGCCGCGTCGCCGAGCAGCACCCGCGCGTGAAGGCCTACGTGAAAAACCACAGCCTTGGCTTTGAAGTGCCGTACCGCTACGGGTCGGAGATGCGCATCTATCGCCCGGACTTCATCGTCCGTGTGGACGATGGCCACGGCGACGACGACTTGCTGAACCTCGTCGTAGAAATCAAGGGCTATCGCCGCGAAGACGCCAAGGAAAAGAAATCGACGATGGACACCTACTGGATTCCCGGCGTAAACCATCTGGGCAGCCACGGGCGCTGGGCGTTCGCCGAATTCACCGATGTCTGGCAGATGCAGGCCGACTTCGCCAAGAAGATCGAGGCGGAGTTCGACCGGATGATCGTCGTAGCCACGCAGCCACAGCCGCAGAGGACCACCGCATGAGAACCGCTCTGGTGCACGCACTGACCGAGACCTTCGAGGGCCACGCGCAGCAGACCGACAGCGGCATCGAATTCTGGCTGGCGCGCGACCTGCAGCACTTGCTGGGGTACAGCAAATGGGACAACTTCCTGAATGTCGTCTCCAAGGCGAAAACCGCCTGTGAGGTGTCCGGACACCCGGTGGCGGACCATTTTGCCGACGTCGGC
>JBIITV010000171.1:0-8777 GCA_044340325.1 Lysobacteraceae bacterium
CGACCTGCGCTTCGAACAGACCATGGATCAGGCCCTCGCGCGAATGCGCCAGCACGCTGGCGTTGAAGCCGTACAGCACCTGTTCGCGTTCCGCCGCCGACAACAGCGGCAACTCGGCGATGCGCTGAGTATCGTCGGCCACCATGCCCTCCAGCAGGGTGACGAAATACTCCGCATACCGCGCAGCCGTGCTGCGGTCGAACAGGTCGCTGGCGTATTCCAGTCGCCCCACCCAAGCTTCGCCTGCGGCCGCGAGCGACAGCGTCAGAGGGGAGGTGAAAGCCGTCTCAGAGCTGCGGGATGGTTTCAGCGCATCGTTACAATCGCTTTCATCCAGCAATAACATGGACGAGAAAATCGGACGATGGCTTCTGTCGCTCGACAACCCCAGCGCCAGCGCAACCTGCGCGTACGGTACGTCGCGATGCCCGTCGGCCCCAAGCATCATTAGCTTGGCCTGAGCGATCAGCCCCGCGACGGTCGACTCCGCTTCCATCGACATGCGCAACGGCTGCGCGTCTGCACGACCACGATCCGACCATACGGCGCCGACCACCACATCGTGCTCCCCGCTCAAACGCGAGAGCAGCGAAGACCAGGCCGTCAGCAGACCTGCGAAAACCGGTGCATCGCGACGTAGCGACAAGGACCGGAGCGCGGACACCAACGCTGCGGGCAGCGACACGGTCAGCTCGCCCATCGTCTGCGACGGCAGCATAGGATGCGGTCGGTCGGTCGGCACGGCCAGTTGTTGCGGCGCATCGCGCAACTGCTCGCGCCAGAACGCGATCGAGCGATCCGACACATGCACATCGAGCCATGGCGAATCCCTGCCAGTGCGTACTTGAAGCTCGACAACCGATCGATTGAGCGTCAGATAGCGCTCGACCAGATCCGATACCCATGCGCCACGATCGGCGGCACCCGCCGGCAACTGCGATACACCCAGTGCCAACCATTGCCATCCGCCGAACTCGCAAACGACAGCCTGGAAGATCGCGTCGGAATGCACGCGACGCAGCATTGCGTCGACGCATGAAGCATCGCTGTCGGTCGCCGTCGTCGCGTACTGCACGGTATGCAGCGGTTCGCAGCCGGACAAGGCAGCATTGGAGTCGGCGGCGCGCTGCACCAGCTGCGCCGCAGCATCCGTCAGCGCCTGATGATCGAAGCCACTGCGGTGCCGGAGCAAGCTGACCAAGCGCCCTTCAACGCCGGCATCAAAGCCGGGCAGCCAATGCCGGCACGGCGCGGGGATTGCGTCTTCGTAGCCATCGGCCATGCGCTCCAACGCGGAGACGAAGCTAGCCAACAAGGTATCGATGTACGAAGGCGACAAATTGAGCTTGGAATTCAAGACCAGAACCAGGCCGTCTTCGAGGTTGCCGCCGACGAGGGTCGAGAGCTTGAAATTGATTTCTTCGAACAACTCGCCCTGCTTTACCTGCAACCAGTCTTGTTTAGCCAGTTGATTTGACACGCGGAAGTTGGTGTAGGTGAAGTTGGCATCGAGCCTGAGCTGCGGATTGCGCCGGACGATGCTCGCGAACGGATAGCGACGATGCGGTTTGGCTTCGACCTGATCACGGTGGATCGACTGCGCGAGCTCGCTCCAGCTGCGGTCGCGCAGGTCGATCTGCAGCGGCAGGACGTTGAGGAACAGTCCGACCATATTCTGGGCGCCATGCGCTTCGAGGCGGCTGTTCTCGGTCATGCCCGTCAGCAGATGCGTCTGCCCGGTCAACGTCTGCAGCATGCAGGCATGCGCCATCAGCATGAGCGTCTTGAGCGTGACATCTTCGCGCGCGATCAGCGCTCCAAGCTTGCCGATCAGCACCGGATCCAAAGGCTTGGTCCGGCTTTCGAATACCGGCATGCCCGGCCGCACTTCGGCGATCGCGTGATCGCCAAGCACGCGACAATAACGATCCCAGTAGGCCTGACTTTCGCCGTTGCGGTCTTCGTCGACGACTCGGGCGACATAGTCGGCGAAGCGAAACTGACCGCTGTCGAATACGTCAGCCAGCACTGTGCCGTCCTTGAGATGGCGGTAATACTCGAAGATCTGGCGCTGCACAGTCGCCATGCTCCAACCATCGAGGATAGCGTGGTGCGCGTCGATGATGCATTGGACGCGGCCGGCCGCCCGTTTCAGGATCGAGAAACGGATCAGGCTCGGACCGCCGATCTGAAAACGGTTGGCCTTGATATGGCGGATCCGCTCGACGATCAGTTCCTCCTGTTCGACCGCAGAGTACTGCGAGATATCGCCAACGAAAATATCCGCGTCGGCATCAGCATGAACGATCTGCAACGGAATCGAGTAGGAACCGAAATCGAATCCGGTTCGCAGTACCGGATGCAGCGCCACCACGTGGGCGATGGCGCGGCGGAACAGCGCCTCGTCAAAATCAAATGCAAGCTCAAAGGAAAACACGTCATGGTAGGAGGAGCCTTGCGCGTCCAGCAGCCCGTGCAGCAGCATGCCTGCCTGCAGCGGCGTGACCGGATAAGCGTCTTCGATGCCCGACGGCAACAGCGCCTGATCCCGCTCGGGCACCAGCGCGAATGGTGCGAGGCTGGATGCTGCCTCGCGCGCGGGCTTCCGGCCAGGCTGGTCGACCAGCTGCGCCAACGCTTCGAGGCTGGGATGCTTGAACAAATCGGCCACCGACACCTCGATGCCCTGGGTGCGCAGCTCGGCCACGACCTGGATCGAAAAGATCGAATCACCGCCCAGCGAAAAGAAATCGGCGTCCCTCGCCGTCACCTGCACGTGCAGCAGTTTTTCCCAGACTGCGGCGATCAGCCGCTCGGTGTCGTTGAACTCGGCTGGCGCTGCAAAAGAGGTATCGCGTTGCTGCTCGAACAGCAACGCCAGCGACTTGGCGCAGACCTTTCCATTCTGCGTCAACGGCATCGTCTCGATGAACACGAATTGCGCCGGCACCATGTGACGCGGCAACTGACTCGCAAGCTGGCTCTTGATCTGTTTGGAATCCAACGACGACGGCCCGCCGTCGAGGAAGGCCAGCAGCATGTCACGGCCGGCATCGGCGTGCAGCTGCACGCTGATCGTACGCGACGGCAGGATGCGCGCAATCTGATGAACGATCTCGCCGATCTCGACGCGCTTTCCGCGGATCTTGATCTGGCCGTCCCGGCGACCGAGGTAAACGATGTTGCCGTCGCGGTCGTACTTGCAATAGTCGCCGGTACGGTAGGCGGGGCGGTCCGACAGCGTGGTTTCGACGAAACTTCGCGCGCTGACCTCGGCCAGATTGTGATAACCCAGCCCGACGCCGGCACCGGCGATGAGCAGTTCGCCAGCGACGCCGCGCGGGCACAAGCGCAGGTCGGCATCGACGATGAAGGCCTGCGTGTTCTGGATGGGACGGCCGATGACTACCTGACTGCGACGCAGCCATTCATGCTTGTCGGCCTTGAACGCCACCGAAATATCGGTGCATTCGGTCGGGCCGTAGATGTTGGCCAGCGTGACGTTGCATGCCTCACTGCGCAGCCACGGATTCAACTGCGACTGGTCCAACGCTTCACCGCCCAATGCAAGCATGCCGAGGCCGCGCAACGAGGTGTAGCCGTTCGCTTCGTCATGCTTCAACAGCGCGTAGATCGCGCTCGGCGCGCAGTTGATCAGCGAGACCCGGGCCTGCTCGATCTGCGCCAGCAGGCGATCAGGGTCGAAACCGTCCGCACCGGCCAGCACCAAGGTGCCGCCCACCATCAGCGGCGCGAAAATGTTCTTGATCGACGCATCGAAACCGATCGGGATCATCAACAACACGCGGCTGTCGCTATTCAATCCGCAGAAATCGATGTACCAATCGCACAGGTTGGCGAACGCGGAATGGGGGATCAGTACGCCCTTGGGCCGGCCGGTGGAGCCTGAGGTGTAGAGCAGGTAGGCCGGATCGTGATCGGCAAGCGATGGATAGGCGAGCGGCGCGGCCGGTAACGGATCGGCGCAGATCAGCTCGACATCGAGGGTAAAGCCGAAGTATTCCGGCAAGTGGTCGACGAGCGCGGCGCTGCTGATCACCACCGGCGCACCGCTGTCGCTGAGCGTGTACTCGATATGTTCTGCGGGGTAGCCGGGGTCGAGCGGCACCAGCACGCCGCCGACCCGCATCGTCGCCACGACCGCAGCGACCAGATCGACGGACCGTTCAAGGAATACGCCGACGCTATCGCCCGGCTTGATGCCCAAGGCGTTCAAACGCGCCGCGATACGGATCACCCGATCGGCGAGTTCGGCATACGTCAAAGTCTCGTCATGCGAACGCACCGCGACGGCCGTCGGATGCGCGGAAGTCGCCTGATCCATGCGGGCGAACAGGCTGCCAGCTTCGACCGGAGCACGCCTGCCGTGGGTCAGTGGACGCAGCTGTGCGGGCAGATCCGTCTGCAGCAGATCGACGATCGGCGTGCCCGGCCGCTGGACGATTTCGGTCATCATCGCGAAATACAGATCCAGCCAGTGGCTGACGCTATCTTCGCCCAACAGATCGGTGTTGAAGTAGACGATGGCGCAGTTGCCCACGATCTTCAAAGTCAGGTCGTACTGGGCTTTGGCGGCGAAGCTCTTGCGATCATGCAACTCCAGACCATCGAAGCCGCCGAGTGTCCGCGGCGTACGTTCGTACAGGAATTTGACCTGGAACACCGGTGGATAGGCAGCGTCACGTTCGATGTCCAGATCGTCGAGGACCTTGTCGAACGGCATATCCTGATGGCCGAGCGACGTCAGCACGGATGCATTGACCTGGAGCAGATATTCGCCGACGGACCGATCGGGCTGCACACAGCTGCGCAGCGCGAGCTGATTGACAAAGAAACCTGCCATATCCTGCAGATCGGCATGATCGCGACCGAACACGTCGGCGCCGACGACCAGATCGCGATCGCCGGTCAGCTTATGAAGCAGCAGATAGTAGATCGCCAGGTAGAAAGAGTACTCGACGAGGCGCTGATCCTTGATGAAAGCGCCGATCTTGGCGACCAGTCCGTCCGGCATCGGCCGTTCGATCTGGCCGCCGCTGTAGGTCTGCACCGCAGGGCGGGGGAAGTCCAGAGGCAGTTCGAGAATACCTTTAATGCCGCGCAGCTCTTCGCGCCAGTACGAGCGGGAAACATCGTACCCGCCGCCTTCGAAGCGTTGGACCTGCCACGCGGCGTAATCGAGATAGGACACGGCCGGCGCCGGCAGCGCGGCAGCATCGCCTCTGTTGAGATCGCGATAAACCTGCGAAAGCTCGGCGACGAATTGCTGGATCGACCATTCGTCAGTGGCGATGTGATGGAAGCTGATCAACAGCGTGTAAAGCTCATCGCCATGCTTGATCAGACAGGCGCGCAGCGGCAGATCGTGTTCGAGGTCGAACAGACGTCCGGCGATGTCCCTGCGCCGCTCGGCAAGGACGGATTCGTGTTGTCCCGCGTCCAGTACCGACATATCGAGACGCTGGACTTCCAGGCGCCGGTCGGGCTGATAACGTTGGCGGGGTACGCCGGCGTCGACGAAGTATGTGGTCTTGTAGATCCGATGTCGGCCGACCACGGCTTCGAATGCGCGACAAAACGCGACCTCGTCGAGATCGCCCTTGATTTCCAGCTCGAGCGGAAGAATGAAATGGGTCTGTTCGGGATCGTATTGATAGAGAAAGAACAGGCGGCGCTGGGCATAGGACAACGGCGCCTCGCCGCCCGCAGCGGCAGGAATCCCAGCCTCGCCCGTGGCGTCGCCATAATGGGCGACGACGGCGCGCTTATGCGTCCTGATCGCGTTCACCACCGCTTCGGTAAGCAGGGTTTCATCGCCTGCGATGCTCAGCTTGCCGTCGACCACTTTGAGGCGGATGCCGGTTTCGTCGATGTACTGGACGAGTTCGTGAAGCAACATAAAAACCTCGGTGGTCATGCGGGCCGCGCCGAACGAGCGCGAGCAGTGCGGACAGGGTTGATCAGAAATTCCATACGCGCTTGGCGAACAAGCGTTCGGCATGGATGCGCTTGCCCGCGCACGACGCGAGCAGGCGGTCGGACTCCTGGATCTGACGCGCGTTCTCGTCGTAATCCATACCCATGAAATACTTGAACCATGGCTCCATTCCCAGCGCGTAGATGTAGACCTCCGATGGCTTGAAGATGGCGATCATCTTTTCCGCCGAGGCGCAATCCGAGCCGTTGAATCTGCGCGACTCGTTGATCGCGCGCGGGATCGTCTTGGTGAACAGCGAGCCGTACAGCCAGCTCATCGGCGCACCGACGCACTCCATGCCGATGAACAGCAGATCGACGCCGTCGATGCTCTGCTGGATGCGCTCGTACATAGTCTCGTCGAGACTGGACGAATCCGCGCCCGAGAAGATCTTCTTGCCTGCGAATTCGAACAACCACGCGGTCTTGGAGCGGATGTTCAGGTCGGCATGCTCGCCGAGGAAGGGCAAGGCGCGGATGCGTCCGTCGACGCAATCGATCTGCTCCATGTCCTCCAGCTCCAGCACATCGAAACCGAGTTTGCGCAACATGAGCTTGATCGACGGATCGGCTATGCTGCCGCCGTTGTTCTTCGGCGCGAGCACGCGCCGGGTCTTGTGGCGTAACTGCAGCAAAGTTTCGATGCAGACGTGATCCATATGCGTATGGGTCAGGCAGATGTAATCGATGGTGTCTGGCAGTTCGCTGAAACTGATGACCCGATCGCCATTGATCTCATCGCGGGTGGCGATGACCGGATCGACCAGGATTGTGGTCTGCGCCGTTTCCAGCATCAGCCCGGCATGGCCGAGGTAGCTGATCCGCAGGTCGCCGCCCAGCGGCTGTCGGATGATGCGAGGCGCGTCCCGTGTGAACAACTCGTCGATGCCGATACCACCTTCTGCCTGGATGCCGGCAAACATCTGCTCGATCTGCACCTTGTCGACCGGCCGCGTACGCGAGGCAAACAGCGCATCGATCATGGCAGCGCGGAACGGCGTCTTGATGTGCAGATGGTTGACGTCGGGAAAGCGTGGCGAACTGAGCACGAACGGCCGCTCCTTGACCTTGTCCAGCAGCCCGAGCGAAATGCTCTGGACCGATTCCTTGTAAAGGCTGCCTTCGTACAGCAGGCCTTCAATCAGACGGAACGATGGCGCGTGACTGGTGTCGTAAACCAGCTCGACATAACCCTTGAGCGCTGCCGGCACATCGGCATAGAGGGATTCCAGCGACAGCCCTTTCATCTGTTCAAGCATTGCATTGAGGTCTGCCACTGCCTTGCGAACGTCAAGATAGTCGGCGTGCTGGCATTCAACTTCCTGTATCAGATTGCGAACATCATCGACCTGATCCTCCGTGCAATTGACGAAATCGCCGCCCGCCAGACCCGGGTTCCGGCTCGCTGCCAGATGCAGATGATGATTGGCCACAAACGATTTCATCAGGCGAAGGCTGCGCCCGGCGATGTTCATCGCCGCGCTCACCGGCGGCAACAGATACGGCCACGCGTACCACTTGAACACCAGCGGTTCAAAGTAGACGTCTTCGCGGAGGTAGTAGAGCGGTGTTTGCGGGGTCATATACGTCTGGTCTTGAAGAATGGGCGGGGCGCGTCGGAAACGGGCGCTTCTGGAGTCGGGATCGATGGCCGAAAGCGCGGCTAGAGATCAAGCAGAACGGTTCTTTCCTTGCCCCTGGCTTGTTTCGCTTTTCGCAGTTGCATCTCCATGCCTGCCGCCATGTCTTTGAGAATCTGCGACTCGTACAGTTGCGCCACTTTCATCTCTACTCCGAAGCACTCCTTGAGGCGGAAACTGAGCTTGGTGAATGTCAGCGAATGTCCCCCGAGTTCGAAGAAGTGATCGTTGCGGCCGACCCGCTCCAGGCCCAGCAGCTCACGCCAGATCGCAGCGATGCCCTCCTCCACCTCGCCCTGCGGCGCTTCGTACTCCCGACTCAGCACCGCAGTCGCATCCGGCGCCGGCAGCGCGCGGCGATCGAGCTTGCCGTTCGGCGTCAGCGGCAGCGCTGCCAGCGTCACGAACGCGGACGGCACCATGTAGTCGGCCAGGTGACGCGACAACGATGCGCGCAGTTCCATCACCGACAGCACCGCCTCTTCGCTCGCCACCACGTACGCCACCAGACGCTTGTCGCCGGGCGCGTCCTCGCGCGCGATCACCACCGCTTCGCGAACCCCTGCGCACGCCGCCAGCCGCGCCTCGATCTCGCCGAGCTCGATCCGGAAACCGCGGATCTTGACCTGATGATCGTTCCGGCCCAGATACTCGATCGTGCCATCGCCGCGCCAACGACCCAGGTCGCCGGTGCGGTACATCCGGGCCTCCGCGCTGCCGCCGAACGGATCGGCGATGAAGCGCTCGGCGCTGAGTTCGGGCTGGTTGAGATAACCACGCGCCACACCCGCTCCGCCGATGTACAACTCCCCCGTCACGCCCACCGGAACCGGATGCCCTCGCCCATCGAGAAGATAGACCTGGGTGTTGGCGACCGGTCGACCAATGTGCGACACGAAACCGTCCGCCTTGGTCATCCGCACCCAGGTCGAGTACGTCGTGGTTTCGGTCGGGCCGTAGAGATTGGCGACAAACTGCGCAGGCGTTTCCGAAAAGATCCTCTCCACCAGCGCACGCTTGAGCGGCTCGCCGGCCAGATTCACCGTCAACGCCGATGCGGGAATGCCTTGCGCATCCAGCAGCGCACTGATCGCCGAGGGCACCGTGTTGATCAAGGTCACACCCTGCGTGCCCGTATCC
>JBIITV010000172.1:0-8759 GCA_044340325.1 Lysobacteraceae bacterium
GTGACATCCATACCGATGGCCGAAACACCGTGCGCCGTCGCGAGATAGGTGGCCTCGAAACTGGTGCTGTCGAAATCGCCCGCCGCGCTCCACAGGTGCATCATCTGGCGATACTCCGCAGCGCGATTGGCGACGATCTGATAGTGATCGCCCGCCTGCACGTTGGCGCAGAGCATCTGGCCCGAAGCTGCGGCCGACATGCCATCGACCGTACCGGACACTTCGCCCGGATCCGGCGCATCGATATCCGGACACATGAATGTGTTGGTCGCAGCGCCGCGCAGCGCGATCATGCCGGCCATCCCCTGATTCACCGCGCCGATACGGCCCCCGGTAAATCCGACGATGATCCTGCCGCGCAGCGCGTCGACCATCGGCCAACCTGCGGACTTCAATTTCTCGCGGGGCGTTGCGCCGGCGGCACCGGCGATGTGGTTGCGCAGATCGCTGTAGCGATACAGACGCGCCCCCAGATAGCCGCTGACGAAACTGTCGAGCGCATCGATCCTGCCTACATCCCACGCACTCGTCAGGTTGTCCCACCGCGTCTTCATGTCGACGAACACCACGACCGGCACGTTGCCGGGATTGGCGTTCTGCCAGGCGATGATGTCGTCGAAGCAGTCGGCCAACCGGTCGGCCGTGCCCCTGCAGTTGTTGTCCTGCGGCCCCCCGTCGTGCGCCACGTAGGGTCCGCGCGGATCGGCCCACCAGGACGACTGGTCCTGCACGTCCAACTCGAGCGTGCGATAGCCGGCCCCGAGCCAGCTCGACAGCTGCGTGCTGTGCTCATAGCTGTTGTGCGGCTGCAGCATGTAGATCTGGTCCATCCGCAGACCCGCCTGGGCACTGACGACGGGCGACGGGATAGCGAGTGCACCCGCGATGACGCATGCGAGGCCCCAATGGCGTTTGCGGTTGTTGCGGCTGTTCATCGACCTTCTCCTTAAGTTCACCGAACCGGCGGACATCATAACGGCCATGCTGCGCCGGGCGAGCGGTGCAGCGGCACTGCCGTAGCCGGCGACGCCGGATCGACCGGCAGCGCGCCCTCAATCGGCAGCCGCAACGCTATCCTGTGGGTACATCGGGAAAGGAGATTTCGCAAAGTCATGAGCATCACCGGCGACTGGAAGCGGGATCTGCTGCGGACGCTGTTCTCGCGGCCGGACGAAGTCATGCTCGATCTGGGTGCCGGCGGCGAACTGCTGGTGGCGCGGGTCCGCGCGCTGCTGTCCGCGCTGAGCCTGCTGCTGCCGCCGGTGGCGATGATCGGCAATCTAGGCGCCGGCAGCACGACCGAACTGATGATCGGCCTCGGCGCCTCGATCTTCATCAATATCTGCGCGCAGATCTGGCTGGTGCTGGCGGGTCACCGTCGTCGCCACGGCTGGCTGCCCTACGCGACCACCAGCTACGACGTCACCACCACGACCATCGTGCTCTCGCTGCTGCACCTCAGCGACCCGGTGGCGCCGTTCAACAGCATGGTGGTCTGGTGCTTCTATCTGTTCGCGATCGGCATGACCGCGCTGCGCAACGACGGCCGGCTGACGCTGTATGCCGGTGCGATGGCGATGCTGCAGTACGGGATACTGATCGCCGTGCTGCTGGCGCGGGCGGAGTCGCCGGACGAACTGGTCTCGCTCGACTACGGCACGGTCTCGATCGGCGGTCAGGTCGAGCGGTTGGTGTTGATGCTGCTGATGACCCTGCTGACCTCGACGATCGTTTACCGGATGCAGCGGCTGATCGAATCCTCCGGCACCGACGGTCTCACCGGGCTGCCCAACCGCGCCTGGCTGATCCAGCGGATGCCGCGGATCCTCGAGTCGGTGCGCGACGACGGCGAATCGCTGACCCTGGCCCTGCTCGATCTGGACGACTTCAAACGGATCAACGTCGATTACGGCCACCTGGCCGGCGACCGCGCGATCCGCCACATCGCAGGCTCGATGCGCGAGATCCTGCACCCGAAGGAGCGGCTGGCGCGGATCGGCGGCCAGGAGTTCGTACTGCTGTTGCGCTGCCCGATCGGCAACGCCTGGGAGCGGTTGGACCGGCTGCGGCATCTCATGGCCGAACGGCCATTCGTACCGGAGCGCGGCGGCGACCCGCTGAAAATCACCTTCAGCGGCGGCCTGGCGGCCTATCCCAGCGATGGCAGCGATGTCTCGTCGATGCTGCGCAGCGCCGACCGCCGGCTGCAGGTCGCCAAGGAGGAGGGCTGCAACCGGGTGGTGGCGCGCGACGTGTAGGTCGGGCCCTGGCCCGACATTGCGAATCCAGCCTCACCCTGGCACATCCTCGGAACCGCATAGATCATTGTTCGATGCGACCGGAAAGACAGCGATGTCGGGCCCTGGCCCGACCTGCATCGCGACAGCCCAGTTGCCCCGCCCCGCCCCGCTGGCCTACCCTGCCCCAGTTCGGCCGACGGCCTGGGGAGCGAATTGATGGAAGTGTTGACGCGGATCGGCTTCGGCCTGTTCGGACTGGCGGTGCTGATCGGCATCGCCTGGACGTTCTCGAACAACAAGAAAGCGGTGGACTGGAAGCTGGTCGGCACCGGCATCGCGCTGCAGATCGCCTTCGCGGCGTTCGTGCTGATGACCACATGGGGCAGCAACATCTTCGAAGGCCTGGGCAAAGTCTTCGTCACCCTGATCGGCTTCACCACCGAAGGCTCGAAGATGATCCTCGGCGGCTTCGCCGATCAGGACAAGTACGGCTTCGTCTTCATCTTCCACGCGCTGCCGACGGTGATCTTCTTCGCATCGTTCATGGCCGTGCTCTACCACCTGGGCGTGATGCAGTGGGTGGTGCGGATGATGGCGATGGCCATCACCAAGGTGATGAAAGTCTCCGGCGCCGAAACCACCAGCGTCTGCGCCAGCGTGTTCATCGGCCAGACCGAAGCGCCGCTGACGGTACGTCCATACATCAACAAGATGACCGAGTCCGAGCTGCTGACGATGATGATCGGCGGCATGGCGCATATCGCCGGCGGGGTGATGGCCATCTACATCGGCATGCTGGCCGGCACCGACGGCGAGCTGCAGCAGATGTACGCCAAGCACTTCCTGGCCGCATCGATCATGGCCGCGCCGGCCACGCTGCTGATCGCCAAGATCCTGATCCCCGAAACCGGCACGCCGCTCACCGGCGGCAGAGTCACGGTACACGTCGAGAAGGAAAGCAAGAACCTGATCGACGCCGCCGCCGCTGGCGCTTCGGACGGCATGAAGCTGGCGATCAACATCGCCGCGATGCTGCTGGCCTTCGTCGCATTGATCGCGATGGTGAACTATGTGATCGGCTGGGTCGGCGATCTGCATCTGAGCAGCTACCAGAGCCTCAACATGATGCTCAACGACGGTATCGCCGATGCGGCGCAGCACAAGGTGCGGCTGAATCTCGGCCTGATCCTCGGCTACGTGCTGGCGCCGATCGCCTGGGTGATCGGTATCGAATGGAAGGATGCGGTGATCGCCGGCGGCCTGATCGGCCAGAAAGTGGTGTTGAACGAGTTCATCGCCTATCTGCAGCTGTCGCAGACGCCGGTGGGCGACGGCCCCGGCGCGATCAGCGAGAACTCGCGGCTGATCCTGACCTACGCGCTGTGCGGTTTCGCCAATTTCGCCTCGATCGCGATCCAGATCGGCGGCATCGGCAGCCTCGCGCCGGAGCGGCGCGGCGACCTCGCCCGCTTCGGCATGCGCGCTGTGCTCGGCGGTTCGATCGCCACATTGATGACAGCGACCATTGCCGGTGTGCTGATCCATTTGCGTTGAGTCATGTGTTGATGTGTTGACCTGATACGGGCATCCGGCCCCCGCCGGGCTGTCCGGACAATTCCAACCCCTGTTCCACCGACACCTCCGGAGCGATCCGGGGGTGTCTTTTTCAGAGCCCGCAGAACATGTCGAAACCATCCACCGATTCCATTGCACCGCACGTCGTCGTCGTCGGCTCGTTCAACGTCGATCACGTCTGGCGCTGCGAAACCCTGCCGCAGCCGGGCGCCACCCACAGCGGCGACTACGCCAGCGGCCCCGGCGGCAAGGGCTTCAATCAGGCCACCGCGTCCGTGCGCAGCGGCGCCCGGACCGCCTTCGTCTGTGCGCTGGGCGACGACCTGGGCGGCCACCACGCGCGCACGCTGGCCACGGCCGACAGCATCGATCTGCGCGATCAGCCCGCCGTTGTGCCGACCGGCAGCGCCGGCATCTTCGTCGACGCGCAGGGGCGCAACAGCATCGTCGTCGGCCCCGGCGCCAATGCCGTGCTGACGGCTGCGTTCATCGAAGCCCAGGCGGCTGCCATCGCCGATGCCGCCGTCACGCTGGCGCAGCTGGAATCGCCGCTGGATGCGGTCGCCGCCGCGCTGCGGCTCGCGCGCGAATCCGGACGGATCGCCATGCTCAACCCCGCGCCGGCGAACGTGGCCGTGCCGCGCGAACTACTGGCCTTGGCCGATATCCTCACCCCGAACGAAACCGAATGCGCCGGGCTGTTCGCCCGTCATCTCGGCGAGCGCATCGACGGCGAAGCCATCGCCAGCCTCGATTCCCCGCGCCTGCACGCGCTGTGCCGCGACCTGCTGCCCGGCGGCACCGTGGTGGTCACGCTGGGCGCCGCTGGCTGCTTCGTCTCGCATCCGGACAACGCCACCCGCGGCGACGACAGCGCCTGGTACCGATTGGCGGCGGAGCCGGCCACCCCGGTCGACACCACCGGCGCCGGCGATGCCTTCAACGGTGCGCTGGCTGCGGCGCTGGCGCTGCGCCCGGGGGCCGCATTCGCCATTCACCTGCGCGAAGCGAACCGCTACGCCGCACTGTCCACCGAACGCCCGGGTGCGGCCCTGTCGATGCCCACCCGCGAGGCGCTGGACGCACGCTTTCCGACCTGACGCTCCACCCATGACCGCTGTTTTCGAATCTTTTCGTTGCTAATCTCTGTATTCCCACCGTAGGAGGATGTTTCGATGGCCGGCAAGTTCGAGATCAGCAAGCGCAAGGACGGCGAGTTCCAGTTCAATCTGAAGGCCGCCAACGGCCAGGTGATCCTGACCAGCGAGGGCTACAGCACGCTGCAGGGTTGCGAGAACGGCATCGAATCGGTGCGCAAACACGCGCAATCCGAGGCGAACTTCGACAAGAAAATCGCGAAGGACGGCAGTCCGTACTTTTCCCTGATGGCCAAGAACGGCGAATCCATCGGCAAGAGCGAGATGTACAAAAGCGCGTCTTCGCGCGACAACGGCATCCGCTCGGTGATGACCAACGCACCCGGCGTCAAAGTCCAGAATCTCGCCGCCAAGTAACGCGCCGCTCGCAGGGCAGTGAAGCCCGGCTCCGGCCGGGCTCGATGCGGCGGCTTACAATGGACCGATGCAGATCGGCCCGCACACCATCGCTCCGCGCGTGATCCTGGCCCCCATGGCCGGGGTCACCGACAAGCCCTTCCGACAGCTGTGCAAGCGCCTGGGCGCCGGCTTGGCGGTGTCGGAAATGACGATCTCCGACCCCCGCCTGTGGAACACCCGCAAATCGCTGCACCGGATGGATCACGACGGCGAACCCGCGCCGGTCAGCGTGCAGATCGCCGGTACCGAGCCGCAGGTACTGGCCGACGCCGCGCGCTACAACGTCGCCCACGGCGCGCAGCTGATCGATATCAACATGGGCTGCCCGGCGAAGAAAGTCTGCAACGCCTGGGCCGGCTCGGCGCTGATGCGCGACGAGGCGCTGGTCGCTCGCATCCTTGAAGCGGTCGTGCAGGCGGTCGACGTGCCGGTGACGCTGAAGATCCGCACCGGCTGGGCCGCCGGCCAGCGCAATGCGCCCACCATCGCGCGCATCGCCGAGGCCAGCGGCATCGCCGCGCTGACCGTGCACGGCCGCACCCGCGACCAGCAGTACACCGGCGTGGCCGAATACGACACCATCGCCGAAATAAAATCGCTGTTGACCATTCCGGTGATCGCCAACGGCGACATCGATTCGCCGCAGAAGGCACGCGCGGTGCTCGACGCCACCGGCTGCGATGCGGTGATGATCGGCCGCGCCGCACAGGGGCGGCCGTGGATTTTCCGCGAAGTCGCGCATTTCCTGATCACCGGCGCGACGCTGCCATCGCCGTCTCTGGTCGAGATCCGCGACGTTCTGCTCGGCCATCTCGATCATCTGCACGCGTTCTACGGCGAGCAGCAGGGCGTGCGCATCTCGCGCAAGCATCTGGGCTGGTATGCGAAGGACCGTCCGGAGAACAGCGCGTTCCGCGCCGTGGTCAATCGCGCCGAAAGCGCCGAGGCGCAAATCCGCCTGACACGGGATTATTTCGATGCGTTGATCGCGGGGGTTTTGCCGGAACTGCCTGCGGCGGCATAACGATTCAAGACATCGCGCGGAGACCGACATGAGCGACATCGACATGAGCGACATCAACAAACAGGCCTATCTGCACGGCTTCTCCAGCACCGAACAGGCGCGACTGGTGAAACAGGCGCGGATCGCCGAGACGACGATCTTCCGCGACATCGACTACACCGGCGCGACGCGGTTGCTGGAAGTGGGCAGCGGCGTGGGCGCGCAGACCGAGATCCTGCTGCGGCGCTTCCCCGACCTGCACGCGACCTGCGTCGATCTCAGCGACGCGCAGCTCGCTGCCGCACGCGCGAATCTCGGCGGCATGCCATGGCTCGAAGGCCGCTACGCACTGCAGCAGGCCGACGCCACCGATCTGCCGTTCGAGGCGCGCAGTTTCGACGCCGCGTTCCTGTGCTGGGTGCTGGAGCATGTACCGTCGCCTGCGCGGGTGCTCGCCGAAGTGCGGCGGGTGCTGTCGCCGGGCGCCCCGGTCTACATCACCGAAGTGATGAACGCCTCGTTTCTGCTCGACCCGTATTCGCCCAACGTGTGGAAGTACTGGATGGCGTTCAACGATTTCCAGCACGAAAGCGGAGGCGATCCGTTCATCGGCGCAAAACTCGGCAACCTGCTGCTGGCCGGCGGGTACCGGGACGTGACCACCGAAATCAAGACCTTCCATTTCGACAACCGCGAACCGGCGCGACGCAAGACCATGATCGCGTTCTGGGAAGAGTTACTACTGTCGGCAGCGGATCAACTCATCGACGCCGGCTGCGTCACCGTCGAAGTGGTCGACAACATGCGCAAGGAAATGCGTTCCGTACAGAGCGACCAGAATGCGGTGTTCTTCTACTCGTTCGTGCAGGCGCGGGCGGTGGTGTATTGATCGCGACCTCGTCTCCGGAGATCGTCGCGCCCGGCCGGCAAGGCCCTTCGCTCCGGTCAGCGACGGTTTCACTGCAGTGAACCGCTTCGGCACGGCAAACCGGCAAGCCATCGTCCGCACGTCCGCGAGTACCGGTGCGGCAGCGATACAATCCGGCGGGTCGGCAGTCAATCAGTCTTCGCACGCATGCCATTTCTCTTGATCGAATTCGGTATCGGCTTTTCGTTGGTGGTCTCGGTGCTGCTGTTTGTGGTGATGACAACGAACACCCACGATCTGCCGATGCCGCTGGCGTCGCGCGTCGGCGGCGGGATCATGTTGGCCGGCCTGTGCCATACCCAATGGGTCCATTTCCAGGCCCTGCGTAGCGAGGGCGAACTTTGGGGCGGGCTCGCTTACGGCCTGATGCTGGCCGCACAGAGCGCCGGTTTTTACTGGCTGTTGCTGGGCATGCTGCGTCCGCCGAAGACGCGCTGGCATCCCCTGGAATGGAGTCTGCCTGTGCTTCCGCTGCTGGCGATCGCCGCGTTGCCGATCCGGTACGGTCCGGTGGTGGCCTTGGCCGGTGGCGTCGTCATCACCGCGCATATCGGCATGCTGCTTTACCGCGTACGGACCCAGCGGCGCCACTTCCGGATCGAGCTGCGCACGCTCGCCCTGTTCGGCATGATGTCCCTTGTGCTGGTCGGGCTCGGCTTCTCGGCACCCATGCTCGGCTGGCCCACGTTCGCCGCTGCCTACGCCCTGCTGATCTCGGCCGGGTTTCTGCTGGTGCTGTACCTGCTGCTGCGATTCCCGGATCTCGCCCGCAAGACCGAAGAGGCCGTCACCACGGCGTATGCCGTGTCGACGCTGGGCAAAGTGGACATCGAACGCACTGTGGCGGCGCTTCGCCGATTGTTCGAGCACGAGCATGTCTATCGCGATCAGGACCTGAGTCTCTCCCGGCTCGCCGAGCAGCTCGAATTGAGCGGCCACCAGCTGTCTGAGCTGATCAACACCCAGCTCGATACGAGCTTCCCGCGGCTGGTGCGGCAATACCGGGTCGAGGCCGCAAAGCGCATGCTGATCGACGAACCGCGTGCCAGCGTGCTGTCGGTCGGACTCTCGGTCGGGTTCAACAGCCAGTCCACTTTCTACAGCGCCTTCAAGGAGGTCATCGGCACCGTGCCAAGCCGGTACCGCGCGCGCGCCGGCAGCACCGACGCCCGAAACGCGGACGTGCCGACCCGGTCATGATCATTCTGGAGGCTTGCAAGCCATTGAATGCGAAAAGAAAAAGGACAGGAAAGCCGCGACATGGTCCGATTTGATCAAACCGGAGGCGGGCGTCAGGCGGGGATCGGCAGGATGCCGATCAGACCTCACTCACCAGGAGTACCGCCGCCATGCTGCCCATCAACAACCCCATCACGGATCACATCAGCTACGGGATTTACCTCGCCGTTTCGATCGGAATGACGATCTGGGTCGCACGGGTCCTGTCCCGCTCGGGA
>JBIITV010000049.1:0-30093 GCA_044340325.1 Lysobacteraceae bacterium
TACCCGCATCTTCGGATTCAGCTGGGTGTTGGCGAGAAAACGCTCGCACTTGGCGCGGTCGAAGCGCGGGTGGACGCCGGCGACGAATTCGATGGCTTCGCTGACCCGGATCCAGCGCGGCAGTACGGCGACGTCGGCGATGAAGCACACATCGTTCATCAGATCGTCGCGCTGGGTGCGCGGATCGCGGCCGAGGACTTTCAGCTCGCCATCGAAGGGGATCAGCCCGAGCACCGCTTTCAGCGCGGTGGTCTTGCCCGCGCCGTTCGGGCCGATCAGGCCGATGATCTTGCCTGAGCCGATCTCGAAATCGGTATTGTCCAGCGCCAGTTTGTTCCTGTAGGCCTTGCGCAGGCCACGCGCCGAGATCACCGCCTGGTTGGAAACGATGGCGTTCATGCGTCACCTCCATTGCGGATCGGTTCCAGCAGTTCCTGCATGTTCAGGCCAAGACGCTGGATGCGTTCCAGCACCAGCGGCCATTCCTCGCGCAGGAAACGGTCGCGTTCGCTGCCCAGCAGTTTCTTCGCGGCTTCTTCGGTGACGTACATGCCCAATCCTCTGCGTTTCTCGACAAGTGACTCGTCCGCCAGTTCCTGATAGGCGCGGGAGACGGTGATAGGGTTCAACTGGTACTCGGCGGCCACCTGGCGCACCGAGGGCAGGGCATCGCCCGGCTTCAACAAGCCGTCCAGCATCATCGCAATGACCCGATCCTTCAGTTGGCGGTAAATGGGAGCGCCGTCGCTCCACTGGATGGCGGTCATGGTGAGCTCCTGTTGCCGCGGCGCAGACCCTGCGCGAATGAGAAGAAGGGCAGCGCCATGGCATCGCGCGCCTGGGCGCGTCGATGTCGGCTATGGGCTGTGGCTGCACTGGCTTTCGCCTGCAGCTCGGCCGGTGTCGCAGCGGGCTCGGAACTGGCTGCGAGCCCGCCGGGAGCGGGAGCTGGGTCGGCCAGGATCAGGCCAGCGGCGAGCAGGCTCAGCGCGATGCCGAGGGCGCGGACCGAATGGATCAGTTTGCGATGCATGGCCAACTCCTGTTCTTGTTGACTGGTGTTGTATTCAACTATAACACCAAAACACACAAGGTCAAGCCCTTGGGAAACCATTTTGACCCAACTGAAGTCATACTCCCGCCTCGATTCCCCGCCCGGAGCTGTTCCCATGCCCAGATTGCTGGTCAAAGCGCTTGTCCTCGCAGCCCTTTCGGGCTTTTCCGCCCTGGTGCTGGCGGCTGGCGGCGGCCTGCTGGAGCACAGTTATCGCCCGCTGGCCGGGAAGACGCCGGTCAACCTCGACAAGGCCTACCGCGGTCAGGTGCTGCTGGTGGTGAACACTGCGAGCAAATGCGGGTTCACGCCGCAGTTCGAGCCACTGGAGGAACTGCATGCACGCTATCGGGCACGCGGTTTCGCAGTGCTGGGCTTCCCCTCGGGCGATTTCATGGAACAGGAATACACGGACGAAAAGAAGATCCAGGAATTCTGCACGCTCACCTATGGCGTGAAGTTCCCGATGTTCCAGAAGGTCCATGTCACCGGCGATGAGGTCACTCCGTTCTACAAGGCGCTCGCCAAAGCCAGCGGCGAGGTCCCGAAATGGAACTTCCACAAGTATCTGATCGGGCGCGACGGCAAAGTGGCTGCCAGTTTCGGCAGCCGCACCAAGCCGGATGCGCCGGAGGTGGTCGCGGCGATCGAGGCAGCCCTTCGCCAGCCCGCACCCAGATAAGCGCACTGTCCTGAACGCAATGGCGACCGGGCGGATCGCCGGGTGATTGCCCGCACCCGTCCCGGCCGCGACAATACGCGCCCGGCGAAACGTATCCAGCCGCCGGTCGCCGCAACAGCCATTTTTTCGGAGATATCGATGAGTGTACGTTTTCGCGGCGTGGCCGCATGGATGGCGGCAGCGATGTTGCTGGTGGCGGGATGGACGCAGGCGCAGGCTCCGGCCGCTCAGGTTGCGGGTGCGCCCACAACGGATCGCGAGAAAGTCAGTTACATGATCGGTGCGGATGTCGGTCGTTCGATTTCTGCGGTCGGTCCCGATCTGGATCACGCGGCCTTCGAGCGCGCCGTCAAGAATGCCTTCGCTGGCGGCAAGCCGCTGCTGTCTGACGAAGAGTCGCGCACGGTCGGCAGTGCGCTGATGCAACGCATCGGCGAACGTACCGGCAAGTCGGCCCCGGGCGTGGCCCCGGGCACCAAACCGCCGGTGGTAGCGAAGGATAAGGTCGGTTACATGGTCGGTGCCGACGTGGGCCGTTCGCTGGCACCCATCAAGGACGAGATCGAGCTGTCGATCCTGCTGCAGGCCATGCGCACGGTGATGTCCTCTGACAAGCCGCTCATGACCGATGCCGAGATGGATCAGGTACGCGAGGCCTTTTCCAAGCGTATGCAGGCGCGCGAAGAGACGCGCATCGCCGATGCCTCACGCAGGAATCTCGAGGAAGGCGCCGCTTTTCTCGCCAAGAACAAAGCCACGAAGGGTGTGATCACAACCTCTTCCGGCCTGCAGTACATGGTGCTGCGCCAGGGCACCGGGCAGCGCCCGCGTCCTTCCAGCCGCGTCAGCGTGCAGTATCACGGCACCCTGCTGGACGGCACCGTTTTCGACAGCACCTACGACCGCGGCGGCCAGCCGGCCGATTTCGCGCTCAATCAGGTGATCGCCGGCTGGACCGAGGGCGTCGCACTGATGCCCGTCGGCGCGAAGTACCGTTTCTGGATTCCCCCGCAGATCGCCTACGGAGAGCGCGGAAGCCCTCCCACGATCGGCCCCAACGCGGCCCTGGTGTTCGATATCGAATTGCTCGATATCCTTTGACCGGACCCTTTGACCGGACCATTACCTCCCCCATTCGCGCGCCACTGAGGCGTCGCGTCATCAATCGAGACCGCGTGTCGATGAAACCCACTCCCCATTCAACTCTCGCCACGGCCGCTTCGTGCGTGCTGGCACTCGCGGTCGCGGGCGACGCGACCGCCGCCGAATCCCCCGGCGAACTCACGACCGAAAAGCAGCAGATCAGTTACACGATCGGCATGGATATCGGCAAGTCGCTGAAGCCGCTCGTCGACGAAATCGACATGGCTGTACTCAAACGCGCCATCGACGATGTGCTCGCCGGCGGCAAAACGCAGTTGACCGATGCGCAGGCGCAAGAATTTACGCAGACGTTCGCCCGCAAAATGCAGGCGAAGCAGCAGGCCGAGCGCGAAGCGAAGGGCCGGCAGAATCTCGCTGCCGAGGCGGCTTTCCTGACCGAAAACGGCAAGCAGGCGGGCGTGATCACCACCGCTTCCGGTCTGCAATATCAGGTGATGACGGCGGCCAGCGGCGCGAAGCCGAAGGCCGATGCCGTGGTGCGCGTGCATTACGCGGGCAAGCTGCTGGACGGCTCCACCTTCGACAGTTCCTACGATCGCGGCGAGCCCGCCGAATTCGGTCTGGGCCAGGTCATTCCCGGCTGGACCGAGGGGCTGCAGCTCATGCCGGTCGGCAGCAAGTACAGACTATGGGTGCCTTCGAAACTCGGTTACGGCGAGCAGGGCACCCCCGGCGGTCCTATCGGGCCCAACGCCACGCTCGTATTCGATGTCGAATTGCTCGGTATTCTTTGATCGTTCAACCCGCTTTTTTCAGTTCTGTATTTCCCTGTTCCGCGCCTCTCCATTCCATTCCGTCTTTCCATGTTTACGGCCGCAACAGCGGCGCGTACCCACCCAGGAGTCCCTGTTGATGAAACTGTCGCGTAATCTGACCCTCGCCGTGGCCACGGCCTCGTGTGCCCTGGCGCTCGTCGCCTGCAAACCGATCGAAAAAGACGCTGCCAAGGGCGATGCGAAGGCCGATGAAGCCGCAGCGGGCAAGGACGGCGTGGAGAAGATCGCCGGTCTGCCGACCGAAAAACAGCAGATCAGCTACATGATCGGCATGGACATCGGCAAGTCGCTCAAGCCGATGAAGGACGATGTCGACATGGCCACCCTGCAGCGTGCGATCAACGACGTCTTCGGCGACAAGAAACCGTTGCTGAATGAAGAACAGGCGATGAAGGTCATGCAGAGCTTCGCCCAGAAGATGCAGGCCAAACAGCAGGAAGAAATGGCCAAGAAACAGGCCGAGATGGAAGCCAAGGGCAAGAAGAATATCGCCGAAGAGGCGACCTTCCTCGCTGCCAATGGTAAGAAGACGGGCGTGGTCAGCACCGCGTCGGGCCTGCAGTATCAGGTCCTGACTGCGGGCGCCGGCGCGAAGCCGAAGGCCTCGGATGCGGTCAAGGTGCACTACACCGGTACGCTGCTCGACGGCACCAAGTTCGACAGCTCGCGCGATCGCGGCGAGCCGGCCCAGTTCGTTCTGAATTCGGTGGTGCCGGGCTGGACCGAAGCGCTGCAGCTGATGCCAGTGGGCAGCAAATACAAGCTGTGGATCCCGGCCAAGCTCGGCTACGGTGCCGAAGGCACGCCGGGCGGCCCGATTCCGCCGAACAGCACGCTGGTGTTCGAGGTCGAACTGATCGAGATCGTCAAGCAGTAATCGCTGTATCTGCATGACTCATGCGACGCGTCGCCCGCATGGGCGGCGCGTCGACGTTCAAGATTTCAGCTGCTCACGGAAATTGCGAGGCCCGCATGCGCGTCACCATCTTCGGCACCGGCTACGTCGGTCTGGTTACCGGAACCTGTCTCGCCGAAGTCGGGCATGAAGTGGTCTGCGTCGATATCGACGCCGCGAAGATCGACGGCCTGCGTCGCGGCATCCTTCCGATCTACGAGCCGGGCCTCGAACCGATGGTCAAGGCGAATCATGCCGAAGGCCGTCTTCAATTCACCACCGATGCGGCCACGGCGATCGCGCATGGCGACGTGATCTTCATCGCCGTCGGTACGCCGCCCGATGAGGACGGCAGCGCCGATCTGCAATACGTGCTGGCCGTTGCAAAGACCATCGGTACGCATCTGCAGCGTCCGGCGGTCGTGGTGGACAAATCCACCGTGCCGGTCGGTACTGCGGACAAAGTCGCCGCGACCATCGCGATGGCGCTCGCCGAACGCGGCGCGGACGTGGCCTACGATGTCGTTTCCAACCCCGAATTCCTGAAGGAAGGCGCAGCGGTCGACGACTGCATGCGGCCGGACCGCATCGTGATCGGCGCCGACAGCGCGACTGCGGTCGAGAAACTCAAGCGTCTGTATGCACCGTTCAATCGCAACCACGAGCGCATCGTGGTGATGGACGTGCGTTCGGCCGAGCTGACCAAGTACGCTGCGAACGCGATGCTGGCGACCAAGATCAGCTTCATGAACGAGATCGCCAACATCGCCGAAAAAGTCGGCGCCGACATCGAAATGGTGCGTCAGGGCATCGGCTCCGATCCCCGCATCGGTTGGCATTTCATCTATCCGGGCGCCGGCTATGGCGGCTCGTGCTTTCCCAAGGATGTGCAGGCGCTCTCGCGCACCGCGCATCAGTTCGGCTACAGGGCCGAACTGCTGGATGCGGTGGAGTCGGTGAACGAGCGTCAGAAAGCGCATCTGTTCGAGCTGATCGTGCGCCACTACGGCGGCGAGGCGGCGATTCGCGGCAAGACCTTCGCCGTCTGGGGTCTGGCGTTCAAGCCCAATACCGACGATATGCGCGAAGCCTCCAGTCGCCGCCTGTTGCAGCAGCTGTGGCAAGCCGGTGCGCGCGTTCGCGCGTTCGATCCCGAGGCGACGCACGAGGCGCAGCGCATTTTCGGCGAGCGCGGCGATCTCCATCTGTGCGAGCATGCACCCGATGCGCTGCAGGGCGCCGATGCGCTGGTGGTGGTCACCGAATGGAAGCAGTTCCGCAGCCCGGATTTCGCCAAGCTGCAGCGTACGCTGAAGGATGCGGTCGTGTTCGATGGGCGCAATCTCTACGATCCGGCCGAGATCGAAGCCGGCGGTCTGGCCTATTACGGGATCGGCCGCGGGCGCTCGATCCGGACTCCAGCATGACCGCCGCGCAGGACACGGAAGCGCTGCAGGCACGCGTGGTGGAACTGGAAACGCGCCTCGCGTTCCAGGAACATGCGCTGGCCGAAATGAGCGATGCAGTGGCCGGACTGCGTAACGAAGCCGCGCGCAGCGCCGATCTGCTGCGCCGCGTGCTGGAAGAGGTCAAACTCCATCGCGGCGATCAGATGGCCGACCCGGCCGACGAACCGCCCCCGCCGCATTACTGATCAACGACCTCGATACTGCCGACATGAGCACGCTGTAATGAGCGATTCCCTTCGCGATCAACTGCTGGGCCTGGGCTTCAAGCCAGCGCCGAAACCCGAGAAACCAGCGCGTACCGCGTCGGACCAACGTCGCGAGTCGGGCGCCAATCCGGGTGCGAATCAACGCGCGCATCCGCCGCGCAAGACCGGCGGCAAGCCGGCGGACGGCAAGCAGGCGGACGGCAGGCCGGCGGATAATCGGGATCGTCGCGACCGAGGGCCGCGTCCCACGCCGAGCGGGCAACCGCAGGCAGCGCATGCTCAAACACCACGGCACCAGAAACCCGGTGCGCAGACGCAGAACCGCAAGCCACCGCGCACGCAGGAAGAGATGGATCTGGCCAAGGCCTACGCCATCCGCGCCCAGCGCGAGAAGGAAGAGCGGATCGAAGCCGAGCGCGTCAAGCAGGAAGAAGCGCGTCTGCGTCGCGAAGCCAAGGCGAAGCTGGCCGAGTTCCTCAAGGACAAGGGCCTGAACGATCCCGCTGCGGATATCGCCCGCCACTTCGCATACGGCACCAAGATCAAGCGCATCTATGTCAACGCCGAGCAGCTGAAGGCGCTCAACGCGGGCGAACTCGGCGTGGTCCAGCTCGACGGACGCTACCTGCTGGTCACGGTGGACGTGTTGACGCAGGCCGAGGTGTTGTTCGCAGCGTCGGTGGCGCTGAAAGTGGACCCGAATGCGCCTGCCGGCGACGATCCGTATTCGGATCCGCAGTATCAGGTGCCGGACGATCTGGTCTGGTAACCGATTGAAATCCGCCGCTGAAGCAGAAGAGGCTGGCCAGCCATTCGGCTGTTGAAGCCAGTCCGATCCGCTTCCGCAGCCGTCGCCGTCGCGCTCAGAACAACTCGTCCACCGGCGTCGCCAGCAGCGCTTCCGCGCTGTGCGCGAGTTCGCGCAGGCGCGACACGCCGAGGTCGCGCAGCAGCCGGTGCGCGCGATGCGGCAGCGGCGAGTCGGCGATATCGTGCGGGGCCAGATTCTTGCCCGACACGCCCGGCAGCAGATGGATGTCCGCTGCGGCGTAGCAGTGCTGGACCATCGCCGAACAGTAGAGCGCGCCTTCCTTGGCCAGCAGATTGTCGCGCTTGCGCAGGCGCCGGCTGTGCATGGCGAACATCGTGCCGAAGAGTTCGCTCAACGAGTAGCTGGTCAGCCCCGACAGCAGGTCCAGCCCGGCGGTCAAGACCTGCCGCGACTGGCGGTCGTCGAGGCCGAAGTCGAGCACCGCGAGGTTCGGGAACGCTTCGGCGTCGAAATAGCGGTCGATGCGGTTCTCCTGCACGCCCAGTCGCATTTGTTTGTAGCGCAGGTCGAGATCGGACTCGATCACCCACCAGCGGCCGTCGATGCGGCGCTCGCTGAACATGAAGGCGTGTGACCACAGGCTGCGGTGGCCATCGTGGGTCAGCGGTGCCTGCGCCTTGCGGATCAGGTCGCTGATCGCATCGCCGCCTGCGACCAGACCGATACGGCCTGGCGCGGCGTGGCGGAGCAGGAAGTCGGCGTTGCTGGCGCTGCCGCTGTCTTCTTCGGTGCTGTCGTCGCTCATTCGATGACTCCGGTCGCATTGCTCTCGCAGTTCGTCCTATCGCACATGGTATCGATCGCCGCACGGATCAGTCGCGCGGTTTCGTCGGGCGCTTCCATCGGAAACAGATGGCTGCCTTCGGTCCAGGCGAAGCGCGGACCGACCAGCGCCCGGGTCGCGCCGAGGCCGGTGTGGCGCACTTCCCGCGACTGGCGGCCACCGATGAACGCGACCGGTACATTGAGCCGCGCCCCCGCAGCGGCGACGCGCGCAGTGGGCAGCGCGCGGTAAATGCGGTACTCGATGCCGCGATCGAACAACAGCGTCCGCTGGCCGCGTCCATCGGGCACTGTGCAAAGGTCCGCATAGTCGCGCAGCACGCGCGGGTCCCAGCGCGCGAACATCGGCTTGGCCGCGTAGTGCGCGTGCGCCGCTTCTGCATCGGGCCAATACTGGCGGCGCTGCAGGGTCTGGCGCAGCGGCATCATCAGACGATCGAGGCCGGTGACTCGCCCCAGTCGCAGTATCCCGGCATTGACGCCGGCGATCAGCGGCGAGTCGAGCAGGACGATACCCGCGACGCGGTCCCGCAGCCGCTCTGCGGCAAGCACGCTGAGATAGCCGCCGAGCGAATGCCCCACCAGCCAGGTCCTGCCGTCGCAGCGTGGCTGCGCGTGGACGAATTCGACCAGCTCGTCGACCAGATACGGCCAGCCGACCGTGACCGGGCGGCTCGGATCGTGGCCGAACCTCAGCATGCCGGCGCTCGCGAACTCCGGCTGTAGCGCGTCCAGCAGCCGGCGGTAGACGGGCAGCGGGAAACCGTTGGCGTGGGAGAAGACGACGGTGTCGGTCACTGCTGACACTCCGCAGTGGACAGCGCAGACCCGTGCTGGGGCGACGGAAGTCGCGAGGCCCACTCAACAAGTGAAATCGCAGTAACCGCAATCAGAAAAGACAATCTCTTGTCTCGATCGCTTGTCATTGGCTTGGTGTCGGCATAACGGGCTTCGCGGCTGCCGCCGCTCCACAGGGGCAGCGCGATGCGCATCCACCGCCCGTTCACTCAGGGTCGTAGTCCAGATTCGATGCCAGCCATCGCTCGGCCTGGGCCAGGGTCACGCCCTTGCGCTTCGCGTAGTCCTCGACCTGTTCCTTCGACACCCGGCCGACCACGAAATACTGGCTCTCGGGATGGCTGAAGTAGTAGCCGGAGACCGCAGCGGTCGGCAGCATCGCGAAGCTTTCGGTCAGCGACATGTCCGCGTTGCCGGGCGCATCGAGCCACTGGAACAGGGTGCCTTTCTCGCTGTGCTCGGGACAGGCCGGATAGCCGGGAGCGGGGCGGATGCCACGATAGCCTTCGGCGACCAGCGCATCGTTGTCGAGGCTTTCGTCTGCGGCATACCCCCAGAATTCCTTGCGCACGCGCTGGTGCAGGCGCTCGGCGAAAGCTTCGGCCAGACGGTCGGCCAGCGACTTGAGCAGGATCGCGTTGTAGTCGTCGTGATCCGCCTCGAAGCGGGCCACGTGCGCATCGATGCCGATGCCTGCGGTGACCGCGAACGCGCCGATCCAGTCCTGCTTGCCCGAATCGTGCGGGGCGATGAAATCCGCGAGGCAGAAGTCCGGACGATCGATGGGTTTGTCGACTTGTTGGCGGAGGAAGTGGAGGGTGGTTTGAAGCCCCTCTTCCCTCGGGAGAGGGGTTGGGGAGAGGGTACGGGAATGCAGCGGCGTCTCAGATGCGGTCTCTTTCGACGTACCCTCATCCGCCCTTCGGGCATCTTCTCCCGGTGGGAGAAGGGAAGCAACGACACCTTCTTCCGCCTGCGGGAGAAGGGAAACGATCACGTCGTCGCCTACGCTGTTCGCCGGCCACAGCCCGAACACGCCTTTTGCGGTCAGCCACTTCTCGTCGACGATCCGCTTGAGCATCTTGCGCGCGTCCGCGAAAAGCTCGCGTGCCTGGGTGCCGACGACCGTGTCGTCGAGGATCGCCGGATATCGGCCGGCCAGCTCCCAGGTGTTGAAGAACGGCGTCCAGTCGATGTATTCGATCAGTTCGGCCAACGGATAGTCGTCGAAAACGGTCAGCCCCGGCTGTTTCGGCGTCGGTGGCGCGTAGTCGGCCCAGCCGCCGTCGAAGCGCTGCGCGCGCGCCTTCGCCAGCGGCACCAGGCGCTTGGCGTCGCCGCGATTCTTGTGGCGTTGGCGGATTTCGGCGTAGTCGCTGTCGTTGGCGGCGACGAAGGCCTCGCGCAGTTCCTTCGAGATCAGCGACTGGGCAACACCCACGGCGCGGGATGCGTCCTTCACCCACACCGTCGGCGACTTGTAGTGCGGGTCGATCTTCAGCGCGGTGTGCGCGCGGGAGGTGGTGGCGCCTCCGATCATCAGCGGCATCGTCAGCCCCTGGCGCTGCATCTCGCGGGCGACGTGGCTCATTTCCTCCAGCGATGGGGTGATCAGGCCGGACAGGCCGATGATGTCGGCGTTCTCCTCGCGGGCGCGATCCAGGATGATCTGCGCCGGCACCATCACGCCCAGATCGATCACCTCGAAGTTGTTGCAGGCCAGCACCACGCCGACGATGTTCTTGCCGATGTCGTGAACGTCGCCCTTCACGGTCGCCATGATGATCTTGCCGTTGTTCTTGCCGACGTCGCCGGTGCGCAGCTTTTCGGCTTCGATATAGGGCAACAGATAGGCGACGGCCTTTTTCATCACCCGCGCCGATTTCACCACCTGCGGCAGGAACATCTTGCCGGCGCCGAACAGATCGCCGACCACGTTCATGCCGGACATCAGCGGACCTTCGATCACATCCAGCGGACGCGTGGAGCGCGCCCGCGCTTCTTCGGTATCGGTGTCGATGTACTGGTCGATGCCGTGGACCAGCGCGTGCGACAGCCGGTCGTTCACCGGCTTCTCGCGCCAGCGCAGGTCCTCGACGCGCTTCTCACCCTTCTTGCCCTTGAAACGGTCGGCGATCTCGAGCAGGCGTTCGGTCGAATCCGCGCGCCGGTTGAGCACCACATCTTCGACGCGTTCGCGCAGATCGGCTTCCAGATCGTCGTAAAGCGGCAGCGCGCCGGCGTTGACGATCCCCATGTCCATGCCGGCCCTGATGGCGTGATACAGAAAGACGACGTGGATCGCCTGCCGCACCGCTTCGTTGCCGCGGAACGAGAACGAGACGTTGGAGACGCCGCCGGAGATGTGGCTCAGCGGGAATCGCCGTTTCAGTTCGCGTGCGGCTTCGATGAACGCGACCGCGTAGTCGTTGTGTTCCTCGATGCCGGTCGCGACCGCGAACACGTTCGGGTCGAAGATGATGTCTTCGGGCGGGAAGCCGATGCTCTCGGTCAGCAGCGCGTAGGCGCGCGAACAGATCTCGACCTTGCGTTCGATGGTGTCGGCCTGGCCCTGCTCGTCGAACGCCATCACCACCACGGCGGCGCCGTAGCGGCGCACCAGCCGCGCCTGGCGCAGGAATTCGGCTTCGCCTTCCTTCATCGAGATCGAATTGACGATGCCCTTGCCCTGCAGGCATTTCAGGCCAGCCTCGATGACACTGAACTTCGAACTGTCCACCATCACCGGAATGCGTGCGATGTCGGGTTCGGCGGCGATCAGGTTGAGATAGTCGACCATCGCCTTTTCGGAATCGAGCATGCCCTCGTCCATGTTGACGTCGAGCACCTGCGCGCCGTTTTCCACCTGTTGGCGGGCGACGACGACGGCTTCGTCGTAACGGCCTTCCAGGATCAGTTTCTTGAACTGCGCCGAACCGGTGACGTTGGTGCGTTCGCCGACATTGACGAAATTTGTCTGCGGCGTGATCACCAGCGGTTCGAGACCGCTCAGCCGGGTAAACGCGGTGGAACTGTCTGGTGTCGTCATCATGCGGCTTCGGTTTCGATGGTCGAGGGCAGCGCTCGCGGCGGCAGCCCGGCCACTGCGTCGCCGATCGCGCGGATGTGGGCGGGCGAGGTGCCGCAGCAGCCGCCGACCACATTGAGCAGGCCGGAGGTTGCGAATTCGCGCAGTATGCCGGCCATGTCTTCCGGCGTTTCGTCGTAGCCGCCGAACGCGTTCGGCAGGCCGGCATTGGGATGGGCGCTGACGTAGGCGTCGGCGATCTGGGCGAGGATGTCGACGTGCGCGCGCAGATCCTTCGCGCCCAGCGCACAGTTGAGACCGATCGACAGCGGCTGCGCATGACGCAGCGAATACCAGAAGGCCTCGGCGGTCTGTCCGGACAGGGTGCGGCCGGAGGCATCGGTGATCGTCCCGGAAATCATGATCGGCAGGCGTGCGCCGCGCGCGTCGAAGGCTTCTTCGATGGCGAACAGCGCGGCCTTGGCGTTGAGCGTGTCGAAGATGGTTTCGACCATGATGATGTCGGCGCCGCCGTCGATCAGACCATCGGTGGCTTCGCGGTAGGCCACGCGCAGCTCATCGAAGGAAATCGCGCGGAAACCCGGGCGATTCACGTCAGGGCTGATCGATGCGGTACGGCTGGTCGGGCCCAGCACGCCCACCACGAAGCGCGGCTTGTCCGGCGTCGCGGCCTCCGCCTCATCGCAGGCTTCGCGGGCGAGGCGGGCGCCGGCTTCGTTGAGTTCGCGCGCCAGATGCTGCAGGCCGTAATCGGTCAGCGAGATGGTGGTGGAATTGAAGGTGTTGGTTTCGATCAGATCGGCGCCGGCAGCGAGGTATTCGCTGTGGATGCTGCGGATGATTTCGGGCCGGGTAAGCGTCAGCAGGTCGTTGTTGCCTTTCTGGTCGTGCGCGCAGCCGCAGCCTGCGCCGTGCGCATGATCCACTGCGGCATTGGCGTCGAAGCCGGCCGCGAAACGCGTGCCCCGGTAGTCGTCTTCGCCCAGCTCGTAGCGCTGGATCATCGTGCCCATGGCGCCGTCCAGCAGCAGGATCCGCGCAGCCAGCGCGGATTCCAGCTTGGCGACGCGATCGGGGGCGAGCCAGGGAAGGGTGTTCATGCGTCGACTCCAGGTTCGATGCTTGTGGGTTTGATTCCGATGATCGAGATCACTTCGAAATGCGGCGGGCGTTTCTCGCGGGTCACGGTTTCGGAATTGGCGATCCGCAGCCCGGCCTTCTGCACGAACTGGCGCAGATCCTTGTCAGAGAAGCCGAGGTTGACGTGTCCGTAGGCCTCGACGGCGGCACGATGCGCGTGTTCGGCCAGGCTGCTCAGCAGCAGGTGTCCTCCCGGGCGCAGCACGCGCGCGGCTTCGGCCACCGCCACCGCAGGCCGTGCCGCGTAGGTCAGGGCATGCATCAGCACGACCAGATCGAAATGATCGTCGGCGAACGGCAGCGCGTGCATGTCGCCTTCGCGGACCTGCACATTGGGAAAGCGGCGCAGACGTTCGGTGGCCGCGTTGACCACGCGGGTACTCGAATCGATGCAGATGTATTCGCGGGCGTGCGGCGCCAGCAGCTCGGCCAGCACACCGTCTCCGGAGGCGATGTCCAGCACATGCCCGGGTGCGAGCAGCGGCAGCGCGGATCGCGCCAGCGCTTCCCAGGTGCGGCCCGGCGAGTAGTGGCGTTCCATGTCCCCGGCGACGCTGTCGGCCCAGTTGGCGTCGGCCGCACGCGCGGCGAGCACGGCGGGAATGCGCTCGGCGTCCTGGCGCAGCAGCGGGTCGTCGCTGCCTGCGCGCAGTGCGCGCCAAAGCGCGCCCTGGGCGGGATCGAGGGCGGCCTCGTCGAAACGGTAGTAGGCGGAGACGCCGGCGCGACGGTCGCGGACCAGGCCGGCTTCCTTGAGGCGTGCCAGATGGGTGGATACCCGCGGCTGGGCGAGGCGGGTGATCGAGGACAACTCGGCCACGGTCAGTTCTTCGCTTTCCAGTAGCGCCAGCAGGCGCACGCGGGTCGCGTCGGCCAGGACTTTCAGCCGCGAAGACCAAGCTTCGAGATCCATCATATCTTCCTATCGCGATATAAAGATGATTGTGTGCGCTGTGCTGCAAGCGGTCAAGCGCGCTGCGGTCGGCTTGCGCTCGCGGCTACAATGGTGGTTTCGATTTCATACCCCTGCTTTCACCTTTCTCCCCCCGCTTTCAAACCAATTGACCCCCCAGCCGAGGTGCGCCGTGGACTTTCGCTTTACCGAAGAGCAGTTGATGATTCAGGACGTGGCCCGCCGCATCGCGCAGGAGAAAATCGCCCCCAGCGCCGAGCACCACGACCGCACCGGCGAATTTCCGCTCGAAAACATCCGTACCCTCGGCGAAAACGGGCTGATGGGCATCGAGGTGCCGGCGGAATACGGCGGCGCCGGCATGGACCCGATCAGCTATGTCCTTGCGATGATCGAGATCGCCGCCAGCGATGCCGCGCACTCGACCATCGTGTCGGTCAACAATTCGCTGTTCTGCAACGGCATCCTGAAATTCGGCACCGAGGCGCAGAAACAGCTGTATGTCCGCGCGATCGCCGAAGGTCGGGAGATCGGCGCTTTCGCGCTCACCGAACCGCAGTCGGGCTCCGACGCCACCGCGATGCGCTGCAAAGCGGTCAAGCAGGCCGACGGCAGTTATGTGGTCAACGGAAAGAAGAGCTGGATCACGTCCGGCCCGGTCGCCAAATACATCGTGCTGTTCGCGATGACCGATCCCGAGAAGGGTGCGCGCGGCATCACCGCGTTCATGATCGATACCGCCAAGCCCGGCTTCCACCGCGGCAAGACCGAACCCAAGCTCGGCATCCGCGCATCGGCTACCTGCGAGATCGAGTTCGCCGACTATGTGGTCCTGCCCGATGAGGTGCTGGGTCAGGAAGGCGAGGGCTTCAAGATCGCGATGGGCGTGCTGGACGCGGGCCGGATCGGTATCGCCTCGCAGGCGATCGGCATCGCCCGCGCCGCGTACGAGGCCACGCTGACCTATGTGAAGGACCGCAAGGCGTTCGGCGCGCCGATCGGCACCTTCCAGATGACCCAGGCCAAGATCGCCGACATGAAGTGCAAGCTCGATGCGGCCACGCTGCTGACGCTGCGCGCTGCATGGACGAAAGGCGAGGGCGAGCGCTTCACCAATGAAGCGTCCATCGCCAAGCTGGTCGCGTCCGAAGCGGCGATGTGGATCACCCATCAGGCGGTGCAGATCCATGGCGGCATGGGCTATTCGAAGGAAATGCCGCTCGAGCGTTACTTCCGCGACGCCAAGATCACCGAAATCTACGAAGGCACCAGCGAGATCCAGCGTCTGGTGATCGCCCGCAACGAAACCGGTCTGCGCTGATCGCTTCATCGCGATCGCATACGCCGCCATCGATAGATGTTGATAGATGATGCTGATAGATACAGACAGGATCCGCACATGACCACTAAAGCACCTGCCTCGCGCCGCCCGGTCGCACGAAAACCGGCGCGCGCCGGGACAACGTTGCTCGATCCGATCTTCGACGCCATCCGCAAGCGCGCCGGCAAGGTGCGTCAGGACGATGCCAGCGCCTTCGCCGGCGCGTTCTACCAGCGGATGACCGAAGACGAATTGCCGATGCACGGGGCCGATGGTTGGGCTGCGCTGGCCAACGATTTCCTCGATTTCGCGCGCAACCGCAAGCCGGGCACGCCGAGTGTCCGTTTGTTCAATCCGACCTTGGCCAGACACGGTTGGGAGTCGCCGCATACGGTGCTGCAGATCGTCAACGACGACATGCCGTTCCTGGTCGATTCGGTGACCATGGCGCTGGCCGAGCGCGGTGTGGGCGTGCACGTGCTGGGGCATCCGGTGGTGAAGATCGCCCGCGACCGCAGCGGCAAGCTCACGGCGGTCGGCGAGGGCGCGATCGAGTCGATGATGCATCTGGAAATCGATCGCCAGTCCGCCGCCGATGCGCGCGATATCGAAACCGCGATCCTTGACGTGTTGGCCGATGTACGCGGCATCGTCCAGGACTGGCCGGCGATGCGCCAGAAGATGCTGGATGTCACCGAGGATGTCGGCAAACGCAGGATGCCGGTCAGCGATGCCGGTCGCAAGGAAGCGCAGGCGTTCCTGCGCTGGGCCGCCGACGATCATTTCACCTTTCTGGGCTATCGCGAGTACCGCGTGCGCAAGCAGGGCGGCGAAGAAGTGCTGGCGGCGGACGCCGGCACCGGCCTGGGGCTGCTGCGTGGCCGCGAAAGCAGCCGGCCACGCAAGCTGACCACTTTGGCCGCGCACTTCATGCCGCAGTCCGGTGCGGTGGATGCGCTGATCCTCACCAAGACCAATGCCCGCGCCACTGTGCACCGTCCCGGCTACATGGACTACATCGGCGTACTCAGTTTCGACGCCGACGGCCGCGCGATCGCCGAGCAGCGTTTCATCGGTCTGTACACCTCCAGCGCCTATACGCGTCGCCCGTGGGAGATCCCGCTGGTGCGCGAGCGCCACGAATACGTGATGCGCACGTCGGGTCTGCAGCCCACCGGCCACAGCGGCAAGGCGTTGCGGCACATTCTCGAAAAACTGCCGCGCGACGAACTTTTCCAGTCGACGGAGACCGAGCTGTACCAGCTCGCTTCGGGCATTCTCAGCCTGCAGGAGCGCGTCCGCAGCCGCCTGTTCCTGCGCCACGACCGCTACGGCCGTTTCTATTCCGTGCTCGCGTACATCCCGCGCGATCGCTACAACACCGAGATGCGCCTGCGCATCGAAGCGATGCTGCGCGATACGCTGCATGCCGATCGCGTCGACTCGACGATCCAGCTCGGCGATTCGCCGCTCGCGCAGTTGCACATGCTGGTGCGTCCACGCAAGGGCGAAGCGGTCGATGTCGATGCGGCCCGGATCGACGCGAAACTCGCGGCCATCGTACGCAATTGGCAGGACGATCTGCGCGAGCAGCTGGTCTCCCGCCACGGTGAAGAGCGCGGTCTGGCGTTGGCCAACCGCTACGGCCGCGCGCTGCCGGCCGGGTACATCGAAAAGGTCTCGGCCGCCGTGGCGGCGGACGATGTCGAGCAGATCGCGGCGCTGACGCCGCAGCAGGACCTGCGTCTGAGTCTGTGCCGCGACCAGGAAGGCGGTCTGCGCTTCAAGTTCTATCGCATCGGCGACGACATTCCCCTGTCGGATGCGCTGCCGATGATGGAGAACATGGGGCTGCGCGTGATCTCCGAGCATCCTTACCGGGTGGAAGTCGATGCCCCGGGTCTCGAAAAGCCGGGTCTCGAAAAGCAAGTGGCCTTCATCCAGGATTTCGAGGTCGAAGCCAGTCGTGCCGACATCAATGTCGACGACTTCGACGAGAGTTTCGAGGACGCATTTGCGCAGATCTGGCGCGGCAATGCCGAGAACGACGGCTTCAACCGGCTCATCCTCGCCGCGAATCTGTCGTGGAAACAGGTGTCGATGCTGCGCGCCTACTGCAAGTATCTGCTGCAGGTCGGCGTGCCGTTCTCGCAGAGCTATGTCGAGGGCACGTTCGCGCGTTATCCGATCATCGCCCGTCTGCTGATCGAGCTGTTCGAAGCGCGTTTCGATCCGGTCACCGGCACCGAAAGCAGGGTCGACATCAAGGCCGGAATGGAACTGTTCCGTCATCAGCTGTCGGCGCTCGCAGGCAGCGATGAGGCGATGCTGGCGGCGGTGGAGCCGGTGATCGCGGCGCGCTCGGGCAAGCGTCAGGCCCAGCTCGAAGCGACGCGTCAGGCAATCACCGTACTGCTTGACGGCGTTTCCAGTCTGGACGAGGACCGCATCCTGCGCGGCTTCGTCAGTGTGATCGAAGCCACGCTGCGCACCAATTACTACATCCACTACAACAACGGCATGCGTGCCGACGGCGGTCCCGCCGATTACCTCAGCTTCAAGTTCGATGCGTCGAAAGTGCCCGATCTGCCGAAGCCGCGCCCGTATCGCGAAATCTTCGTCTGCGGCCCGCGCGTCGAAGGCGTGCATCTGCGTTTCGGTCCGGTCGCGCGCGGTGGCCTGCGCTGGTCGGACCGTCGCGAAGATTTCCGCACCGAAGTGCTGGGCCTGGTGAAGGCGCAGATGGTGAAGAACACCGTGATCGTGCCGGTCGGCTCGAAAGGCGGCTTCTTCTGCAAGCAGCTGCCGGATCCCTCGGTCGATCGCGACGCCTGGTTCAACGAAGGCGTGGCCTGCTACAAGCGTTTCATCAACGGTCTGCTCGACATCACCGACAATATCGTCGGCGGAAAGATCGTCGCACCAGAGGACGTGGTCCGCCATGATGGCGACGATCCGTATCTCGTCGTCGCCGCCGACAAGGGCACGGCCACTTTTTCGGACATCGCCAACGGCATCGCCAGCGCGCACGGTTTCTGGATTGACGACGCATTCGCCTCCGGTGGCTCGGTCGGCTACGACCACAAGGGCATGGGCATCACCGCGCGCGGCGGCTGGGAATCGGTCATGCGCCATTTCCGCGCGCTCGGCCGCGATTCGCAGACCGCCGACTTCACCTGCGTCGGCGTCGGCGACATGTCCGGCGATGTGTTCGGCAACGGCATGCTGCTGTCGAAGCATATCCGTCTGTTGGCCGCGTTCGACCATCGCCATATCTTCCTCGATCCGAACCCGGACGCCGCGATCTCCTTCAAGGAACGCGAGCGCATGTTCAAGCTGCCGCGTTCCAGCTGGGACGATTACGACAAAGCCCTCATCGGCAAGGGCGGCGGCGTCTATCCGCGTTCCGCGAAATCGATCGCGCTGTCGCCGGAAATCAAACTTGCGCTGGGTATCGAAGCGGATGTCGCGGCGATGAGTCCGATGGATCTGATGCATGCGATCCTGAAGGCGCCGGTCGATCTGCTCTGGAACGGCGGTATCGGTACCTACGTCAAGGCGGCCAGCGAAACCCATGCCGATGTCGGTGACCGCGCCAATAACGGTCTGCGCGTCAACGGCGGTGAGCTGCGCTGCAAAATGGTGGGCGAGGGCGGCAATCTGGGGTTGACCCAACTCGGCCGCATCGAGGCAGCGCTCAACGGCGTGCTGCTCAACACCGACTTCATCGACAATTCGGCCGGCGTGGACACGTCGGACCACGAAGTCAACATCAAGATCCTGCTCAATGGCGAAGTGCAGCGCAAGAAGCTGACCATGCCCGGGCGCAACAAACTGCTGGCGTCGATGACCGACGAAGTGGCGCAACTGGTATTGAACGACAACTACCGCCAGAACCAGGCCCTGAGCCTGATGCAGCGGATGAGCCTGTCGCGGCTGGGCTCGAAGCAGCATTTCATCCGCACCCTCGAAGCCCAGGGCCTGCTCGACCGTCAGATCGAATACCTCCCAAGCGACGCCGAGATCGCCGAGCGCAAGGCCCGTCGCATCGGCCTGACCCGGCCGGAGCTGTCGGTGCTGCTGTCGTATTCGAAGATCGTGCTGTTCCAGCAGTTGCTCGATTCCGACGTGCCCGAAGATCCTTACCTGTCGAAGGAACTCGTTCGCTACTTCCCGCGGCCGCTGCAGCAGAAATACGCCAAGGCGATGGAGCAGCACCGTCTGAAGCGTGAAATCATCGCCACCGCCGTGACCAACTCGCTGGTCAATCGGATGGGCGCGACCTTCATTCTGCGCATGACCGAAGACACCGGCCGCAGCCCGGGCGAAGTCGCAAAAGCGTTCACCATCACCCGCGAAACCCTGGACGCGCGCGAACTCTGGGCGCAGATCGACGCGCTCGACGGCAAGGTGCCCGAATCGGTGCAGGTCGATGCGCTGCAGGTGATCTGGTCGCTGCAGCGTTCGATGACACGCTGGCTGCTGTCGCGCCCGGGGGCGATCCCCGACATCACCGCTGCGGTAAGCCGCTATCACGACGGCTTCCGTGAAATCCGCGCCGGTTCCGGCATCCTGCCGTCGACGATGCGACCTGCCTACGATGCCAGTTTCGCCGACTGGAAAGCCAAAGGCTTGCCCGAGCCTTTGGCGAAACAGCTGTCGGCGTTGCCGTATCTGGAATGGTGTTGCGACATCATCGAAGTCGCGCGCGCGCGCAAGCTCGAGCCGGTGGACGTGGCCAAGGCCCATTTCCGTCTCGGCGATGCGCTGAAGCTGCCGTGGCTGTACGCGCAGATCGACACACTGGCGGTCGACGGCCGCTGGCATGCGGTCGCGCGCGGTTCGCTGCGCGACGAGCTGGCCGCGCAGCAGCGCCTGCTGACGATGCAGGTGCTCGATGCGCCCGGCGCCAGCGCCGACGCCAAGCTCAAGCACTGGATCGAACGCGACGATGCTTCGCTGCGCTTCACGATGACGATGCTGGGCGAACTGGCGGCGCAGAAGACCATGGATTACCCGACCGCCTCGGTCGCGGTGCGCCGGCTGTCGATGCTGTCCGCCGGAGGCTGATCGGCTATGCTCGTCGCGAGGGTGAAGGCCCTCGCGACTGGAGTCGACCTTGACCGCGAAACGAATCGCATTTCTCGCCAGTACGACCGCCGATGCCCGGACGGCGTTGGCGACGATGACCGCGCGATATGGTCAGCATGCGCCCGACGATGCCGAGGTGATCTGCGCGCTCGGTGGCGACGGTTTCATGCTGCACACGCTGCATCGGCACGGTGGCCTCGGCTGCCCGGTCTTCGGCATGAAGCTCGGCACCGTCGGGTTCCTGATGAACCAGTTCGAGGAAGGCGATCTGCCGGAGCGGCTTGCGGCCGCCGAACCCGCCAAACTCCGCCCCCTCGAAATGCAGGTGCTCACCGAATCCGGTGCCAGCGTTTCCTCGCTGGCGTACAACGAAGTCTCGCTGTTGCGCCAGACCCGTCAGGCCGCGCATATCGGGATCGAACTCAACGGCCAGATGCGGCTCGACGAACTGATCTGCGACGGCGTGATGGTGGCGACGCCCGCCGGCAGTACCGCCTACAACTTTTCCGCGCACGGTCCCATCCTGCCGTTGGGCAGCGGCGTGATCGCGCTGACCCCGATCGCCCCGTTCCGGCCGCGACGCTGGCGCGGCGCGCTGCTCAAGGCCGAGACCGAAGTGCGCTTCCGCGTGCTCGATCCCTACAAACGCCCGGTCAGCGCCACCGCCGATTCGCACGAAATCCGCGATGCGGTGGAAGTGGCGATCCGCGAATCCCGCGACCGCATGGTCACTCTGCTGTTCGATCCCGAGCACAATCTCGAAGAGCGCATCCTCAGCGAACAGTTCGTGACCTGATCGATGCGCGGCGCGCATGGCTCTACAGGCATGTTCAGAGACCGTCGTCGCCGTTTTCGTAGCCCATCGACAGCTGACTGACCGCATTCGTCAGCTTCAGTTTGACGCTGGCGGTGCGCGATGCATGATTCCGGAACAGCGCCGTATTGCGGGCGGGCAGTTCGAGCGAGAAGCTTTTCTCCGGTTTGACGATCGCGATCGACTGTTCGTTGCCGTCGGCGAGCAGCAGCACTTCGATGTCGGTGTTGCCGATGTTCCGGCCCTCGAGCGTGATCGCGCGGTTCTGCTGGCCACCCAGCATGAAGGTTTTTCCGGCGCCGATGAAGGTATTGGATACGCCAGCCGTCGTATTCAAGGTGAAACCGGCAGCGATCAGCAACGCCAGAACGGTGATGACGGATAGTTTGCGCACGCGACGTTCTCCTGATGATGGGTTGCGACGGGGAATGGATTCAGGCCCGTGATTCGAACTACGGCGAATCTCCGGTCGCGGATGCAGGGCGTCGTCATCGAAGCAGGCGACCATCCACGCCGCTCGTGCGGCCACCACGCATTCCTCCTGCGACCGCATTCCAGTTTCGTTGTACGCCTTTATTGTCGTTTGTGAATCGCTGGCGAAATCTCGCTGCTTCGCAGTCGCTGCGTGCAAAGCGTATAAAACATGAAAACAGGATCATCGATCTCTGGTGATCGATTCCGGAAGTTCAATGCGAAAGTTCGTGAAAAGCGTAGAAAGAAGCAATACAGGATCACTTTGAATCGTTATTTCTGTGCTTCTAAACAAGCCATTTATGTGATGTTTGGAATTCATGCGACAGACACGAATATTTTCATAAAACCCCTAAACTTGTTTGCGACTTCTGTGGATGGAGTGGGCAAATCCGGATCAATCGGTCCGGTGATGTCGTTGCATTCACAGGAATCATGCAGATGGTCGCTGTCTATACCGGTGGTGGGCTCGGTCTCTTCAATACGTCGCTGACGCAGCTCGGCAACGCAGGGGGAGGGCGGATCGGTCAAGGGAGTTCCAGCCAGTACGTCAATCTTTCGACCGGCAACCTCGTGTTGCAGGATCTCGACGAGAGTCTGCTCGTGCGCGGCCTGCGCACCGGCCTGCTGCGCACCTACAACAGCCGCGGCACGGTGGCGGGGCAGGGTCAGGACGGTTGGGTGACGGGCTTCGAGCGCAACCTGATGCTCAACGGCACGCTCAATGCAGCCGGCAGCAGCATGACGCTCAATATCGGCGACGGCCAGAGCGTGGTGTTCGCATACTCGGGTGCCGCCAACCGCTACACCACCACCGCTGGCGATGGTGCCCACGATGCGTTGCTCTGGGACGCTGCGAGCGGGACCTGGACGCTGACCGAAGGCAGCTCGCAGCGCGAAGAACAGTTCGCGAATCACGCGGACCTTGTGCTGAAAGGGCGCTTGCTGCGGATCCGCGATCAGCGTTCCGATACCGGTGCGCCGGCGCAGTACGACATCGTCTACGACAGCAGCCAGCGGATCTCCGAGGTGCGTTCCGTCGACGCTTCAGGCGCCAATGCAGATGCGATCCTCTTCACCTACAACACCGCCGGGCAGCTGGCGTCGGTCGGCACGCGGGAGAACGGCAGCCTCAGATCGCAAATCAGCTATGGCTACGAGAACACGGACGGCAGTGGCCGCCTGGCCTGGGTACAGACCGATCTCACCCCTGACAATGCTGGCGACAACGTCTGGGATACCAGCGTGCCGGGCAACAACGACGGCAAGCGTTTCCGCACCGAATACACCTATGTCAGCAGCAATTCGGGTGATCTGCGCATCGCCGGCGTCACGACCGGAGACGGCGTGTCTGTGGCCTACACGTACGAGGCCGACGGCGCTGGTGGTTACCGGGTCAAGTCGGTCACGCTGGGCGGTGGCGTGGACGCCTTGCCGCAGACCACGACCTTCACGTACAACGCGACGTCGACGAACGTGGTCGACGGCGAAGGCCGCACCTGGACCTACGAGTACGACGCCGATCGCCAATTGACGGCCGTCATCGAGCCGGCAGTCAACGGCTTGCGCAAGAAGACCGAATACCGCTACGACGGCTCCGGCAATCTGCTTCGCATGCTGCAGTCGCCTTTCGCAGGCGCTGCCGCAGTGTTGGATACGACATACGAATACGATGCCAACGGCAATCGCACGCTGCAGCGCGATCTGAAAGGCAACACGGTGGTCTGGGCTTACAACGCCGCCAACCAGATGACTTCGGAAACCCGTTACACCGTTCCCGCGACCCTGGGCCAAGGCAAGAATGCGCTCAACACGCCGCCGTCCGGCGCGCTCACAACGAATTTCGTCTACGACGGCCGCAACCGTCTGCGCTTCGAGATCGATGCCACCGGCAAGGTACGCGAGCTGATCTACGCCACCAGCGGCAACGGGATCGGTCAGATCGACAGCGAGCGCAGCTATCTGGGCGATACCTACACCGGCAGCTACGACGAAGCTTCGCTCAATGCATGGGCGACCAACGCCACCGCGAAGCGTCGTGCCAGCAGCGCGCTCAGCGTCTACAGCTACGACATCAAGGGGCGTCTATCGCGGTCGGTGAGATACGCGACGGTCAGCGCCGATGTCAACGGTGCCGGCGTTCTGGATGCCGCGACCGGTATCGTCAGTCACACCTATGATGCCCAGGGTCTGTTACGGCAGAAGATCACCGTACACGGCCCGGGACGCACGGCTGGCAGCGGAGCACCCGCAACCAGCGAGGTGGTCGATTACGTCTACGACGGCATGGGCCGTCTGCTCAGCGTGTTGAACCGAGATGTCTCGACTGCGGCAATGCCGGATAGGCGCGCTGATCCAACCGGCTATGCGACATGGTTGGCAACCAACGACGCTGCGACCGTGCTTACTACCTATGCGTACGCCGATTCCGAGCGCCAGGTATGGACCACGTCCGACACCGGCATGATCCGCATCGATCAATACTATCGCACCGGCCAGATCGGCATCACCAGCGAATACGGCAGCGAAAACCGCATCACATTCAGGTATTACGACCGCAGCGGACAGCTGCGCGGCGTCTACGACGCCAATGGCGCGATGAGCTATTTCTTCTATGACGATTCGGGACGCCTGACCGGAACCGTCGATGGCACCGGCGCCGTCGTGCGCACCCGTTACGACGATATCGGCCGCCCGGTCGAAACCATCGCCTATGCGACCCGCGTGGATACCTCGAATTGGTTGGCCCTGGTCAGAGGGATGCCGACGTTTGTAGTGAAGAATCGGCTGCTGTTCTCGGTGACGTCGCCCAAGCCGGGCGGTGACGATGTCTGGGTGCGGATCGATGCGGCCAATGACCGCAGCAGCAGTCGCACCTACGACGATGCGGGGCGTCTTGCGACCGAGATCGATGCCGCAGGTCTGGTCATCACGTATGCCTACGACGGCGCGTCGCGTCTGTTGTCGTCGACCGTGGACAAGCCGGGCGACGCCACCGTCGTACCGCGCATCAGCCGCATGTTCTACGACAGCGCCGACCGGATGATCGGCACGCTCGATGCGGAAGGCTATCTCACCGAAACGATCTACGATGCCGGCGGGCGTGCGATAAAAACGGTCCGCTACGCCACTGTGACCAATCCAGGCCTCTGGGCCAGCGGCACGCTGGAGCAACTGCGTCCAGCGGCCAATGCGGCCAACGACCAGACCACCCGGCTGTTCTACAACGCGCGCAGCCAGCAGATCGGCATGCTCGATGCCGAAGGCTATCTCACCGAGTTCGTCTACGACGACGCCAACAACCAGCGCGCGGTGAAAGCCTACGCCAAGCGTTTGACCGGCCTGACCGGCACCGAGACATTCGCCACCCTGCGCACCAGCGCCACCACCGGCGCGCCTGCGGAAGCCTTCCGTCTGACCCGGCGCAGCTACAACGGCCTGGGCCAGCTGGTCACCGAGCTCAACCACGAAGGTACTGTCACCCGCTACAGCTACGACGAAGCCGGGCGACTGGTGAAGACCGAAGCGGCGCAGGGCACCACCGAGGTCCGCGAGGGCAACCGTCGCTACGACGTGTTCGGCAATCTGATCGGCGAGCTGACGGGCGAGGGCTCGACCCGCTTGTTACCCGGCATGACGGAAGCGCAGATCGACGCGATCTACGCCCAGTACGGCGTGCGCCACAGTTATGACCTGGTCGGCCGCCGGATCGAGAGCATCGATGCCGCCGGCAACAAGACCTGGTATTTCTACGATGCCGCAGGACATCAGACGTTCATCGTTCGCGGCGTGCACGACAGCGCCAACGTGCAGAATGCACAGGGCGAAGTGGTCGAGACCCGCTACAACGCCTTCGGTCAGGCGATCGACACCATCGCCTATAGCGGCCGCATCACCTTGGCGAATGCGGGTAATCGCGCCAATGTACAGCAAGCGATTACCGCACTCAGCCTCGACCCTGCGCTCGACACCCGCAACCAGTTCCGCTACGACACCCGTGGCCTGCTCAGCGAACTGATCGATGCCGAGAACTACCGCACGCTGTACACCTACACCGCGTTCGGCGAGCTGCGCACTCAGCAGGATCTGGAAGCGAACAACAGCGTCCGCCGCACCGTTACCAGCAGCTACGACAATCGCGGCCTGCTGAGCAATCAGACCGAAGCCGGCGGCACGCTGAGCCGCAGCATGGGCGTGGTCTACGACGCCTTCGGCCGTGCCACCACGCGTACCGACGCGCGCGGCAATACCGTAACCGTCGAATACGACCGCCTTGGTCGCACGGTCTCTCAGACCGCGAACAACGTCAGCGGCCGCAACGAGCGCGTGTCGATGGCGTACGACGCCTTCAGCCGTGTGGTCAGCCAGACCGATGCGCTGGGCCGCGTCACCAGCTATACCCACAGCGACAACGCGCGCAGCATGACCGTGCTCACCGCCGAAGGCGTGAGCATGACCACCACCCAGAACCGCTTCGGTCAGGTGTTCACGGTCACCCAGACGCTGCCCGATGGCACCATCGCCACCACGACGTCGACCTACAACAAGGATGGCCAGGTCCTGACCGTGACCGATCCGTTGAACCGGATCAGTCGCAACGAGTACGACAGGCGAGGCCTCGTCGTGGTCATGGTCGATGGCAGCGATCGTCGGATCGAATACAGCTACGACGCCGCCGGACGCGTGCTGAGCAGAACCGAGGATCCGAACGGTCTTGCCCTGGTCACGACCATGACGTACGACGCCCGGGGTCGCCAGTTGAGCGTCGTCGACGCCAGCGGTCGCAAGACCACCATGCTGTACGACCGCAAGGGTCAATTGACAGATACGATCCGCGACCCACTGGTGAACGGCGTCGGCCTTGCGCTCACGACCACCTACACCTGGGACCGCGACGGTCGCCAATTGACGATGACCGAGGGTGCAGGCACCACGGCCGCACAGACCATCGCCTACGCTTACGACACCCTTGGCCGCCGCATCAGCGAAACCGTTGCGCCCGGCACGCTCGACCTTGTCACCCTCTACACGTACGACGCGAACGACAACGTTGTCAGCAAGACCGACGCCAGTGGCCGCGTCACCCGTTTCAGCTACGACGCCGCCGATCGTCTGCGTTTCAGCGTCGATGGCGCCGGCAGCGTCAGCGAAGTGGTCTACGACGCGGCCGGGCGCGTCACGATGACCCGCACCTACGCCAAGGTCGCGGTGATCACCGGGCTGTCGGCAGCGCCCACCGAAGCCGAAGTCGTCGCGCTGGTGACCGACCAGACGCTCAGCGACAACCTGAAAGACGAAACGATCTACCGGGTCTACGACCGCGATGGCCGCGTCGCGCTGAGCATCGATGGGAGCGGTGGTGTCATCGCGACCGGTTACGACAGTGCGGGCCGAACGGTGACGGAACGCCGCTATGCGCAGAGGATGACGCTGACACAGGCCCTGCGCGACAGCTTGCGTGCAGGCACTGCGACTGTCTCCGATGTGGCCGCAAACGCCACAGCGAAGGATCTGTTCGTCCGTCAGGTGTACGACGCAGCCGGGCAGCTGGCCTTCACCGTGGATGCGATCGGCGCTGTCAGCCGGATGTACTACGACGCTGCGGGGCGCACCGTCGCGCGCGTGCGCTATGCGTCGACGATCGACCCAGCAACCGTCGGCAATGACACCAGCGTGTCCCAGCTGGATGCACTGCTGACCGGCAGCACCGCCGATCAGATCGAATACTTCATCCACGACAGCGCGGGACGTCCGCGCTATACGCTGACCGGGTCCGGCACACTCAGTCAGACCCGCTACGATGGCGCGGGCCGCGTCACCCAGACATTGCTGTTCAGTGTCACGATGAGCGTGAGTGCGGCACTCCGCACCAAGCTGCTGGCCGGCACCGCCACCGATGCGGACTTTTCGACCTTCGTCGCCGCCAATGCAGGCACCGCGCGCGCCGAGTACATGGTCTACGACAGCGCCGGTCGTGCGCGGTTTGCGGTGACCCGATCCAGTGCCGGCAGTGGTGTCGCTGTCGAAACCCGTTACGACGCCGCCGGTCGTGTCGTTGAGGCATTGCAGTACGGCACCGCGATCGCTTTCGATCCGACCGACAGCGAGAACGAGCTGGTCTCAGCGCTGTCGACGGTCGAATCCCGCACCACGCGCCATGTGTACGACACTGCCGGGCGCCAGCGTTTCATGCTCGATGCCACGGGCGCATTGACCGAAACCCGCTACGACGGCGCCGGCCGGATCACGGACACCATCGCCTATGGGCAGCGTCCTCCGGCCACCACTATCACCGAGGCCGGCCTCAGCGCGTGGGCCAGCGCCCAGCCGGCTGCCGACGTACGCCGCACACGGTCCACCTACGATGCCGCCGGCCGCCTGCAGGTACGTACCGATGCGCTGAGCAAGACCGAGCGCTTCACCTACGACGGCGCCGATCGGATGCTGACCCGCACCGATCGCAACAACGCGGTCTGGACCTACCAGTACGACGCAGCCGGGCGCATCGAAGCCGAGTTCAGTCCGCAGGTCACGGTGACCAGCGTCGACAGCAACGGTGCGCTGACCGCGTCGCTGCTTTCGATCGCGACCCGCTTCACCTACGACGGCAATGGCAATCTTCTGAGCCGTATCGAAAATGCGGATGCGTCGCTTGTGAGCGACGTCCGCGCAACCTATTACGCATACGACAGTCGCGGTAACCAGATCAGTACCACGTTCACTGATCCTGGCGTCGTCAATGCTGCCACTGGCGTGATTTCGGACAGCGGTGTTCGACCGACGCTGGAAGTGAGCTACAACGCGCTGGGTCAGGCGGTGGTGCAGAAGGATGTGCGCGGTTTCTACAGCTACAAGGTCTACGACGCACTGGGCAGAGTCGCCTACGAGATCGACCAGGAACGCCAGGTCACGTCGTACACGTACAACGCCTACGGCGAACAGACGCAGGTGCGCCGCCATGCGAACCGTCTGGGCACGATTCCGGGTTGGACGGAAACGCAGGCGATCTCGCTTGCGCAGATGCAGGCGGGCGGCGTGCCGGCCAGCAGCGTCGACGATCGCAGTATCGTCATCGGCTACAGCCTGCGCGGGCAGAAGGAAACCGTCGAACTCTCTTCAGTTGCGTACTACGCCAACAGCGGAGCAAACGCTACCGGAAAACCGACCACCACCTATACCTACAACGCCTATGGCGACTTGGTGAAGGAGTCGGTTCTGCTCGAAGGCGTGCCCAACAGCGGCAGCGATGTGTGGGCCACCGCCTATCGCTACTACGATGCGCTGGGCCGCAATACCTTCACGGTGGACGCGCTGGGCTACGTGACCGAGACGAAGTACAACGCCACCGGCGAAGCGATCGAGACCATCGAGTACGCGCGCGCGCTGAGCCAGACGCCGAGCATCGACACCCGTCCAGCACTGCCGGCGCCGGGCGATGCCAGCACCGGCTTCAACCGCATCAGCCGCTGGGGCTACGACGCACTGGGCCGCAAGACCAGCGAGATCTCGGTGCGCCAGTACCGCCGCATCGACGGCAGCACCGGTACCAGCGATGTCACCGCCACTTATGGTTACGACAACGAAGGCCGGGTCACTTCGATCACCGACCCCACCGGCGTCACCACCACCACCTACGACGCGATCGGCCGCACCACCTCGGTGCAGGAGCCGAATCGTGCAGTGATCGTGAGTGACCTTGACAATCAGCTCATCGGCAGCACCACCCGCGATCTCACCGCAGCCGCGCTGTACGAACAGCGCTCGCCATACACCACGATGGCCTACGACGCCTTCGGCAATGCGGTGGTGGTGCGTCGTTACGCGAACGGCAAGAACGGTACCAACGCTGCCGTGACCGACGACAGCCGCGACCAAGTGCAGCTGATGCGCTACGACTGGCAAGGCCGCGCGGTGTGGGAGCGCGACGGCGAGGGCGCTGTCGTCATCCGCACCTACGACGCCGCCGACAACCTGACCGGCGTGCGCTACACGCTGACCGGCAACGAAGGCCGCAGCGCGATCGTGCGGGTCAGCAACACCTACGACAAGACCGGTCGCCAGACGACCACGCAGACCGAGCGTGATCAGTACCTCGGCAGCACATTGCAGAGCACAGTGGTCGATACCAGCGAGACGGTGACCTACAACGCTTTCGGTGAGATCAGCGGCAAGACCATGTCCGGCCTCAGCGGCAGCATGGCATACGCCTACGATGCCGTTGGCCGTTTGATCTCGTCCAACGACAGCGGTGCGGTGCGCAGCTTCGGCTACAACCTCGCCGGACATCAGGTGCGCACCAGCCAGAACGCATACCTGAGCGCCACCGATGGCGTGGTGGAGACGATCACCCTGACCCGTGTCGACAAGCTCGGCCGCACGGTGGAAGTGAAGCTCCCGTCGCACACCGCCAACACCGCGACCACCAGCACCATCACCCAGCGGGTCGACCGCTGGGGCAATGTGGTGCAGATCATCGACGCGCGCGGCTACCAGACCGACTACGAATACAACAGCCTCAACCAGCTGGTGCGCGAGACACGCCCGCTGGTGAAGGTGGTGGCCGAAAACGGCGGCGTCAGCTGGCTGCGTCCGGTCAACCAGTGGTACTACGACGCGCTGGGCCGTCTGGTCGCGA
>JBIITV010000173.1:0-8725 GCA_044340325.1 Lysobacteraceae bacterium
CCGAGCCCTGCCTTCACGTGGCCCGCGAGATCTTCGCCACGCATCGTCGACCACGCGGCCGCCATATCCTTCGGACCGGAGAAATAGCCGATGCCGGTAGCCGGTACGTCGTAGAACATGACCTGGAAAAAATCCGGATCGGTGGCTTTGCGACCCGGCTGAAGTGTCGGCGGCGGATTCATGCGCGCATTCAGGCGAATGCGCAGGTCGCGATAGCCAACTGTCATCGCATAGCGCGCCTGTACGAACAGGATGCGTCGATCTGTCGCGGTCGGTGCTGACGCGGTGGGTCCGGCGCCATCGACCGGTGTTGGAAGGATATGGATGGCACCGATCTGCAGCGTGCCCGCCAGCCTGTCGCGCAGCTCTACCTCGAGCAATGCGGCGTAATTCTGCGGCGGCATCTCTTTTTGCAGTCGCGCCAGAACCGGATCCAGATGGTGACGCATCCGCGCTTCGCCGATTTCTGCGGCGATCCCGCCGGCCAGCGCACCGAGCGCACCGCTGTTCGAGCCGGGGATACCGACAGCGGTTGCCGCATCTGCCTCAAGAGTGGTCTGGTCCAACTGGATGACCACGTCCACCGGATGCTCCAACGGCAGCGCCAACCGGTTGCGCGGCTTGAGGTACTGCGCGTGCAGAGTGGTGGTAGCGAGCAGCAGGCAAAGAGCAGGGAGCAGGCGTCGGATCATGGCTGGCACTGGTCGGAGGACATGGCGGCAAGGTTAAGGTATGAGGTGTGGATGTGGCCCAGTACACAATGCGGTACGCAGTAGGCTGCCAATACGACTGGAACTGTGATCGGTCTCGCACTCCAGCGCATGGCTCAATGAAGATACCAATACTCTCTCTGCTAGCGATATTCACGTAGACGTGTTCGCTATTGGTAGCTGACTGCATCAAACATGGCAATAACTCCGGCGTTTCTTGAAGGTAGATACCAGTGTTGGCCGAAAACCTGCTTGGGTACGTCTTCCCATTGTCATCGTTAGAACCTAACTTTGCCTTGCACGAAACGGAACACGGTCGCAGCCATCAACGCAGCCGGTTTCCCCAGAGCTTCCGATACGTCGGAAGCTGTCGCAGGCACATGGAAGTGCCACGTGCATGTCCCAGGAGGGACGCGCGACCCGCAGGAAAGGGTCACGTACGTTCGGTGCAGGATGCACGAACGGCCCGGAAGGACCCCACATCGGAAGGACCCGATGGGCAGAACACAGTCGATGCGCGGTGGTCATGGACGGGCTCCGCCTCGACGACACAGGCCAATCCCCCGCGACGCGTCTAGCGTTGCGGTTTTTTTTGGCCAATGGCCAATGGCAGATGCTTCGCAGCGGATTATCGGCAGCTGATATTCAGCCGCTTGAGCAATGCCTTTCGAACGCCGCAACCCCGTCTTCCACTGTAACCAGATCCATGACACCCGCATGTTCGATCTTGGTGCCCCAGCGCAGTTCTCTTGCAGGCTTGCCCAGGTATTTGCGCGCAGCATCGTCGTAGCGGTCGACGCAAAACCGGAGGTCTGAATACGGACCGCTGCGGCGCGGGTTGCTGGCGGCGTGCAGCCCCAGCACTTTGGTGCCCATCGCATTGGCGATATGCATGGGCCCGGAGTCGGGTGTCATCAGCAGATCGGCGCGTTCGAGCAGCGCCGGCAACTGTTTGAGGGTGTCCTTGCCGACCAGATCCAGCGGGCGTGCCTGCATCGCCGCAATGATCGCGTCGCTGGTATCGCGTTCGAGCCGGCTGCGGCCACCGAGCAGCACCACCCGCCAACCGCGCGTGGAGGCGTGGTCGGCGACAGCGGCGTAGCGCTCTGGGCGCCAGTTGCGCAGCGCATGGCTGGAACAGGGTGAGATCGCCAGAGTCCGCACACCATCGTCCGGCCACTGCGCCCGCGCCCATGCCCGGGCCTCCTCGGGTACTGGCATGTCCCACACGACTTCAGTCTGCTTGAGCCCAAGCGGTTCGCAAAAGCTGCCGATGGCGTCGAGCACGTGAATGCCCGGGCGGTCGGGGATGCGTTCGTTGACGAACAATCCATGCAGGTCTTTCGAGCGCGACCGGTCGTAACCGAGCCGCCGTTGTGCCGGCAAGAATGCCGACAGCAGGTTCGCGCGTGCCGCCACCTGCATCTGCAGCAGGGCGTCGAAGCGCCGGCCGCGCAGCCCGCGGCGCAGTTCGCGCATGCCGGCGAGGCCGGTGTTCTTGTCGTAGACGAGAAACTCGACTCCGGGCAGACCTGCCAACAGCTTCTGCTCGCCCCTGCCGATCACCCAGGTCAGCGCGACCTCGGGCCATGCGCGACGCAAAGTACGGACCAGCGGCAGGACATGGGTCACATCGCCCAGCGCGGACAGGCGCAGCAGGCAGATCGAGGCGGGTCCGTTCAAGAGATTTTCTTCACGTGCAATTGATAGACTCGGTCAATGGTCGCCTTCGATGCCACCGAAAGCCTGATGCCGTTCCGCGATGCGCGCGGAGCGGGAGGTGGCGCGATTCTGTTCGACACAACCTGCCTGCGGCAAGCGGGCAGGTCTGCCGTTGACGCAGCCTGGTTCGACCCGGTCTGGTGGGGTGAACGCGCGGAAGCTGTCGGTAGCGGTGGTCGCGGTGCGGCCTGGTTCGTCGAAGGCAGTCAGGCTGAGGCCGGCTTCGGTCCGGCCGTGCTCCGCCACTACCTGCGCGGCGGCTTCGCAGCCCGCTTCAGCCGCAGCCGGTTTTTCTGGCGTGGCGTGGGCCGGATCCGCAGCTTCGATGAATTCCGCTTGCTCCGCGAACTCCTGCGACGGCGCCTGCCTGTGCCGCGCCCCATCGCGGCGATCTATTGGCGCGAAGGGCTGTTCTACAGAGCCGCCATTCTGCTCGAACGCCTGCAAGGCGTGCGATCGCTGGCCGAACGCGCAGCCGCTTCCGGTGGCGATGCGCCCTGGAAGGAAGCAGGCCAGATGATCGCGCGGATCCATCGTGCCGGTCTCGATCACGCCGATCTCAATGCCAGCAACCTGCTGTTCGAAGATTCCGGGCGCGGTTGGGTGATCGATGTGGACCGCAGCCAACTGCGCATTCCCGCCACCGCGTGGCGAGAGGCCAATCTCGCCCGCCTGAAGCGCTCGCTGCTGAAACTGCGCGGTTCGCGCACGTTGGAAGACGTCGAACGGGATTACGCCACGCTGCGCAGCGCGTACGATGTGCTCTGGCAGCGAGGGACTTAGGCGACGAATATGGGTTGGGGTTTGCGTTTTCACGGCGTCGGCAATGCGTCGGCGGTCGAATTGGGCTCGGCGATGGCGACGATCGAGCGCGACGGCCGGCCGTGGCTGACCATCGATTGCGGCGCCGAAGGTCTCAGTGCCTGCCTCGCGCACTACGGCGAGGCCCCGCAGGCGCTGTTCATCACCCATACCCATCTCGATCACGTCGCGGGCTTCGAGCGTCTGTTCGTCGATGCCTATTTCGATCCGACGCGCCGCGGACGCACCCGCGTCTATGTGCCCGCGCGCGTGGTGCCACTGCTGCATCAACGGGTCGGCGACTATCCGAACGTGCTCGCCGAGGGAGGCGCCAATTTCTGGGACGCCTTCCAGGTCATTCCGGTCGGCGACGCGTTCTGGCACGAGGGTCTGCGTCTGGATGTGTTCGAAACCCGCCACCATTGGCCGCAGACCAGCTACGGCCTGCGTCTGCGCGGCAGCGTGGTCTGGACCAGCGATACCCGGCCGATCCCCGAGACGCTGGCGCGCTGCGCCGATGCCGGTGAGCTGATCGCGCACGACTGCGGCCTGCACGGCAATCCTTCGCACAGCGGTATCGACGATCTCGAGCGCGAATATCCGCCCGCGCTGCTCGATCGCTGTGTGCTCTATCACTATGCCAGTGCCTCCGACGGCGCAGCCTTGCATGCCCGTGGGCACCGCATCGCGCATCCGGGCGAATGCATCGCCCTTGCAGAGCCCACCGCGCCCCGTACCGAAGCAGTGGGCGCAACCGATACTGCGCATACCACCTCTGTTGTCGCATAACCGACGTATGCCAAGGTCATGAACGCCGTTCCGGATACCGATGAGCTTCCGCGCGACACCCTCGGCCGGTCCCTTCACGACCTGCGCCTGTCGGTGATCGAGGCCTGCAATTTCCGCTGCCCGTATTGCATGCCGGCGGAGCGCGTCCCCGAAGACTATGGCCTCGACGCCGTATCGCGGCTGTCGTTCGACGAGATCGAGCGTCTGGTGCGCGGATTCGTGCGCCTGGGCGTGCGCAAGCTCCGCCTGACCGGCGGCGAACCGCTGCTGCGCAAGCGCCTACCCGAGTTGATCGCGCGGCTCGCCGCCATTGATGGCATTGACGATATCGCGCTCACCACCAACGGCAGTCTGCTTGCCCCGCAGGCGAATGCGCTGCGCGATGCCGGCCTGCAGCGCGTCACCATCAGCCTCGACACCCTCGACCCTTCGCAGTTCGCGGCGCTGTCCGGCGGCCGTGGCGACCTGGTCGGCGTGCTGCGCGGCATCGAAGCGGCGCGGTCCGCCGGTTTCGCACGGATCAAGCTCAATTGCGTGGTCCAGCGCGGCGTCAATGAAGACCAAGTGGTGCCGCTGGTCGAATTCGCCCGTGAACACGGCCATACCCTGCGTTTCATCGAATACATGGATGTCGGCACCTGCAACGACTGGAATGTCGAACGCGTGGTGCCTTCGTCCGAACTGCGCGACATCATCCATGAGCACTGGCCGCTGCATGCCGTCGGTGCGCAGTACCGCGGCGAAGTCGCCTCGCGCCACGCCTTCGACGACGGTTGCGGCGAAGTCGGTTTCGTCAGCTCGATCAGTGCGCCGTTCTGCGGCGATTGCCATCGCGCGCGCGTCTCCGCCGATGGCCGTCTGTATACCTGTCTGTTCGCCGGTACCGGCGTCGATCTGCGTCCGTGGCTCGATGACGAGCGGGCATTCGTCGAGCGGTTGACGGGGCTGTGGCGCGCGCGCGGCGACCGCTACAGCGAATTGCGCAGCGGTCACAGCAAGCCGATGAAACGCGTGGAAATGTATCTGGTGGGGGGGTGAGCCAAGACGTGTTTGCACGGCATCGACGCGCAGTCCTGGCGAACGCCCGGCCATGGAGGGTCGGGCAGGGCGTTCCGAAGGGCGTTGTCGTTGCGCTATGGAAGGCAGTCCGTTTTGCTCCCTCATCCCAGACAGTTTCGATCTTGGCCAGAATCATCACATGACAAGTTCTCCGAAAACATTGAGCCATATCGATCCGGACGGCCGCCCGACGATGGTCGACGTGTCCGCCAAAGTGATGACCGCGCGCGCAGCCACGGCCGAATGCCGGGTGAAATTTCCCGCTGCGGTGGCCGCGCAGTTGCGCAGGAGCGGGCTGAGGAGCGCAAAGGGTGGGATCGTCGAAACCGCGATCGTCGCCGGCACGCTTGCGGTGAAACGCACCCACGAGCTGATTCCGTTCTGTCACCCGCTGCCGATCGATGGCATCCGCTTCGCCATCGACTGGCACAGCGAACGCGAGCTGGAGATCGTCTGTACGGTGAATACGACATATCGCACCGGCGTCGAAATGGAAGCGCTGACCGGCGCGACCGTCGCCGCGCTCACGGTTTACGACATGTGCAAGGCGCTGTCGCAGGCCATCGCGATTGGCCCGGCGAAGCTGCGCGGAAAACGCGGCGGCAAGCGCGATTTCGGCGCGATCGAGGGCAAAGAGTGATGGCCGCAGTCACCGTTTTGTATTTCGCCAGTCTGCGCGATACCGCGGGCGTCGACAGCGAAACCGTGGATCACGACGGCGATCTGCGGTCGCTCTATCTCGCGATGCAGATGAAATACGGCTTCGTTTTGTCGATCGAACGCCTGCGGGTCGCGATGAACGGCGCGTTCGCGCGTTGGGACGATGTGCCGGGCGAAGGTGCGGAAGTGGCCTTCATTCCGCCTGTCTCCGGAGGCTGAAATGAATCGTTTCTCCCTGTCCGCTGAAGCCTTCGACATCGCCCCGCTGCGGGCCGGCCTGCTGCGTGCGGAAGTGGGCGCCTACGCGAGCTTCGAAGGCTGGGTGCGGAACCATAACGACGGCCGTGCGGCATCGGGTCTGCGCTATGAGGCTTATGTCGCGCTGGCGGAAACCGAAGGTGCGCAGATCGTCGAAGAAGCGTTGATGAAATTCGCGATCGCGGATGCCGCCTGCGTGCACCGCGTGGGCGATCTGGACGTGGGTGATCTGGCGGTCTGGGTCGGCGTCAGTGCCGCGCATCGTGAAGCTGCCTTCATCGCCTGCCGCTGGATCATCGATGAAGTGAAGTCGCGCGTACCGATCTGGAAGCATGAGCGGTACGTGGAGGGGGACGCGGCCTGGTTGCATCCGGCGGGACCGGACGACGAATAGGGTGAAGTAGACCGTCTTGCTATCCGGTTTGAGACTCGTATCCGCACCCTGATTTCATGTGTTGCAGTGGCGGCAGCATGTCCATCGACATGCGTTCGTCAAGAATGGTCGGTATTATCCAAGTACCACATTGCCCAGCAAGGAGTCATGGCATGTCCATCCGATCATGGGCGCTCGTCGCCACGCTGTTTTTCGCCCCTTCCCTGCATGCGGCTGCTGCAGTGCCCGGACAGTTCATCGCCAAGATGTACAGTGAGGTGCTTGGCCGCGCGCCAGACCCGGGCGGTTGGCAAAGTGCGACCGGCTATTATCAGCAGCATGGCTGCAACCAGAACCTGCTCAAGCTATGGGGTTCCTCGGTCTTTACTTCGGCGGAATACACGAGTCTCGGCTACGACAACGCCGCTCATGTGCTGTTGATGTACCGCGGTATTCTCAACCGTGAGCCTGACCCCAACGGATACAGCCATTGGCTATCGACGCTCCAGAACGGCACGATGACCGTATCGTCGCTGGCCAATGCATTTTTCGATTCAGCCGAATTCAATCAGCTGGTAGCCGATATCTGCGACGGCGGGACGTATTCGTTCGATACGCTCGGCGCCAGTCCGGTCATCCGTATCCCGACCTCAGGCAATGGCGGCTACGACAATCTCACCGGTGCCCAGCTGCAGGCGCTGCTGAACGCGGCGTCTCCCGGTTCTACGGTCTATCTGAAGCAGAAAACTGTGGTCTACCTCGATCAGCCTTTGGATATCCGCAACGGCGTCACCCTGGCCACCTACGGCCTGCCCAGCCCCAGGCGGCATGGATTGATGGCTAGGCTCGTGCGCGCATCGAATTTCGCGGAGTCGCTCGTGCGCATCAACGCAGGCATTGCCAACAGCTCGGGTGGCTTGCGCAATCTCTGGATCGACGGTCAGCGCAGAAAATCCAGCCCGTATATCGTCCCCGCGATCAATGTCGAAATCTTCGGCGGCAGCTCAGCGCTCGTGCATGAGAACTACATGACGAATTCGTTGGGGTGGACGCATGTCCACTCGTTCGGGACGCTGGACGGCACGCCTTGCGCCTCCAACATCATCACCAGCAACGTCATTACCGCGTATTCCAGCGTCCATTACGGCAGCGGCTGGACCGATGGTCTGAGTCTCGGCTGCGAGAACAGCGATGTGCGCTACAACGAGATCATCGATCCCACCGATGTGGGTATCGTCATTTTCACGGCGTATCCGGCCGTGCAGCGCTCGGTCGCGCAGTTCAACACCGTCATCAGTGCGGGTAATTCGGCTTACGGCGGCTATGCGTTCGACCCGCTGGCCGCACGCTCGAATGGCAACCCGGATTTCACCGGTGCTTCGATCAGCAACAACACGCTGTGGAGCAGCCCGGATACGCACTTCATCATCGGTTTGTCGGTAGGTTCGCGGCCGTGGTTCGGCAATGGCCACGTCGGTTATGGCGCAGCGGCCAACAGCAACGGCACGGCAGGTATCACCACACGCTTTGGCGCGGGCATCGTGATCTCCGGAATGACCAGCGCGACGGTGCAGGGCAATGCCTTCCTGGGGACGCCCATTCCGCAGTCGTGGACGCTGTGCCCCACCGGAAACGTGCTGGCCTCCATCTCTGCAGGGCTGGCCAGCGGCAACCTGCAGCCGTACCAGAATGTCACCGTGAATGGCTGCATGAGCGATTTCTCGCCTGTTCATTGATCGTGAGCGGCCGTGCGCATCACAGGTGCGTGCGGCCGCGAAGAGACGTTCAGGATGACAGCGAAAAGTTCGAAAGTCGGAAGTGATTCCAGCTCAGCCGGCTGAGTTAAAGTCGTTGCAGCACACCATGGAAGGTTAGAAAGCCAGAAGTGATGCCGGCTCTGTCGGCAGACTTTAGTCGTTGCAAGACACCATCGCTGGTGCAAAGCCCCCTTGGTAAGGGGGCGCGGCGAAGCCGCAGGGATCGGAAGCGCATCGTCTGGGGCCCAATGATTCGCGAAGCGAATCTTGGGATTTCCATGCGGAGCGGCGTTCAGGATGACAGCGAAAGGTTCGAAAGTCGGAAAGGATGCCGGCTCCACGGCCTGACTTTAGTCGTTGCAAGACACCATCGCTGGTGCAAAGCCCCCTTGGTAAGGGGGCGCGGCGAAGCCGCAGGGATCGGAAGCGCATCGCCTGGGGCCCAATGATTCGCGAAGCGAATCTTGGGATTTCCATGCAAAGCATGGAAATGGCGGTGGCCCCGCCGGCTGACCTCGGCACCCGCATCGACCGATACCGTTGCTGCCTTCCGGCCCTGGCGGGGTTTTCGATCTAGCGTCGCGAGGGGCCGACGG
>JBIITV010000174.1:0-8686 GCA_044340325.1 Lysobacteraceae bacterium
GCCGGCGTCGTTACGGAACTGTTCGATCGGGACAATGCCCTCGGACTTCAAACCGGCATTGATGACCACCACATCGGTGCGGACATCGACAACGGTGCCGATCACGATGGAGCCGGGCTTGAGCTTGGACAGGTTGGCTGCCGCGCTCGCTTCGAACAGTTCTGCGAATGATTCGGTCATGGATTGATTGCTCTGTAGATGACATAGACCGGGACATCGGTTCGCAGAGGGCATCCGCCGAACGCGATGTTTGTGGACCGGTCCACCCGTAGGGGCCTGGGCGGGATTGCCTGTGGCCATAAGAGTGAGAGGTGGGGAAAATCCGCCGTTCGATGCGTGAACACCGTGGACGTCGGGGCCTTGGTCCGCTGCGCGAAGCGCTCGTCCGCGTCGCCGAGACGACTAGCGCGTGTGCGGCACGAGTGCCAACACGCGTTCGACGACCAGGTCGATGCCGAGGCCGGTGGTGTCGATGTTCACGGCGTCGTCGGCCGGTCGCAAGGGCGCCACCGCGCGATTGGCATCGCGGGCGTCACGGGCGAGAATTTCCCGCAGCAGGTCGTCGAAGATAACGGAAACTCCCTTGTCTTTCAACTGCTTATATCGTCTTTCTGCCCGCTCCTCTGGGCTGGCGGTCAAAAAGACCTTGAAACGGGCGTCCGGAAAAATGACCGTACCCATATCGCGGCCATCGGCGACCAGTCCCGGCGGACGGCGAAACGCGCGCTGACGGTCCCGCAGCGCCGCCCGCACTTCGGGAACGGCGGCGATCGCGGAAGCGGCGGCCCCTGCGGTTTCGGTGCGCAGCTCGTCGGTGGCATCAACCCCGTTCACGATCACCCGTAGCTCACCGTCGGCGGCATCTACGAAGCCGATCTGAGCATCGAAGGCACAGCGGACCAGGGCCGCCGGATCTGCCAGATCGAGGCCTGCCCAACTCGCGGCCACCCCGACACCGCGATAGAGCGCACCGGAATCCAGGTAGTGCCAGCCAAGCCGGGAGGCGATCAGCCGGCTGATGGTGCCCTTGCCGGAGCCGGACGGGCCATCGATGGTCAGGACATCCGCGCTTGAATCCGGAGCGGCTGGATCGGACATGTCGGGCTCAGCGAGAGAATGGGCGCTCATTGTAGCGGGCGGCCGCACCCGGAACGGGTGAAGTGCAGAGGCAACCACTTGAATAGCCTGCGGAATGTCTGCAGAATAGCCGGCTGATTCAGCATCCGCGTCATTCCTCTCACTCCAACTGCGTTATCGCCGAGGTTTCCCATGAAGGTCTTGTCCTCCCTGAAGTCGGCGAAGGCCCGTCACCGTGACTGCAAAGTCGTCCGCCGCCGTGGCAAGGTCTTCGTGATCTGCAAGTCGAATCCCCGCTTCAAGGCGCGCCAGCGCTGATCCAGCGGTTTCGACCCGGCGCTGCCCCGCATACCGCCGTGTTCGCAGCTCCGTACAAAGGCCGCTTCCTGCGGCCTTTGTCGCGTCTGGCGCCAGGGAACGGGGAACCACCCGCTTGATCGCGATGCGCTTACAATCGGCGCGCGCGGAGCATCCGCCCTCCGCACACCACCCGCATTCCGCTTGAGGAGACTCCCCCATGCGTCATATTGTCGCCACCATCCTCACCGCTGCCCTGCTCATCACCGCTCCGCAGGTTTTCGCCGAAAAATTGCTCATCGAGCGTGTGAACGAAGAAGCAGCCATGGCATTGCCTGCGCGCGGCATGCGCATGGCCGATGTCGAACGAAAATTCGGCGCGCCAGCACAGCGCCTCGACCCGCGCGGCGGCCAAAGCCGCAAGTGGCCGACCATCAATCGCTGGATCTATCCCAATTTCGTCGTGTACTTCGAGAAGGACCGCGTGATCGATGCCGTTGCCATCCGCGCCGGTGCCAACGAAGTCGGACCGAAACCGCCGATCCGCTGACGATGACTGCATCGCACCGTTTTCCAGCGGAATGGGAACCCCAGTCCGCGGTCCTGATCGCGTGGCCGCATGCCGATACGGACTGGGCCCCGCGCCTGGTCGACGTCGAGGAAACGTACATCGCGCTCGTCGCCGCGATCGCCACGTTCCAACGTACGGTGATCTGCATCGCCGACGATGATCTGCAGACCTATGCCGAAGCGCGGCTGCGTTCGGCGCGGGTCGACATGGACCGTGTGCGTTTCGTGACCGTCGAATACGACGACACCTGGTTGCGCGATTCAGGCCCTGTGGCATTGCGCACCAACACGGCGAAGCCTTCCTTCCAACTGTTGGATTTCCGCTTCACAGGCTGGGGCGGCAAGTTCGAGGCGAGCCGCGACGACCGGCTCATACAGTCGCTGGCGGATCAACATCTGTTCAACGATGCACAACGCCGCGAAATCGATTTCGCGCTGGAGGGCGGCGGAATCGAGACCGATGGCAAAGGCACACTGCTCACGACCTGGCGCTGTCTGCACGAACGACATCCCGATGCAACGCGCGAGGATCTGACGGCGCGACTGTCGGACTTCCTTGCGCAGGATCGCGTGCTTTGGCTCGACCATGGCTATCTGGAGGGCGATGACACCGACGCGCACATCGATACGCTCGCCCGCTTCGCCGCCGAGGACGCGATCGTCTACCAGGGCTGCGACGACATCACCGATACCCATTATCCAGAGCTGCAGGCGATGGCTGCCGAACTGGCCGCGCTACGTACCCGGGATGGCGCGCCTTATCGGTTGTTCGCGCTGCCGTGGCCGAAGCCCGTGTTCGACGACGGCCGTCGACTGGCGGCGAGCTACGCGAATTTCCTGATCGTGAACGGCGCTGTGCTGATCCCGTCCTATGGCGATGTCGCGGATGCGCGCGCGCAGGAAGTGATGGCCGATGCGTTTCCCGGCCGCGAGATCGTGCCGGTACCATGCCGCCCGCTGATCTGGCAGAACGGCAGCCTGCACTGCATCACCATGCAATTGCCCGAGGGACTCATCGCATGAGCAAGCAGAACACATTGCCGGTCGCGCTGATCCAGGAGCGCGCCGTCATCGACCGGGGCAGCGGCAATGCCGAGGCGAATCTGTCCGTGATCGAAACTCGGGTCGGCGAGGCCGCGAAGCGTGGCGCCAAGCTCGTGCTGCTGCAGGAACTGCACAACGGCGCATATTTCTGCCAGCACGAATCGGTGGACGAATTCGATCTTGCCGAAGCGATCCCTGGCCCGAGCACCGGGCGGTTGTCGGCGCTCGCGAAACGACATGGCGTGGTGCTGGTGAGTTCGCTGTTTGAGCGTCGCGCCGCTGGGCTGTATCACAACACTGCGGTAGTCTTCGACGCCGACGGCAGCACCGCCGGCAAATACCGCAAGATGCACATCCCCGACGATCCGGGCTTCCACGAGAAGTTCTACTTCACGCCGGGCGATCTGGGCTTCATGCCGATCGATACTTCGGTCGGCCGTCTCGGTGTGCTCGTATGCTGGGACCAGTGGTATCCGGAGGCGGCACGGTTGATGGCGCTGGCCGGGGCCGAGCTGCTGCTTTACCCGACCGCGATCGGCTGGGACCCGCGCGACGAACGGGCCGAAAAGGAACGCCAGCGCGACGCCTGGGTCCTCAGTCATCGCGGCCACGCGGTCGCCAACGGGGTGCCGGTACTGTCGTGCAACCGCGTGGGCCATGAGCCTTCTCCGCTCGGCGCCGCCGGCATCGAGTTCTGGGGCAACAGCCATATTCTCGGCCCGCAGGGCGAGTTCCTGGCCGAGGCCGGCACCGAGCCGACGATCCTGATGGCCGAGGTCGACATGGCCCGCAGCGAACATGTGCGCAGGATCTGGCCGTTCCTGCGAGACCGCCGCATCGACGCCTACGGCGACCTGCTAAAACGCTATCGCGACTGATCGGTGGCACCGTCGATCCACATCGCGAATCTTGATGATCGCAAGACAGCGCCGTGCCGAGCGACTATCCTGCGCATTCCGTCGTGTTCGCCTGCCGAGGATCGGTGAGGTCTGGATAGACGATCCCTCCCCAGCCCAGTGTCGCGATGACCGATATCGTTATTCCCGCGGACGCCGAGACGGCCGCCTCCGCCGATGCGCCTTTCCACGATCAACCGCACGCGATCGTCGAACGCGATGGTGTGCGCTACACATTGCTCGGTACTGCGCACGTTTCCAAGACGAGCGTGGACGCCGTTCGCGCCGCCATCGCCACCGGTACCTACGACACCATCGCGGTCGAACTCGACCCGCAGCGCGCCCTGGCGCTTACCGAGCCCGACGCGCTCGCCAAGCTGGATCTGGTGAAGGTGATTCGCGAAGGCAAGACTGCGGTATTCGCCGCGAATCTGGGGTTGGCGGCGTACCAGCGCAGGCTGGCGGAGCAACTCGGGATCGAACCGGGCGCCGAACTGAAAGCCGCTGTTCTGGATGCGCGAGAACGCGGGCTGAATCTTCAGCTGATCGACCGCGATGTCGGCCTGACCTTCAAGCGTGCGATGCAGAAGCTCGGCTGGTGGGGCCGCGCCAAGGTATCCGGCGGCCTGATGGCGTCGCTGTTCTTCGACGAAAAGGTCTCCGACGAACAGATCGAAGGGCTCAAGGAAGGCGACATGCTGGAAGCGAGTTTCAGCGAGTTCGCCGCCGACAGTCCCGCCCTGTACGAAACCATCATCGCCGAACGGGACCAGTACATGGCTGCGCGGCTGCGCGAGATTCCCGCACAGAGCGAGGCGCACGAGGTGCTGGCCGTTGTCGGCGCCGGGCATCTGCAGGGGCTCGCGAAGCACCTGCGCGAAGATCATCGCGACCCCGAGACGCTGCGTGGCGAACTGGAAGCGATCAGGCAGAAATCTTCCTTCCCCTGGTTCACCCTGCTGTTGGCCGCATTCGTGCTGGGCGGCTTCGTCTGGGGGTTCTGGCGCGGCGGTTTCGAAGTCGGCAGCGATCTGGTGCTGCAGTGGGTGCTGGTGACCGGTACGCTCGGCGCGATCGGCTGCGCCATCGCCGGTGGCCATCCACTGAGCATCCTCACCGCGTTCGTCGCTTCGCCGATCACGCCCCTGCACCCGGCGCTGGCCTCCGGCACGCTGAGTGCGCTGGTCGAAGCCTGGGTGCGCAAACCGACCTATGCGGATTTCATGGCCCTGCGCGACGACATCCAGACCCTCAAGGGTTGGTGGCGGAACCGCGTCGCTCGCACCCTGCTGAACTTCTTCCTCACCAGCCTCGGCACCGCGATCGGCGTGTGGACCGGCGGTGCCAGGATGCTGGGCAAACTGATCGGGTAAGCCGACGCATCGAACGGAGCACTTGACCCGCAGATAAGCGAACCGCTGCATGCGGTGTGCGAGCCCAACCATCCTGCGGCCGTTCAAGACTCGCGGAAGACGGCACGAGATGACGTGCCCTACTCTCCAGCGCCCGCGCTTAGCTCAAAGCAGACGGTCGCCGAAGACGATCACGGCGGTCATGAGACTGCAGATGAGATAACAGACAACATTCGTTTTCCAGCCGATCCGCAGTTGACGCGCTGCCGACCAGGTCAAGGCCAGCAGACCGATCACGACGAAACCCGGCAACCACCACTGGCTGCCCAACAGTGCAAGGCTGATTCTTGCTTCGTCATTGGGGTGGAAGAGACTGACGATGGCCGCAGCGAAACGCATGAAGCAGGCGGCGAAAAGAAACGGGTAAGCCAGTCCCGTTCGGCGCAAGCGTATCAGCGCAAACGCGATCAATGCGCCCGCGACAGTGACCGCCGGTCCGGCCGCGTCGATCCACAGGGCATGCCGCAACGGGACCGAGACACCTCCCACGACATACGCCTGATTGAAGCTCATCGCCATCTCATGGCCAAACGCGGTGCCCATCCCCCAGTGCGCTGCTTCGTGCACAAGCGTCGTGATCAGCGTCGCGAACACCAGGGTCGTGTAGAAAAGCGTGCCCGCGACGGGTTGTGCGGATGCGCGCAAAGTGTCTATTGCCCCTGCAACGACGCGATCTGTACCGACGAATCATCGCCGCTCCCGCTCTTGCCGCGCGCGCGCCGGATGGCGCGCGAGGTCGCGGCGCGCATATCGTCGAGAATCGCGTAGATGGTCGGCAGGAACAGCAGGCTGACGATCGTCGAGAACGCCAGACCGCCGGCGATGGCGCGAGCCATCGGATAATACGACGGGCCATCGCCGCCCATTTGCGTATTGCCCATCGCGATCGGCACCATCGCCAGAATCGCCGTACCCATCGTCATCAGGATAGGCCGCAGACGTTCGCGACTGCCCTCGACAAGCGCATCGGTCCGCGACATTCCCCGTCGTCGGAGGTTGTTGATGTGCTCGATCATCACGATGCCGTTGTTTACCACCACCCCCATCAATACCAGAATCCCGATGAAGGCCATGATGTTGAACTCGGTACCGGTCAGCCAGAACAGCCAGAACACGCCGAACACCGAGAACACCACGCCGGACATGATCGCCGCCGGGAACATCAGCGACTCGAACACCGCCGCCATCACCACGTAGATCATGATCAGCGCGATCAGCAGATTGAAATTCATCTGCTGCAACGCCTCGTTGTCGTCGAATCCGCTGCTCTGGTCGAAAGTGAAACCATAGCCCGCAGGGAACGACACGGTCTTCAGCGTCTCTTCGATCGCCTTGCGCGCGTCGTCCGGCGTGAACTTGTCGACCAGGTTGGCCTGGATGGTCAATGCCGTCTGCCGGTTGGCGCGCGAGATCTCGGTCGCGGCGGGTTTCACCGACACATCCACCATCGCCAGCAGCGGCACCGTTCGTCCGTCCGGCGCGCGCACCGTGAACGCGGCGATGTCGGCGACGCCGTACTGCTCTGCCCCGGCGAAACGTACCCACACCGGAACTTCGTTCTCTCCACGCTTGAATTCGCGCAACGGCGCGCCGCGCAAGGCAAGACCGACGAAACGCGACACGTCCTCCGCACTGAACCCGAACGCCGCAGCACGTTCGCGATCCACGCGTATCGAGAGCTCGCTGTTCTGGTCGCCGGCATCGACGCGCACATCGCGCAGCCCGGACGTCTTGGCGATCATGGGAATGATGTCGTCGGCGAGTTCTTTCAACGTTTGGGTCGAATCGCCGATCAGACGTACCTGGATGCTGTCCGCGTTGGGACCGCCACCGCCGCCGCCCGGGCCGCCGCCATCATCACCGATCGTGATTTTCGCGCGCGCGGACTTCGGCAACTCTTTGCTCAGACTGTCGATGATCGGCTTGATCTCATCGGCTTTTTCGGTATCGAACGTGATCCTCGTCGACGTGCCCTGGTCTTCGCTGTACCACGAATAGACTTGCTGGATATGGAAACGTTTGCGGTTGGCATCGAGGAAATTCTCGACCTTCAGCACTTCCTCCGACAGTTGCTCCTTGGTGAAACTGCCCTTGAACTGGTAGTCGATATTGACTTCGCCGCCCTGATCTCCGCCGAACATGTTGACCTTGGTCATCTTGACCGGAACCAGACTCACCAGCACGATCAGCACGATGCCGAGCACGCTCTTGCCGCGATGCTCCAGCGACCAGCGCAGCAGGCGTGCGTAGTTGCGCTGCAGACGCGGGATGATGCCGCGGTCGCTGCGCACCGCTGGCGGGGTCTTCATCCGCGCCGATGCCATCGGGATCAGGCTGACCGCGACCAGCCACGAAGCGAGCAGCGAGACCGAGATCGTGATCGCGATCTGCGACATGTAAATGCTGATGAAATTGCGGTCGCCGAACAGGTTCGGCACGAAAACGATGCAGTGGCACAGCGTACCGGCCGACAGCGCGATGGCCACGTGGCGGGTACCGAGAATCGACGCCAGGCGCGGGTTATCCGGGTTTTTCTCGCGCTCCTGGTAAATGCTCTCGACCACCACGACCGCGTTGTCGACCAGCATGCCGATCGCCAGCAGCAGGCCCATCATCGAGAGTATATTCAGCGTGACGCCAGAGAAGTACATGAAGCCGAGGGTCATCACGAAACAGATCGGAATCGCGAGGGTGACCATCAGCGTGGACGCCCAGTGGCGCAGGAAAAAGTACAGCACTGCGATCGACAGCAACAGACCGATCAAACCGGCTTCGGCCAGTTCCAGCAGCGACGATGTGACGTTGTCGCCCTGATCCTCGATGATCTTGATCTGCACATCCTGCAGCGCAGGCTCTTTGCGGATGTTCTCCACTTCCTGAAGCGCGTTGCGCGACACTTCAACCAGGTTTGCGTTGCGTTCCTTGAACACATCGATGCCGACGGCTGCACGCCCGTCCAGGCGCCGGCCGTAGGTCATGCGCGACGGTTTGAAGCGCACGTCGGCGATATCCCGCAGTCGCGTCCCCTTGTTGTCGACGACAAGCTCGCGAAGCTGGTCAAGGTCGTCGAGCTCGCCGATAGGCTGCACCCGCATCCGCAGGCCGCCGTCGTTGATCTGCCCGGCGGATACCGAAAAATTCACCGCCTGCAGGCGTTGATTCAGTTCGTTGATGCCCACGTCGTGGGCAGTGAGGCGATCCGGATCGACCGCGATTTCGACCTCATTCGGCGGCGCACCGGAAATCTCGACGCGCGCGACGCCCGGAATGCGTTCGAGCCTGCGCTTGAACTCGCGCTCGATCATGTCGTACGCGCCGGTAAGATCGCTCTGCGCGGCAAGTCGCACGCGCAGCACCGGCTGATCCGTGGTCGAGAATTTCATCACGAAG
>JBIITV010000175.1:0-8676 GCA_044340325.1 Lysobacteraceae bacterium
TTCCGCCGCAGTTGCCGAAAGCGCGCGACACCAGCACGCTGGTCGTCGCCCGCGACGGCACGCCGCTGCGTGCGTTTGCGGATGCCGACGGCGTGTGGCGTTACCCGGCGACACCCGAGTCGGTGTCGCCGCTCTATCTCGAAGCGCTGCTCAACTACGAAGACCGCTGGTTCTGGCGGCACCCCGGCGTCAATCCAGTCGCGCTGCTGCGTGCGGGCCGTCAGATGCTGGGCAGCGGCGAGGTCGTCTCCGGCGGCTCCACGCTGACGATGCAGGTCGTACGCATCCTCGATGCCAAGCGCACCCGGCATACGCGCACGCCGTTCCGCAAGCTGCGGCAGATCCTGCGCGCGCTGCAACTCGAAGCGCATCTGTCGAAGCGCGAGATCCTGATCCTGTATCTCGAACGCGCGCCGTTCGGCGGCACCATCGAGGGTGTCGAGGCCGCGAGCTGGGCGTATCTGGGCAAGCCCGCATCCCGCCTGTCGAAAGCGGAAGCGGCGTTGCTTGCCGTGTTGCCGCAGTCGCCGAGCAAGCGTCGGCCGGACCGTCATCCGCAAGCCGCGCAAACCGCGCGCGACAAGGTACTGGATCGGATGGCGACGCTCGGCGTATGGAGCAAGGCGGAGGTCGACGACGCGCGGATCGAGCCCGTCGTCGCCCGACAGCTGCAGCCGCCGCTCAGCGCCGCGCTCTTGGCTCAACGCTTGCGGGTTGCGCACCCGAAATCCGCGCGCATCACCTCGACCATCGACCCGAATCTGCAGCGCACGCTGGAAGAGCGTGTGACCTCGTACTTCTCGAATCTGCCGGAGCGGACATCCGCTGCGCTGCTGGTGGTGGACAACGAAACGATGGAAGCGCGCGCCTATGTCGGTTCGCTGCGCTTCGGCGACAAGGCCCGGCTTGGGCATGTCGACATGGTCCGCGCCTGGCGTTCGCCGGGGTCCACGCTCAAGCCGTTTCTCTACGGCATGGCGATCGACGACGGCATGATCCATTCCGAAAGCCTGTTGATCGATGCGCCGCAGAGCTTCGGCGACTACCGGCCGGGCAATTTCGGCGAATCCTTCAATGGTCCGGTCGGTGTCGCGCAGGCGCTGCGGCTGTCGTTGAACGTGCCCGCAGTGGATCTGCTCGATCGCGTCGGCCCGCAGCGCTTCGCCGCGCGTATCGATCACGCCGGCATCGCGCTGAAATTTCCGCAGGACAGCAAACCGAATCTGGCGTTGATTCTCGGCGGCACCGGCGCGCGGCTGGAGGATCTGGTGGGCACGCACGCTGCGTTCAATCGCAACGGTATCGCCGGGCGCGTGCGCTATACGCCGACCGACCCGAAGATCGACCGGCGTGCGCTGTCGCCGGGCGCGGCGTGGATCGTGCGCGAGATTCTCGAATCGAATCCGCGTCCGGGCGAATTGGAACAGTTCGATCGCGGTTCGCGCCCGCGCGTGGCCTGGAAGACCGGCACCAGCTACGGTTTCCGCGATGCCTGGGCGGTCGGCGGTACGCGTCGCTACACCGTCGGCGTGTGGGTCGGGCGCCCAGACGGTACGCCGCTGCCCGGTCAGTACGGCGCGCTCACCGCATTGCCGCTGCTGTTCGAGGTGGTGGATTCGCTGCCCGGCAATGCACGCGATTCGCTGCCGCTGCCGCCGCCGTCCAATGTCGCGGAGATCGAGATCTGCTGGCCCCTGGGTATCTCTGCCGACAGCATGTCCGCGTCGCTGTGCCAGCGTCGGATGAAAGCATGGACGCTGGACGGCGCAGTGCCGCCGACCTTCGCCGAGCGCGGTGCGCGACTGTGGAATGCAGGTCGCGAACGTTTCGATATCGACACCGACAGCGGCAAACGCGTTTCGGCGGTGTGTTCGCTGCCGCATCGCACCGCGACGGTGGAGATCGCGCGCTGGCCGGCACTGGCGTCGCCGTGGCTGTCGACGGAGACACGACGCGCATCCACGCTGCCTGCACTCGCCGACGACTGCATGCTCGACGGTCGCGACGCCAGCGAAGAGCTGCGCATCGAAGGTCTGAATGATGGCGCCACGCTCGCGCGCGCGCCGGGCAGCGAGCATGCGGTGAGGTTGTCGCTGAAGGCGTTGGGTACCGATCGCAACGTGCAGTGGCTGTTGGACGGTCGCTGGATCGCGGAAACCGCAGGCCGGCAATCATTGATACGCGATTTTGGCGAGCCGGGCGACCACGTGTTGACTGCGCTCGCCGACAGCGGTGCCTGGACGCGGATCCGTTTTCGCGTGCTGGAATAACCCTGTGGGAGCGGCGGGAGCCGCGACAACGTACGGCAAGTCTATCCGCAGCCTGTCGCGGCTCCCGCCGCTCCCACAGGGGATGCAAAATCCAAGCGGCGGCCATCGGCCGAATAGCAGGTCAGGCCGCTCTACCCCGTGCGATCAGAGCAGCGACAGCATGTGTTCGGCCGAAGACACGCGGAACTCGCCCGGCGCTTCCACTTCCAGCAACTTCACGATGCCGTCTTCGATATACAGCGCGAAGCGTTTGCCGCGGATGCCCATGCCGTAGGCGCTGGCGTCCATTTCCAGGCCGAGCGCCTTCGCGAAATCCGCGTTGCCATCGGCGAGGATCTCCATGTCGGCGGGCGCGTTCTGGCTGGCGGTCCAGGCTTTCATCACGAACGGATCGTTGACCGACATGCAGGCGACGCCGACGCCCTTGGCGCGGAACGCTTCGAAGTGTTCGATGAAACCGGGCAGATGTTTTTCCGAGCAGGTTGGCGTGAATGCGCCCGGTACCGAGAACAGCACGATCTTTTTTCCTTCGAAGAAAGTGTGCGTGTCGATGGTATCGATACCGTCGTTGATGCGTTTGATATTGACTTCGGGGATACGGTCGCCGATCTGGATGGTCATGCGTTGCTCCTGCGTGCGGTAGGGGGAAGGAATGCGCAGTGTAAAAGGAATCCTGAACGGGTGTGAGATGACCCTTGAAAAAAAGGCCCTTGAAAACCCGGGGCCAGCGCCTATTTTCCACTCATGGCGGCATGGTGCCGCCCTTCAACGGAGAACCTCCATGAGCCTCATGCGCTACCAGCAGGCGTGGCCGGCACAGGCCCGCATCCACGACGATCTGAAGCAGATCTTCGACCGTTTTCTCAACAATGCCGATAACCCCGACGAGTCGGCCGTGGTCACCAGCCAGTGGGTGCCCCGCGTCGACATCAAGGAAGAAGCGGACCGTTTCGTGATCCTGGCCGATCTGCCGGGCGTCGATCCGGAACATGTCGAAGTGCTGATGGACAAGGGCATTCTCAGCATCAAGGGCGAACGCAGCAGCGAAGCGGTCGAGCAGTCCGAACGCTTCTCGCGGATCGAACGCCGCTACGGCAGCTTCCACCGCCGTTTCGCGCTGCCCGACACCGCAGACGCCGAAGGCATCAGCGCGACCGGGCACAACGGCGTGCTTGAGGTGATCATTCCCAAACGCCCGGAATCCACGCCGCGCCGTATCCAGGTGGGCAGCGCCGCCGCCAGGACCTGAGCTGCGCGCAGCAGCCCCTCATGCACGGCCCGCAGCACTGCAGGCCGTGCATGTTCGGCACCGCATCGGTTTCGCTATAGTGGATCGCATCGTCACGACATTCGCGGATTCGCAGCATGCGCTTCAAGGATTACTACGACGTTCTCGGGGTCGAGCCCGGTGCCGGCGAGGCGGAACTCAAGACCGCCTATCGTCGGCTTGCGCGCAAATTCCATCCGGATGTCAGCAAGGAGTCCGGCGCCGAGGAAAAATTCAAGGCCATCAACGAGGCTTACGAAGCGCTGCGCGACCCCGAAAAGCGCACGGCCTACGATCAGCTTCGCGCACGCGGATATCGTCCTGGCGATGAAGTGCAGCCGCCGCCCGGTGGTTTCGGTGGCGGTCGCGGCGGTGTCGATTTCGAGGAGATCTTCGCCGGCGGCGGCAACGGTGGCTTCAGCGATTTTTTCCAGGAGCTGTTCGGCCAGCGGCGCGCTGCGGGATTCGGCGGTACGCAGGGTAGCGCCGGCCCGCGCGCGCGCGGCGACGGTGCGACCCGCGCGAAGGTCGCAGTGCCGCTGGAAGCGATCCATCGCGGCGATCCGGTACGGGTATCGGTCGGCGGCAGGTCATTGGATGTGCGCGTTCCGAAAGGCATCAGGCCCGGCCAAACGATCCGGCTTGCGGGGCAGGGCAGCGGAGGCGGCGATCTGCTGCTGGAAATCGAGTACGCGGCGCATCCCCAGTTCGAGGTCGATGGCCGCAACGTGATCCATGTGCTGCCGGTGGCGCCATGGGAGGCCGCGTTGGGCGCATCGATCAGTGTGCCGACCCTGGGCGGCGCAGTGGAACTGAAGATACCTGCCGATTCCGAAGCAGGCCGCAAACTTCGGCTGCGCGGACGCGGTCTGCCGGGCGCTGGCGGTGCGGCGGCGGGCGATCAGATCGTTGAACTGGAAGTCATCGCTCCCAAAGCCAACACCGATGAGGAGCGCGAGGCGTATCGCAGGATGCGCGAGGCGTTCGGAGAAGATTGGCGTCGGGCCTGACCGCGCCGATCGCCGCAGCTTCGATCCTTTTTTTCTACCGTCATACAGCGGATTTCTGATCCGCTCCGAAGACTATCCGCTGCGGTATCAGAGGCCGGTGACGTACTTGGTGATGGTGTCGGACAGCTCGTCTTCGCTGAAAGGCTTGGTCAGATAGGCTTTCGCGCCTTGGCGCATGCCCCACATGCGGTCGGTATCCTGATCCTTGGTGGTGACCAGCACGATCGGAATATGCTTCGTGGTGGGCTCGCGACAGATGGTGCGCGTGGCTTGGAACCCGTTGAGGTTCGGCATGACCACATCCATCAGGATCAGGTCGGGGATCTCGCGTTTGGCCACTTCGACGCCCGCAGCTCCGTCTTCGGCGGTCAGTGCCTCATGGCCGAGTTTTTCGACGATGCGGCGAATGCCCATCAATTGCGACGGCGAATCGTCGACGATCAGGATGCGTGCCATGTGAACCCCCAGGTAAGACTGCCGTCAGTGTAGTCGCCCGGACCGCTGCCCGGAAGCGGCTGGGCCCCATTTGTTGATGCAGTGCACACGCTGTCTGGCACAGGCCCGGAAAATCATCCGTCGATACGCACCAACGTCCGTCCGAACGAAGCCCCGGCCAGCATGCCGGCGAAAACCTCGGGCAACTGCGCCAACCCGACTTCCCGGGTGCAGATCCTGTCGAGATGGGCGGGCTTCCAGTCCGAAGCCAGCCGCTTCCACACTTCATCACGCAGATCGCGGGCGGTACCGGCCGAGGCCACGCCGATCAGCGAGACGCCGCGGATGATGAACGGCATGACCGTGGTTGGCAGTTCCGCCGAGGCGGCCAGGCCAGCGCTGGCGACGTTGCCGTAGGGGCGGGTGCGGGCGAGCAGGCTGGCCAACATCGACCCGCCGACATTGTCCAGGCCGCCGCCGAAGCGCGCGGCTTCCAGCGGCTTGGCCTCGCCCAATACCTCGCGCCCAAGCACCTGACTGGCGCCGATGCCTTTCAGGTAATCGGTGTGCTCGGGTTTGCCGCTGATCGCATGCACCTCGTAACCGGCGCGGCTGAAGATATCCAGCGCAAGCGAGCCCACCCCGCCGGTCGCACCGGTCACCGCAAGCGGCCCCTGTGCCGGCGTCTGCCGGTTGTCCTGCATGCGCAGCAGCGCGAGCGCGGCGGTGAATCCGGCGGTGCCGAGGATCATGCTCTCGCGCAGACTCAGGCCGGCGGGCAACGCGATCGCCCATTTCGATTCGATCCGCGCGTATTCGCTGTAGCCGCCGTCGCGGACTTCGCTGAGCCCCGAGCCGGTGACCAGCACCGCGTCGCCTTCCTTGAACTTCGGATCGGTCGACGACACCACATGCCCGGCCACATCGATGCCGCCGACCAGCGGAAAGAAGCGCAGGATCTTGCCCTCGCCGGTGCCGGCCAGCGCGTCCTTGTAATTGATCGAGGAGTAGGCGGTCTTGATCACGATCTCGCCGGGGGCGAGGTCGTCGATCGATATCTCTTCGATACCGCTGCGGTAGCCGGCGCTGTCGTTGCGGATGCGGAAGGCCTGGAAGGATGCGGGTACGGTCATGGGTGGACGGGGTGGTGATCGACTCCGGCATGATCGCACGTGCGTTGCGGAAAGCGCCTGTCTGCAGGGTCCTAGCCGCTGAAGGTCGTCCCCGCAGAAGCAGCAGCGCCATCCTTGCGTCGTCGTCCCCGTGGAAGCGCGATCAGCGCTGCGAAAGCGCTCTTGCGGGGGATGACCGCGCTTCCGAAGGGATGACGCTGCTTACGTTGGAATGAGGCTTTGACTGACACCAGGATGGCGACGATCGATCAAGAAACCCTAACGCAACTCCCGCCGCCGCTTCTCATCCAGCCATTTGTCGGCCTGCGCGGGCGTGTAGTCGCGCATCCATGCGAAGAGGGCTTCGATGTCCTCGCCATGCCACAGATCCTGGCGCTGCTCTGCATGCAGGAAGCGTTCTTCGACCATGCGGTCGATCATGCCCATCAGCGGCGCGTAGAAACCGTCGACGTCGAGAAACGCGCAGGGTTTCTTGCCGAGGCCGAGCTGGCGCCAGGTCAGCATCTCGAACATTTCGTCGAGGGTGCCGAAGCCGCCGGGCAGGGCGACGAAGGCGTCGGCGAGATCGAACATCCGCGCCTTGCGCTCGTGCATGTTGGCGACTACTTCCAGCCGGGTCACGCCCTTGTGCGCGACCTCCCATTGCACGAGCTGCTCGGGAATCACGCCGATCACTTCGCCGCCGTTCGCGAGCGTCGCATCGGCGACGATGCCCATCAGCCCGACATTGCCGCCGCCGTAGACCAGTTGCAGGCCTTCGGCCGCGATGCGCGCGCCGAGCGCTCGCGCGCGTTCGGCATAGACGGGTTTGTTGCCGGCGTTGGAGCCGCAGTAGACGCAGATCGATTTCATGGCTTCTCGCAGTGTTTCCGGATCAGTTCTCTGGATCAGTGCTCGGAATGGAGCAGCATGATGCCCAGCATGCGTCGGCGCTCTTCGCGTTTTGCTTTCGGTTGCAATCGCGCCAGCAGCCGCCAGAGCCAGATCCCGCGCATGCTGCGATCGAGCCGGATGGATTCGTCCCAGGTCGAACGGTATTCGCTCTCCTTCCAACCATAGGGTCCGAAGAACGCGGTGCTTTCCGCAGGGCCGAACAGGAAAGGTGCGTTGCCGTCGCGCAGTTTCGGCACCCAGGTTCGTTCGAGCACCTTCACCAGCTTCGGCGACGACAGATCGCTCAGCCACCAGCGTGCCTTGGCGACATCATGCAGGTCGCGGGCGAGTGCGGCCACGTCCTCGGGCTCGAGGTAGACCAGCAGGCCTTCGGTGATCACGAGCACCGGGCCTTCCTTCGCCGCGTCGGCGAACAGCTCATGGCGCTCCTGCGCGTCGCGCAGGTCGGCGGCGACGAATTCGAGCCGGCAGCGGGGCGTCTCTGCCGCCATGGCTTCGCGGAAGTAGGTCGCCATCTCCGGCATATCGACATGGATCCAGCGCAGCGATGTCGGCAGCTCCATGCGATAGGGACGGGTATCGAGACCCGCCGCGAGGTTGAGCACGGTTTTCGCGCCTTCGCGAACGCAGCGCGCGATGATCTCGTCCATCGCCACAGTGCGTACGATCACCGGCCATGCGCTCGCGGCGCCTTTGGGCATCTCGCGGACGATGGTTTCGCCGCGCTGGCCGCCGAGGCGACGGGCGTAGGGATCGCGGAAGATCGCATCGCTGCGCTCGCTTTCCATCGCGCGGTAGATCGCGACCCACAGCGCGGTATCGGAGACGTTGCGGATCGAATTGGTATCGGTCATCGGTCAGACGCCTGTTTTGCCACGGGTGAGCAGCCATTGCACGATCGAGACGCCGGCGAACCCGGCGACCGAGGCCAACAGGAACGACAGTGCGACATTCACGCCGCCGCGCAGCGTCAGCGCCAGCACGACGAAGAACGGCAGGCTGCCGAGGACGAACCAGAGGATGTTCATCGCCAGATCCGCGACCTGATGCGGATCGCGGGTATCGAAATACAGCCAGCCGAGCACCAGCAGCGATGTCAAAGGCAGCGATGCGATCAGCGCACCCGCGAGGCCGGGGCGTCGTGCCAGTACGGAAACCGCCAACACCAGAACGACGGTGGTGGCGGCTTTGAGCAGGAACTGGGCGTTCATGATTGCGGGATCCTGCGCATCCACATCCGTATGCTGTTCACAGCCTGTCCCGGAGACGATCCGGAGATGACGATATCCTGCCGTCAATTCGCCTTGTGGATCGCACGCTTGTGTACCGCCATCGCGGCGTCGTGCACGGCTTCGGACATGCTGGGATGCGCGTGACAGATGCGGGCGAGGTCGTCGGCGGAGCCGCTGAATTCCATGGTCAGCACGCCTTCGTGCACCAGTTCGGAGACATTCGCGCCGACCAGGTGCATGCCCAGCACGCGATCGGTTTCGGCATGCGCCAGCACTTTCACGAAGCCGGCGGGTTCACCCATCGCCACCGCGCGGCCGACCGCCGCGAACGGGAAGCTGCCGGCCTTGTACGGAATGCCTTCGGCTTTGAGCTCTTCCTCGTTCTTGCCGACCCAGGCGATTTCCGGCTCGGTGTAGATCACCCACGGAATCGTG
>JBIITV010000050.1:0-29782 GCA_044340325.1 Lysobacteraceae bacterium
AAACGACGTGGGCAGGGCGATGGGCCAATCTGCGGATCAGCAGCCCGACACACGCCAGAATCGCAACCCGGGCCGCCCGCAGCGGGAGGGGGAGGGAGCCGCAGAGCGGCCCGGTTGCGAAATGCTTGCGCGCGTCAGCCCGCGACGGCTTCGGGGCGTACCTCGCTGGCACGCACGCGAAACCATGCGGCGTAGAGCGCCGGCAGGAACAGCAGCGTCAGCGCGGTGGCCACGATCAGGCCACCCATGATCGCCACCGCCATCGGCCCGAAAAACGCGCTGCGCGACAACGGCACCATCGCCAGAATCGCAGCGAGCGCGGTCAATACGATCGGCCGGAAGCGGCGCACGGTCGATTCGATGATCGCGGTCCAGCGGTCGTGGCCGGTGGCGATATCCTGTTCGATCTGGTCGATCAGGATCACCGAGTTGCGCATGATCATGCCCGACAGCGCGATGGTGCCCAACATCGCCACGAAGCCGAACGGCACCCGGAACACCAGCAGAAAGAGGGTGACGCCGATCAGGCCCAATGGCGCGGTCGACATCACCAGAAACACCCGCGGCAGGCTGCGCAGCTGCAGCATCAGCAGAGTGATCACCACGAATACGAACAGCGGCATGCCGGCCTTGATCGAATTCTCGCCGCGCGCGGAATCTTCCACGGATCCGCCGATGCTCATCTCGTATCCAACGGGCAATCCGGCCTCGATCGCTTCCAAGGCCGGGTCGATCTGCGCGACGATCGTCGCCGGCGTGGGTCCGTTCACGATGTCGGCGCGTACGGTCACGGTGGGCAGCCGGTTGCGATGCCAGATCACACCGTCTTCGAAGGCCGATTCCAACCGCGCGACCTGCATCACCGGCACGGTCTTGCCGCTCGCAGTCGGCATCGCCAGACTGCCGAGCAGCTCCAGATGCGAGCGCTCGCCCTCGGGGCCGCGAAGCAGAATCTCGATCAGTTCGTTGTCCTCGCGGTAGGTGCTGACCAGCACGCCCGAAAGCGAGCTCGACAGAAAATTCGCGACCTGCGCCGAACTCACGCCCAGCGCGCGGGCGCGATCCTGATCGATCACCAGGCGCATGACTTTGCTCGGCTCGTCCCAGTCAAGATTGACGTTGATGACGCTTGGATTCTGGCGGACCTTTTCCATGATCCGATGCGCGATCTCGCGCACCTGTTCGACGTGTTCGCCCGAGACGTGGTACTGGATCGGGTAGCCCACCGGCGGACCGTTCTCCAGGCGGGTAACGCGCAGCTGCAATTCGGGGAACTGCGGCCGCACCTCTTCCATCAACCAGTTACGCAAGGCTTCGCGTGACTTGACGTCTTTGGCCAATACGACGAACTGGGAGAAATTCGTCTGCGGCAGTTGCTGATCGAGCGGAAGATAGAACCGCGGCGAGCCGGTACCGACATAGGCCACATAGTTCCGGACTTCCTTGCGCGAGGACAGCAGCTTTTCCAGCCGATGCACGGCCGCTTCGTTCGCCTTCAGCGAACTGCCTTCGGCGAGTTCGACGTCGACCATCAGTTCCAACCGGATCGAATCGGGAAAAAACTGCTGCGGTACGAAGCGGAACATCAGGACCGAGATCGCAAAGGCGACCAGGGTGGCGCCGATCACCAGCCATCGCCGCTGGATACAGCCGCGCACCAGCGCGCGGAACCGCCGATAGAACGCGGTGTCGTAGGGATCGTGTGCAGCAGCATGCGCGCTGCCAGCCGACACCGGCGCGGGCCCCAACACACCCGCGTACTGCGGCCAGCGATCGGCGAGGCGCTCGCGGAACGCGCGAATGCGGCCTTCGAGCGATCGCGGCTTGGGCAACGCGTTCGGCTCGGGCAGCATTTTGTCGCCGAGATACGGAATGAACAGCACCGCTACCACCCAAGACACCAGCAGCGCGATGGTCACCACCTGGAACATCGATCGGGTGTACTCGCCGACGCTCGATGCGGCGGTCGCGATCGGCAGAAAGCCGGCTGCGGTCACCAGCGTTCCGGTGAGCATCGGAAATGCGGTGTTTTCGTAGGCGAACGCGGCCGCGCGCAGGCGCGAGTAGCCCTGCTCCATCTTGATCGCCATCATCTCGACCGCGATGATCGCGTCGTCCACCATCAATCCCAAGGCCAGCACCAGCGCGCCGAGCGAAATCTTGTGCAATCCGATCCCGAAGTAATACATCAGCGCGAAGGTCATCGCCAGCACCAGGGGAATGCTCACCGCAACCACCAGACCGGTACGCAGGCCCAGCGAGAAGAAACTGACCAGCAGCACGATGATCACCGCCTCGGCCAGGACGCGAACGAATTCGCCGACCGAATCGCGCACCGCTGCGGGTTGATCGGCGATGCGGTGCAGTTGCATCCCGATGGGAAGGCTTCGCTGCAATCGCACGGTTTCGGCATCCAGCGCTTTGCCCAGCGACAGAATATCGCCATTGCGCTTCATCGACACCGCAATGCCGATCGCATCCTTGCCCATGTAGCGAACCCGCGCCGCTGCCGGATCCGCGTAGCCGCGTTCGACTTCAGCGATATCGCCCAGCCGGAATGTGCGGTCGCCGGCGCGGATCGGAAACTGGCGGATCTCATCGACCGAGCGGAATCCGCCGCTGACGCGCAGCCGCACACGCTCGCTGTCGGTCTCGAAAAAACCGACCGGCGTCACCGCATTCTGTTCGGCCAATGCCTGCTGCACCACCGGCAGCGGAATACCGAGCGTGGCCAGCTTGGTATTGGACAACTCGATCCAGATTTTTTCGTCCTGCAGACCAAGCAGCTCGATCTTGGCCACGTCCGGCACCCGCTGCAACTGCAGCTCGAGGCGTTCGGCGTAGTCTTTCAGAATGCTGTAGTCGAAGCCTTTTCCGGTGAGCGCGTAGATGTTGCCGTAGGTGTCGCCGAATTCGTCGTTGAAGTACGGTCCATTCACGCCCTGCGGCAATGTCGGGCGGATATCGCCGATCTTCTTGCGCACCTGGTACCACAGTTCCGGCAAGTTGCTGCTGTGCATCGCATCGCGCGCGATGAAGAAAATCTGCGACTCGCCCGGACGGGAATACGAGTTGATTTCCTCGTAGCCTCCGGTCTCCATCAATTTCTTTTCGATGCGATCGGTGACCTCCCGTGCGACTTCATCCGCCGTCGCGCCGGGCCATGTCGTGCGCACCACCATCATCTTGAAGGTGAACGGCGGATCTTCCGACTGCCCCAGATTGGCGTACGACCAGGCACCGACGATCCCCAGCACCAGCATCATGTAGACCACCAGCGAACGATTCGCCAGCGCCCATTCGGAAAGGTTGAATTTGCGCATGGTCAGATCATCTCGACGATTCGACGCGTGATTGTCCGGTGGGGATCGGCCGGTGGGAGATGTTTCGAGAACCGGACAGATCCACGTCCATGTCGATGCCTTCGGTCAGTTCGATTGGATGGGGCGATTGCTGCGGTCGACTGGCGATACCGCCTGGCCTTCGTACAGCAGATGACCGCCAGCGGCCACCACCCAATCGGTCGGCTTCAGGCCGGACAGCACCGCCACGCCATCGGCAGCGTACGGGCCGATACGCACCTGCACGCTCCGAGCCTTCGGTGTTTTCGGATCGATTACCCAGACCTCCGCGCCACCCTTGTCGCCACGGTGCACGGCCGAGAGCGGCAAGCGCATGGCAACAGCAGCCTGCGCGGCGGGAACGTACACCCGTGCGCTCTGCCCCAGATCGACCCGCTGCGACGCGTCGGGATCGAGCGCTGCGCGGGCAGCGTAGGTCCGCGTCTGGGTATCGGCTGCGGGCGAGATCTCGCGGATCCGGCCGGGAAGCCGCTGCCCCTGCGCGCTCCACAGTTCGATCACCACCGCCTGACCCACGCTGAAATCGCGGATCGTCGCTTCGGGCAATGCGAACGCCACTTCGCGTCCGCCATCGACGGCCAGGGCGAAAACGGTCTGCCCGGCCGCGACCACCTGCCCCGCTTCGGCAAGACGACTGGCGATGGCGCCGTCCTGCGGTGCGCGCAACTGGCCGTAACCGGCCTGGTTGCTTGAAAGCGCGAGCTGCGCGCGGGCGGCACGGGCCTGACCTTCCGCAGCCCGTAATGCTGCTGTCTGCTGATCGAGGCTGGAGCGGCTGACGAGTTGATCCTTCGCCAGACTGGCGAAGCGGGCATGATCGGCACGGGCTCGGGCCAGCTGGGCTTCTGCGGCCGCCAGCTGCGCCTGAAGCGATTCGACCTGCAGTTGCAGATCGCCCGGATCCAGTTCGGCAAGGAGATCGCCGCGACGGACGCGATCGCCGACATCCACCCGGCGTTGAACCAGCTTGCCACCCACCCGGAAGGACAGCGCGGTTTCCTCGCGGGCGCGGATCTCTCCGGCGTAAGCGGTCACGCCATCGGATGCGGGGCCGAGCGCGGCATCGGCCCGGACCACCAGCACAGGACGCGGCGATTCCACAGGCTTGTCGCGGTTGCCGCAGGCCGTCAAAGTGGCCATCAGCAGCACAATGCCGCTCAGCATGCTTGCCGCCCTGAAATCCATCCTGTCGATGCCTGCTGTCCTGTGTACTGCCATGGCCGCCTCACGCGATCCGGGGGAATGATCCGGGTCATGTCCAGGGAAACCCTGGGTGAGCCCGGAAATTAATGAACCAATCGGTATCGTATAAATAACATACTAATAGGTCTAGTATTGCACGCATGAGTGTCCCGACTCCCCATTCCATCGGCTCCGAGGCGACCAAACCGGCAGGGCCCGGTCGTCCGAAGGATCTCGGCAAGCGCGCCGCGATCCTCGATGTGGCGAAAAGACTGTTCACCCGGCACGGCTTCGATGGGGTGAGCATGGACCAGATCGCGTCCGAAGCCGTCGTCTCGAAACTCACCGTCTACAGTCACTTCGGCGACAAAGAGTCGCTGTTCAGCGCGGCTGTCCGCGCGAAATGCGAAGAACAGATGCCGTCGGCGCTGTTCCTGGAAGGACTGGAAGGCGATCTTCGCGAGCAGCTCGTGGTGATCGCACGGGCTTTTTTCGCTCTGGTCACCAGCGAAGAATCCATCTCGATGCACCGCATGATGATGTTGCCCGGAACCGGCGATTCGAACGTTCGCGAGCTGTTTTGGCAGGCCGGCCCGCAGCAGCTCAAGGACGCCTTCGGCGAATTCCTGCGCACCAGAGAGGCGCGCGGTGAACTGCGGGTGCCCGAGATCCAGCGCGCAGCATCGCAGTTTTTCTGTCTGTTGAAAGGCGAGATGCACATGCAGATGCTCTGCGGCATGTGTTGCCAGCCGCCGTCCGAGGACATCGACGCCCACGTCGCCGCGACCGTGGACCTGTTCCTGCGGGCCTACCGATCGGACGGACCGGGTCCGGAGCGCACTGAATGAGCGGCTTCCCCATGGTTCCCGCAGCGTCCGTGACCACGGTCCCGGTGACTTCCGGCACTCAGCCGATGCGCTGCATTACGGCGATCCTGCGCACAGCAACCGCAGCGCGGTCCCGGTAAACTTCCGCACTCCCCACCAACCTTCCAGAACGCGCCGTTGCCAGAGACATCACGCATGACGATCGATTACGCCAAAGCCCGCGAAACCATGGTCGAACAACAGGTTCGCCCGTGGGACGTGTTCGAACCCCGCGTTCTGGAAACCCTGGCACGCCTGCCGCGCGAGCGCTTCGTGGCCGAGGCGCACCGCGCGCTGGCCTATTCGGATCTCGCGCTGCCGATCGGCCATGGCGAATCGATGATGAAACCGGTCCTGGAAGGTCGCGTGCTGCAGGCCTTGTCGATCGCCGCCAGCGAAGACGTGCTGGAGATCGGCAGCGGCAGCGGCTACCTCACGGCCTGCTTCGGCAGCCTGGCGCGCGATGTCGTCGGCCTCGAACGGCACGCCGATCTTGCGCTGGCCGCGCGCGACCGCCTGCAGACACAGGGCATCGGCAACGTCAGGATCGATGCCGTCGACGCGTTCGGCTGGGACAGCGACCGCCGTTTCGATGCGATCTGCGTGGGCGGCGCGACGGCGACCGTACCCTCGCAATTCCTGCAGTGGCTGCGTCCCGAAGGCCGCATGTTCGTCGTCTACGGCAACGCACCCGCGATGCAGGCGGTGCTGGTGCGCCATGCCGACAACGCCGCTGGTCATCAGATCGAATCGCTGTTCGAAACCGAGTTACCGTACCTGTTAGGCGCTGCCCCCATTCCCCGGTTCCAGTTGTAGTCCGCCCGGTTGTTTCCAATGCTCCGTCCGCGGATTGTCCAGACAAAAAAAGGATGCCCATGACTCGCCACCCCATCGCCATCGCACTCGCCGTGCTCCTGCTGCCGCTCGGAGCCCAGGCCGAAGACCTGGTGCAGTCTTACGAACTCGCGCGCAACAGCGACCCGCAACTCGCTGCAGCGGAGTCCAGCCGTCTGGCCTCCCGCGAAGGTGCGGTGCAGGCGCGCGCATCGTTGCTGCCGCAGATCAGCGGCGACGCGTCCTACAACCGCTCCAACAGCCAGAGCGAAGGGTCGCAGGCGATCGGCGGGCAGCTCTTCACCAGCGACAGCGAAAACGACAGCACCGGCCGACAGTACGGTCTGAATCTGCGTCAGATGGTCTACGACCACAGCAGTATCACCCGGCTGCGCAGCCAGAATGCCCTGGCCGAAGCCAGCGATTTCCAGCTCGAGTCCGCTGGCGATTCGCTGATCACGCGTACCGCGACCGCCTACTTCAACGTGCTGGTCGCGATGGAAACGCTGTCTGCCGCCGAGGCCCAGGAGACGGCGCTGAAGAAACAGTTCGATTTCGCCGACAAGCGTCTTGAAGTAGGTCTGGCTCCGATCACCGACGTGCATGAGGCCCGCGCCCAGTACGACCGGGCGCGCGCCAACACCATCGTCAACCGGAACGCGTTGGAAGACGCCTATCGGGCCCTCGAAGAAATCACCGGGCGCGACGTGCGCGCGTTGAAAGCACTCCCGCAGGATTTCCAGCCCGAACTGCCTTCGGCGCTGGATTCTGAGGGCTGGGTGCAGACGGCGCTGGACAACAATCCTTCGCTCAAGGCGAAAGAATTCCAGTTCAAATCCGCCGAGGCGAACGTCGACACGGCGCGCGCCGCGCATTATCCCACCCTGTATCTGGGCGGCAGCTACGGCCGCACCCGCAACGACGGCGATCAGACCAACCGCCTGACCAGCACCGTCTCCGCCTTCGAAAACGAAAGCACCTCGCGCAGCATCGGGCTGACGCTGTCGGTCCCGATCTTCGCGGGCGGCGCCACCCAATCGCAGGTGCGCCAGGCCATCGCCCAGCGCGATGTGACCGGCGACGAGTTGGAGCAACAGAAGCGTGCGCTGGTGCGCAACACGCGCAACGCGTATCGCACGCTGGTCGCCGGTATCAGCGAAGTCGAAGCGCGAAAGGCGGCGGTGTTCTCCGCACGCAGCGCGTACGAGGCATCGCAGGTCGGCCTCGAAGTCGGTACGCGCACGGTGCTGGACGTGCTGAACAACCAGCAGACGCTGTTCAACGCCGAACGCGAGTACGCGTTGGCCCGCTACAACTTCCTGCAGAACCGCCTGCAGCTGGAACAGGCTGCAGGCACGCTCGACATCGAAGACCTGCAGGACGTGAATCGGTTGCTGACCGTGGATGCGTCGCCGAAACCGGCGCCCTGACCGAACTGATGCAACTCTATGGCGATGGCCCGCAATGCGGGCCATCGTCGTTTCAAACGTACTTGATGCGAGTACGGATCAGTTCGACGAGCAATTGCCATCAGTGGAGCAATAGCTCTCTCCGACCAGTTGCCATCCTTCCGGCGTGCACAGATACGTCGACCACAACGTCCCCAGCGGATTGGTAACGGATGTCTCCGCAACCGTCCAGAGCGCAGCTTCGTCACACGCAGGCAAACTGGCGGACTGCGCAGCCACTGGCTGCGCGATAGAGATTGCAAGCGAAATTGCAGCCAAAGCGACACCTTTCACGAGATCATGCTTCATGATTAATCTCCCATTGAAATGTTTACGACAGGCATGCGAAGACCAGCCCGTCCAAAGAAAAATGACGCGCGCACTGACGTCCGCTCAAGGCGGAGCGCAACGTCCGTTGTTGTAATAGCAGCGCGAAATCACGAGCAATGCCCATGCATTGTCCGAACAGACATAAGTCGCGTGCTCGACGTATTCCGATGAGTATTCAGTCGTCATCGCATATGCGCCTTCGTTCTCGGCAGCGCATGCGTCCTCCGGAAACGGCGGCTGAGCCAAAACATCTCCATTGGCAAGGCTGCCAAGACCGAATACTGCAACCGCGACGCATGTTTTCAGGCTAATCTTCAGCATGTTGTTTCCCCCGAAAAATACGACCGCCGAATAAGGTGCGCATGCGCAAAGCCACCCGACGAACAGGCACGACGGTCGATGCCACGCCAGCGAAACAGCTTCTGCGCAAGGCCAATGTATGCGTCCGGACAGCGCTGGAATGCGCTCGGATTCACAGTCGCAGCGCGTGCGGAAAAAACGTTTCTATCGAGAATCAGCGATGCATAGGCAGCACCTAGCGCGAGGCTCCGCAAGCGTCGGGTTACAGCGAATCCTCGATAAGCGTGAGCGTACGCAGCAAAGCGCCACGCCCCTGCTCGACCAGCGAGCGCCCGGCAGCGACCATCCGCCCGCGCTCGGACGGATCCGCAAGCAGCCTTTCCAGCGCCGCAGCCACCGCTGCGGTATCCGCTGCGACCTCCAATGCGTTGGCCCGCACCAGCTGTTCGGCGATATCGCTGAAATTGTGCAGATGCGGGCCGGTGACGATGGCCGTCCCCACCGCCGCCGGCTCCAGCAGATTGTGCCCGCCGACCGGCTGCAGACTGCCGCCGACGAACGCGACATCGGCGCAGGCGTAGAAGCTCAACAACTCGCCGAGCGTATCGATCACGAAGACCGCATCGTCGCCATCGGGCAGGCGCGTGAGTTTGCGCGTGGCGACCTGCAGACCGGTATCGATCGCCAGCTGCGTCGCCGGGCGAAATCGCTCCGGATGACGCGGCGCCCACAGCATCAGCAGGGCAGGCCAGCGCCTGCGCAGATGACGGTCGATCGCGAGCACTGCGGCTTCTTCGTCGGGGTGGGTACTGGCCGCGATCCAGACCGGCCGGCCGGCGACGCGCGCGCGGAATGCCTGCGCGAACGCATCGATCGCCGGATCGACACGGGTATCGAATTTCAGATTGCCGCAGACGACGATCTGCTTATCGCGCGCGCCAAGGCGCATGAATCGTCCGGCGTCGGCCTCCGACTGCGCGGCGATCGCGCGCATCGTGCGCAACGCGCGGCCCACCAGCGGACGCAGGGCGCGATAGCCGCGCAGCGAACGTTCCGACAATCGGGCATTGACCAGATAGGCCGGCACGTCATGGTCGCGGCAGGCGAACAGCAGGTTCGGCCACAGTTCGGTTTCGACGATGAGCGCGGCCTGCGGGCGGAAATGGCGCAGAAAGCGCGAGACCGCGCCGGTGAGGTCGTACGGCAGATACACGTGCGCGACGCGTTCGCCCCACAGCGTCGCGACGCGCTCGGAGCCGGTCGGGGTGATGGTGGTGACCAGGATCCGGCGCTGCGGATGGTCGCGCAGCAGCGCATTGACCAGCGGCGCGGCGGCATTCACTTCGCCGACCGACACCGCATGCACCCACAGATGTCCCTCGCCCGGCGGCGGATCGCGATAACGCGCGTAACGCTCGTTCCAGCGCAACAGGTAGGCGCGCTGACGGAAGCCGCGCCAGATCAGGTGATAGACCGTAACGGGCAGCAGCAGATACAACGCCGCCGAATACAGGCCGCGCAGGATGTGCTCGATCGTGCGCTCGAAGCTGTCGGCCCGCATGGCGACATCATAAAGGCGAATCGGCAGCGACGAGCGGCATGGCCCCCTGCCCGATCTTTCCCTCGTATTCGGCGAAAGCGTGCGAGAGCAGATGCCTTTGCGCTTAACTCCCACCGGTCACCGCCTACAATGCCGGCATGCCATTCGCCTTCGACGACCCGCCGCCGCGCGCCCCCCGACACTGGCCCGTCTGGCTCGGCATCGGCACGATTGCGCTGCTCGCGCGACTGCCATGGGCACTGCAACGGGTGTTGGGGCGCGCACTTGGCGCGGTCTTTCGGCAGACCTTGCGGAAACGCCGCCGGATCGCCGAACGCAATCTCGCGCTCTGCTTTCCGGACCTCGACGAGCGCGCCCGCAGCGCGATGCTGCATCGACATTTCGCAGCACTCGGGATTGCGGTTTTCGAATTCGGTCGTGCCTGGTGGGGATCGGTCGAACCGCAGAGGCGCGGTCTGATCGTCGAAGGCCTGGACCATTTCGAAGCGGCACGGGCGAACGGACGCGGCGTCATCGTGGTGTCGGGACATTTCACCACGCTGGAAATGAGCGCGCGATTGGCGTGCGACGTGGTCCCGCTCGCGGGGATGTACCGGCCCTACCCACAACCGGCGATGGAATGGGCGGTGCTGCGCGGACGTTCGCGTTACGCGGCCGGCATGTTCGCCAAGGACGACGTCCGTGGCGTAGTCAAGCATCTCAAACGCGGCGGGCTGTTGTGGTATGCGCCCGACCAGGACCCGAGCAAGGGCGACAGCGTGTTCGTGCCGTTCTTCGGGCAGCCGGCGAAAAGCCTCAAATCCACCCATCAGCTCGCGCGGCTGTCCGGCGCGGCGGTGATGATGTTCCAGCATTTTCGCCGCGATGATGGCGGTTATACCTTGCGATTCTGGCCGGCATTCGAAGACTTTCCCTCCAACGATGCCGACAAGGACACCGCTCGGGTGATCGCGGCGATCGAAACCATGGCACGCGCTGCGCCGGAGCAGTATCTATGGATCCATCGCCGCTTCAAACGACGTCCGGATGGCGTGTCGGTTTACCCGGATTGAGACGCGGCAGGATCAGAGATTGCGGTCCGCAAGCCGCGCTTCGTAGATTTTCGCGTATTTCTGGAATGCATAGAACGCGTGCAATCGTGCCGCGATGTAACCCGCCCAGCCGGCGCGCCAATGCCCGCGCAGCAGGTAATAGCGCATGAACGCGAACGCTGGATACGCCACCATGCGCAAGCGCAGGAACGCGATCTCCGTGTTTTTACGATCCTCAACCTGCAAGCTGGAATAACCATTGCCTTTTTCGACTTTCGCGGCGATGTCCCGATCGCCGCAATGCCACAGGATGCCATCCAGTCTGCCCACCTCGCCATCGGCGACGACGTGCTCATGCACGTGTTGCTTGCTCATCCGCGCGCGCCTGCGATCGAACAAGCGCAGATAACGGTTGTGTCTGCTACGCACCGCCTGCCATCGCCAGAACAGCCATTCGCGACGGCCGAGTTCATAGCCCGCACGAGTCGGACGAACGAGCGCATCCCGAATCGCCTGCTGTGCCTCCGCATCAAGCCACTCGTCCGAATCGAGCAGCACGATCCATTCGTGGGACGCATGATCGATCGCGGATTGCTTCTGTGCGCTGTAGCCTTTGAAGGTTTCGACGATCACGCGAGCGCCCAGCCTTTCGGCGATCGCCCGGGTCCCGTCGCTGGAGCCGGAATCGAGGACGACGATTTCGTCGCAGAAAAGCAGGCTCGCCAAGCATGTCTCGATCGTGCCGGCATTGTTGAACGTGGTGACGACCGCAGAAAGTAGATGCTGCTGTCGCATCCTCATCTCGCCTCGTCGCGCGCAAGCAGACTGCCCGCATACAGTGCCGCAAGCAGCAAAGTCACGCCGCCCCAGAATGTCGAATAGAACGCGAGGTGGGTATTGAACGGGAACACCGTCACTGTCAGCGCCAGCATCGCCGGATAGGCGGCCTCGCGAGCGGCGGGTTCCGAGTAACGCCAGGCGCGGCGCGCCATTGCCGCAGCGGCGAGCCACATCAGCAGGCCGATGGCCCCGGTTTCGCTGAGGATTTCCAGCACGAGCTGATGCGCATGGAAGGCGGGCCCGAGCCCCCAGGCCGCGATCGCATCGGGTTCGGGATCGCAGGCCGGGAAGGCCTCGCGGAAGCCGCGCGGACCGACACCATTGATCGGATGTTGTTTGACCATGCACCAGGCCGCGCTCCAGATCCGGCTGCGGCCGGACAGCGCGCTGTCGACGCCCGCCCGATCCGCCGTGAGCGCATCCAGCGTCCGCGCGACCCGTTCGTGCACCTGTGGCGAGATGAAGGTCAGCGCGAACAACAGCACGCCGCCGAAAGCGAACACGCCGAACAGCCGCTTCCAGCCCAGCAGCCGCCAACCCGACAACAGCAATACCAGGCCGAACGTGATCCAGGAAGCACGCGACCCCGCGAGCAGGATCACGCAGCCCACCGCGATCGCCGCCAACAGCCATCCCCAGCGCCCGAGTCTGCGGCCGGCCGCATACAGTGCGAAAGGCGAGAGACTGGCCAGCACCACACCCAGCTTGAGGTTGCAGGGCCCCAGCACGCCGCCGAGGCGATCGAGCAGCAGGTAGTCGTTCGGCTCGCACAGCTGATTGCCGCGAATCGCCAGGCTTGCCGCATCCATGGCGAAGAACAGCGGACTGGTACCGCTGGCCGCCTGGGTCAACGCGTCGAGCGTCCATACCGCGACGATCGCGGCGAGCCCGCCGAACGTGATCCGGCGCCCGCGCGCATCGGCCACGGCAGAGGCGGCCAGCCACAGGAACGGCAGGTAGCGCAGATCGACCGCCGTTTCGCGGAACGCGCGGGCCCGATCCACGGCGTCGACCGAGGCGATCAGTTCCGGCATCCAATAGGCGAAGAACATCACGCTGGTCAGTGCCCAGGCCTGCGGACTGAGCAAGGCGCCGCCACCGCGAAACCGCAGGTACAACAGCCGTGCGATCGCCGCCAGCGCGCCCAATACCATCACCGCCTCGGCAATGCCCGGCGCCGGCCACAGCGCTACGAAGGCGAGGACCCAGAACGGCGCCCAGCGCCAGCCGGGCGCAAGGCTCGCGCTGTCGGCAGCGGCAGTCGTCGTTGCGGTCTTCGCCTGGGTCATTCGCGAATGCGTTCCCGGATCAATGTCTGATAGATCTCCAGCGTCGCGGCCTGCATCGAGGCCAGCGAATAGCGCTGCAGGGCGAGGGGCATCGTAGCGGGAACGCCGGGCGTCTGCGCAAGCAGCGTGCGCGAAGCACGGTACAGCGCGTCGGCATCGAAGGCGGTCACTGCGCCCGCTGGCGACAGCTCGCGCAGCAGTTCGCCGACGCCGCCGTGGGCCCAACCCGCGACCGGACGTCCGACCGACAGCGCTTCGAGCACCGTGCGCCCGAACGCTTCGGGTTTGCGCGACACCTGCAGCACCAGATCGCAGGCCGCGTAGGCTTCGGCGATGTCGGCGGTCGGCGGGGTGATCGCCAGCGCATGCGCGCAGCCGCAACGCACAGCCTCGGCTTCGAGATCGGCGATGTACTGCTCGCGGCCGGGCTCACGCGCGCCCGGCATCCACAGCCGGGCGTCGAGGCCGTCGCCGCGCAGCGCCGCCAGCAGCGTCAGCGCATCGGCATGCCCTTTGAGCCGCGTACCGCGTCCGGGCAACAGCAGCAGTGGGCCCTCACCCTCCAGCGCCGGATGCAGCATTGCAACGCGCCCGCGTGCAGCGCGATCGGGCCAGGGCGCCTGCGGAAATGCGGCGGGATCGATGCCGCGCGGAATCACCTGCAGCCTGTCGGCATCCGCCCCCGGGTAGTGCGTCCGCACATACTCGCGGACCGTTTCGGAAACGCAGATCACGCGTTCGCCGCGCGCCATGATCGCGCTGTAGCGCGAGGGCGAATTCAAACCATGCACGGTGGTCACGAAGCGCGGACGCGCCGCCTCCGGCATGCCCCGCAGCGCGAGCCAACCGATCCATGCGGGCAGGCGCGAACGCGCATGGACGATGTCGGCACCGGTCCGGGCGAACAGGGCGCGCAGGCGCCGCGCATGCAGCAGTGTCATCGGCGATTTGCGGCCGATGTCGAGGGTGATGTGTTCGGCACCGCAGGCATCGAGCTGCGTCACGAGGCGGCCGCCAGCCGATACGACGACGGCGCGATGCCCGGCGCGGACCAGCGCATCGGCGATCTCGAGCGTGGAGCGCTCCACACCGCCCGAATGCAGCGCCGGCAGGAGTTGGATCACCGTCAGTCGGCGCGGCATCGGCTCTGCGCCGGAAACGATGGAGAAGGACGCTGCCGTCAATCGACGAGGTGGTAGACCGCGCCGCAGTAGGGGCAGGTCGATACGCCGCCCTCGGCCTCGATCGGCAGGTAAACGCGCGGATGCGAATTCCACAGCGCCATCGACGAACTCGGACAGCTGAGCGGCAAATCGGCGCGATGCACCTCATAGCGCTGCTGGGCATTGGCTTGGCTGGGCTGGGAAGCGGTCATGGTGGGCCATCCTGCGCGAGGTCATCCTGCGCGAAGCCGCCATTTTAGCCCAGCGCGAGCACAGAGATGCCGCAGAATGTCGCGCACAGACTCCCCCATCCGGCCGCGTACCCGTTCGCGCCCATCGCGCGCATGCGCAGTCGCACCTGCCTCCCCGGATCGATATGACGCCTCCCGCCATCATTCCCATTGAGATCATTCCCATCGAGATCATCGGCCGCCAGAGCTCCCACTACACCCGACAGGTGCGGATGCTCGCGCATGAACTCGGCGTCGGCTATACCCTGCAGCCAATTCACGACCTGATGAGCGAAGACCCGGCGGTGTTCGCCGGCAATCCTGCGCTGAAGCTGCCGGCGCTTCGGCAGGGCGACACCGTGGTCTGGGGCAGTCTGAACGCCTGTCGATGGATCGCCCGGCAGACGCCCGGCGGCAGCGCACCGGTGTACTGGCCCGAAGACGCCGCGACGCCGCTGCTGATGAACGCGCACGAGGTGCTGGCGCACGCGATGGCCGCGCAGGTGGAAGTGGTGTTCCACGAGATCATTTCGAAACGGCCGCCGGACGCGGCCTCGCGCAAGCGGCGGGCCAGTCTGCTCGAGTGCCTGGCCTGGCTTGATCGGCATTGGCACGAGATCCGCGCCGAATTGCCGCCGGCACGGATCGCGATCTTCGACTTGGGCCTGTTCTGCCTGCTGGACCATCTGCCGTTCCGCAATCCGATGGATCTCTCCTCGATGCCGCAGCTGACGGCATTCGCTGGCGACTTCGGCGCACGGCCATCGGCACAGGCCACGCCCTACCGTTTCGACGCACCGCCACCGGAAGCGGCGATGCCCGCCTGAAACGCAGAGGGGTCGCGATTCGCGACCCCTCTGCAGGACGTTCGTCTCGAGCATTCGTCCCGAGGACGTTCGTCCCGGAACGTCTCGAGAACACCCACCCGGGGCCCGAAGGCCGGTGGATTATTCGGCCGGCTTCGGCACGATCGCTTCGGTGGTGATCGACAGCGTCACTTCGTCGCTGACGTTCGGTGCGTATTTGCCGACGTCGAAATCGGTACGCTTGATCGTGGCGGTGGCGCTGAAGCCCGCAGCATCGCGCTTGGCGAGCGGCTGCATGCCGATCTTGTTGATGGTGACGTCCAGCACCACCGGTTTGGTGATGCCCTTGATGGTCAGGTCGCCGCTGACTTTCAGCTTGCCCTTGCCGGCGGCCTTCACCGAAGTGCTTTTGAAGGTGATGTCGGGAAATTTCGCGGCGTCGAAGAAATCGGCGCTGCGCAGATGCTCGTCGAAGGCTTCGACGTGCGAGTTCAGACCCGACAGCGGAATGGTGACTTCGACCTTGGAAGCACCGACGTTGGCCGGATCGTAGGTGATGCTGCCGTCGACCTTGCCGAAATGCGCGATGGGGTTGGAGAAGCCGAAATGGCTCCAGCTGGCGACCACATCTGTATGGTTGGGGTCGATCTTGTAGGTGAGCGGCGCGGCGAAGGCGGCGGTGGACGCCAGCACAAGGGCGACGGCAATGAGCATCGGTGAACGTTTCATCGGAACACTCCAGGTTTGGATGAGATTGGAAGATGGATCAAAGAGGCGTTGCGGGCGAAAAACGTTGCGGGGGATGTGCTTGATCTGAAATCACGCGCGATCCGAAATCACGCGGCAGCAAATTACTCGATACGGCAGGCTTCATCGAAGCCCAGCCGCGGCGAGCGCGGGAAAATCGAGGCGGTATCGCCGTGGCCGAGATTGACCAGGAAGTTCGAGCGGATCGTGGTGCCGGCGAAGAAGGCTTCATCCAGTTTGACGTTGTCGAAACCGGACATCGGGCCGGTGTCGAGGCCCAGGGAACGCGCGGCGAGGATCAGATAGGCACCCTGCAGGCTGCCGTTGCGCATGGCCACGGTTTCCAGCACCGATTCGGGCTTGCCGGCGAACCAGGCGCGGGCATCGACATGGGGAAACAGGACCGGCAGTTTGTCGTAGAACGCCATGTCGTAGGCGACGATGACGGTGACCGGCGCGGCGAGGGTCTTGTCGCGGTTGCCGGCGTCCAGGGCGGGAGCAAGCCGGGCCTTGGCCTCGGGCGAGCGCACGAAGACGAAGCGCGCCGGACAGGCGTTGGCAGCGGTCGGACCCCACTTCAGCAGATCGTAAAGGCGGTGGAGGGTGGCGTCGTCGATCTCCCCGGAAAACGCGTTGTAGGTGCGGGCGGAGCGGAACAGCTGGTCGAGGGCGGTATCGGCAATTGGCGAAGACATCGGTCTGGGTATCCCAAGCGTGTGAAGATTGCTGCGAAGCGGGAGTGTAGAGTCCGCGCGACCGCAGGGCAGCCGCGCGACGGAAACGAATCGAGTCAAATTCAGAACAATGAGTAAAGCCGGCATCAATTCAAAACAAATCTGCGCTGTAAGCGACGCGCGTGCCGGCAATGCGCGTCAAGCCGAGGCCATGGCGGGCGCGCTCGATCCGGACTACGGCTCGCTGGCGCTGGTACCGAAAATCCCTTGGCGCTGGGCCGCGCCGCGGTGCTGGCCGGGGGCCGAACGCGGCTACGGTGAACACTTCACTGCCCTGCTCCACGCGCCGCCGACCATCGCCGTGGGCTGCGGACGGCAGGCCGCGCTGGCCACCCGCCTGCTGCGCCTGCGCGGCACGAAGACCGTACAGATCCTGGATCCGAGACTCGACCCCGGACATTGGGATCTGGTCGTCGTGCCCGAACACGATGCACTGCGCGGACCGAATGTCGTGCCGATGCTGGGCAGTGTGCATCCTGTGGACGATGCTTGGCTGGCCGGTGCGCGGACGGCGTTCGCAGCGTTCTCGGAACTGCCTCGTCCGATCAATGCGGTCCTCCTCGGCGGCCTGTCCAGGCATGTCCGTTTCGACCGGATGAGCTTCGAAGTGCTGGCGTCGAAGCTCGAAGCAGTGCTGGCGCGGGAGGGCGGCAGCGTGCTGTTGACCACGTCCCGGCGCACGCCCAGGGAACTGCGCGACGCATTGAAACACCGCTACGACGACACACCCGGCGTCGTCTGGCGCGGGGCCAGGGACGGCGAGAACCCGTACGCCGGCATGCTCGCCTGGGCCGACCGCATCGTCTGCTCGCCGGACTCGGTGAACATGATCTCGGAAGCGTGCGCGACGCGCGTACCGGTGTTCGTCTTCGATCCCGCCCGTGTCCGTGGACGACCGCGGATGTTCATCGATGCGCTGCTCGCGCGCGGCAGGATCCGCGCGATGGATGCGAAGCTTGAGGCGTTCGAGGTCGAACCCCTGCGCGAAACCGCGCGTGTGGCCGCACTGGTCACCGAGCGACTGGGCCGGTCAGGCGGCTAGGCAGCTAAGCGCCCGACCGGCGCGATCCGGCGAACGGCTTCGTCGCCCGCATACCGACGACGACGGCACCGACCACCACCGCCGCCAACAGCGGCCGCCGTTTCAGCGCGCGCACCGCGCCCAGCGCGAGCGCAGCGAGCCAGGGACGATGGGTGACGGAACCGGCGAGCAGTCCCATCCAACCGCTGCGACCGGCGACCGCCGCGCCGACGCTGCTGGCGAGCGACACGACGCTGTGCAACCGCCCGGTACCGGCGCGCAAGTCGCGCAGAGAGGCGGCGACCTCCCCGCGTTCGACCGACGCGCGCATCCGCAGCATCTCCATGCGCAATGCGCGGTTCTGCGTGTCTTCGCTCATGTCGTACCTCCAGTGTCGTCTTCGCGACGCGCGGCGGCGACGAACGCATCGCGGTCGTTGGAGAGCTCGCGCAGCGTGGCCGAGAGCACCGGCGGCGCTGCCGAGACTTCGGCCGTCAACGTCCGGAACACCCACCACGCACCGAGCACGTAGCCCGCGAACAGCACCGCCAGCGTGATCCAACCGAAGCGCGGCCACAGCGCCACCGTCAGCAGTGCCGAGCCCACGATCAGGGCCAACAGCAACAGCACCATCGCCAGCAGCGCCAGCACCACCCAGCGGATGAGCTGGGCGCGGGTCTGCGCAAGCTCCAGCGACGCGAACTCCGCGCGCGAGAGCAGGAGCGTGACCGTGGCCGCCGACAGACGGCGCAGGGCATCGAGAGGCGAAGCCATGACGGCGCCGGCGCCGGTCAGCGCCGCGATACGAGCAGGCCGACCAGGAAGCCCACGCCGGCGGCGATACCGATCGAACCCCAGGGATTCTCGTGCACGAAATCGTCGGTGGCGCGTGCGGCTGCGCGGGTGTTGTTGGCGACGGCCGCCTGGGCATCGCTGAGCCGCTGCTTGGCGCGATCGAGCGCTTCGCTGGCGCGGGCGCGCAGGGCCTGGGCGCGGTCGCCGGTGGCACTGGCGGCTTCATCGAGCAGGGCTTCGACATCTTCCAGTACGACTTTGGCGTCGTTCACCAATTCGTCGGTATTCAGGATATTGATCTTAGACATGACTCACTCCTCAAGAAAATGTATTCGGATGGTGTGCGTTCGGTGTTCGCTTACTCCCCGACCCTGAGCATACCGCGCGAAACGACGGAAACCATTTGCCGCGCCCGGATTGCCCGCAACCGCTGTCGATCGGTGTGGATTTCTGGTCGAACGCGAGAAAAAACAAGGGGCCACCGGCAAACGGCACGATCCGGCCGCGTTCAATCGGGCGAAATGCCGAACATCCGTACAGCCTCCGACACCACGCTGCGCGCGCTTTCGATCTCAGCGTCCGGGAAAACGATCCGCGCCCGGCGATCGAGCGTGCAGCGCAGGCCCGCAGCCACCAGGGCGGCATGACTGGCCAGCAATCGTCCGGCAAACACCGGATCGAGCACCGCTTCGGTCCGCAGCGCATCGATCAGCGCCGGGGTCTCGCGCGGCGAGCGCAGCGCGGGCCTAGCCGCAGATTCGCGCAGCACCAGGTATTGCAGCAGGAATTCGAGATCGACCAGACCGCCTGCGCCCTGCTTCAGATCGAAACGGGCCGCCGTGGAGCGGTCGAGTTCGGCGCGCATCCGCGCGCGCATCGACGCCACGTCGTCGCGGAGCGTCTCCGGCGCGCGCACCTGCGTGAGCGTCTGCGCGCGGATACGTTCGAACTCGGCGCACAGTGCGGCATCTCCGGCGACCGCGCGCGCGCGCACCAGGGCCTGATGCTCCCAGGTCCATGCGCGATGACGCTGGTAGTCCTCGAAATTGGCGAGCGTCGACACCAGCAGCCCTTTGGCGCCATCGGGCCGCAGGCGTACATCCACGTCGTAGAGTCGACCGGCAGCGGTCGGTACGCCCAGCAGGGCGACCACCTTCTGCGCGAGACGCGCGCTCCAGCGCGGCGCATCCAGCGGACGCGCACCATTCGAAGCCGCGCCATTCGAAGCAGCGTCTTTCGAGGCCGCACCATCGGACACCGCGCCCTGCGGCGCTTCGTAAACGAACACGATATCGAGATCCGAGCCGAACCCGAGTTCGCGGCCGCCGAGACTGCCGTAACCCAATACCGCGAAGCGGAAACCGTCGATGCGGCCATGCTGGATTTCCAGTTCGCGCACGGCCAATCGGTACACCGCGACCAGCATCGCATCGGCCAGCGCGGCGAGCAGACGCGCGGTCTCGACGCCATCGACGCGATCGTCGAGCGTGGCCAGCGCGATCCGGAAACTCAGCGCCTGCCGCGCCTCGTTGAGCGCGAGCAGCGCGGCTTCGGAATCTTCGTGCTGCAGCGCGGTTTCGCAGGCGGCGACGCATTCCCGGCTCTGCGGCAGCGGCCCGGCGACGCGCCTGTCCAGCAGCTCGTCCAGCAGCAGCGGGTGTGCGGCGAGACGTTCGCCCAACCGCGCGCTGCGCGCGAGCACATCGATCAACCGCGACAGCGCTGCAGGCTGTTCGTCCAACAGCGCGAGATAGCTGGAACGGCGCAGGATGGCGTGCAGCACCGCGAGCAGGCGCCGCAGGGCGGACAAGGGGTCGGCAGACACCGCCACAGCGGCCAGCAGCGCCGGCATCAGCCGGTCGAGCCGTACCCGCGCGGCGTCGGGCAGATCGCGCACACCCGGCGCACGCGCGAAATCGCGCAGCGCACGATCGACCTCTTCGCTTTGCGCGAAGCCGGCCTCGACCAATGCGTCGGTGGCGCCCGCGCCGGATTCGCCGGCGTCGCGCAGCCGGCGCCAGTACGCCACCAGCGCATCGGGCTGCGGCGCACGCTCGCGCGGCGCCAGCAGCGCATCGAACTCAAGACTCACGCGTTCGCGATGGGCCTGCAACCGCCGCAACAGCGACGGCCAATCGGCCTCGCCCAGCCCCTGCGCAAGCCGTTCGCGCTGCGGCGGATCGGCAGGCAACTGCTGCGTCTGCGCATCGCGCAGCATCTGCAGCCGGTTTTCGAGCAGACGCAGAAAGCGATACGCCGCGATCAGGGCATCGCGGGTATCCTCGGTCAGATGCCGGCCTTCGCACAGCGCGCGCAGCGCCGGCTGCAGGCGCCGCTCGCGCAGTGCGGGTTCGCGGCCGCCGCGGATCAGCTGCAGCGCCTGGGCGAGGAATTCGATCTCGCGGATGCCGCCGGGACCGCGCTTGATATCGTCGGCCAGATCCTTGCGCGCGACTTCGGCGGCGATGGTCGCTTTCATTTCGCGCAGCCCGTCCAGTGCGCCGTAATCGAGATACCGGCGATAGACGAACGGCCGCAGCGTGTCGAGAAACCGCGCGCCGGCGTCGAGATCGCCCGCGACCGCACGCGCCTTCTGCCAGGCGTAGCGCTCCCAGTCGCGGCCCTCGCGCTGGAAATACTGCTCCATCGCAGCGAACGACAGCGCGATGCGACCGGCGGTGCCGAACGGACGCAGGCGCAGATCGACGCGGTGGCAGAAGCCATCGGCGGTGACTTCATCGAGCAGTTTCGCCAACTGTTGGCCGAGCCGCGCGAAGTAATCCTCCGCCGCCAGCGAACGCGTGCCGTCGGAGTCGCCGTCGTGCTCGTAGGCATAGACCAGATCGATGTCGGAGCTGAAATTCAGTTCGCCGCCACCCAGTTTTCCCAGCGCGAACACCACCAGCCGCACCGGCACGCCATCGATGCCGCGAACGGTGCCGAAACGCTGCACGAACTCGGCTTCCAGCGCGTTCAGTGCGCACTGCAGACAGTCTTCGGCCAGCCGCGTGGTCGCCGCGAGTGTCGCGTCGAGGGTGTCGAGTCCGTGCACATCGCGCCAGATCAGGCGCACCGATTCGGCCTGACGATAGCGGCGCAGCAGCGTCGGCCAGTCGCTGCGGTTGCCGGAGGTCAGCTCAGGCAGCGGCTGCGCCCGCAGGCCGTCGTCGGCGAGCAGTGTCGGCAACAGCGCCGGCTGGCGCAGGCAGATGTCCACCGCGAAATCGCTGATCAGCGCCAACGCGCGGATTCGGGCATTGATGTCTGTCCCCTGTGGCAGGTCGGCATACGCCGCCCGCAGCCGTGCGAGCGCCCGATCGGGCGCTGCGGTCTTCGATGCTTGAGCGTCGTCCATGCGCGGATTCTGGCATCACGGCCGGCATTCGACCCGGGCCGGGAACGTGCGGGCAATAAAAAGCCCGCCCCGGTCGAACCGGTAACGGGCTTGCTCCCTCCCCCACGTCGGGATGCCGCCGCATCGTGAAGGAATCGTTATCTCAACGCACGCTGCACTGCAAAAAGATACTGCCGAGTTCAGGAATACATCGATCACCTGAACCTTCGAAATCCATGCACACGAATCCGATGTACCAGGTGCATTCGTCCATGCCGCCATGGCATCGGCCGGAAACCGCCGGCCATCCATCGATGCAGGTCCGCTGGCCGACAGCGGCGATGATCGGACGGTAGACGAATCACTCACCCGGAATGACGTAAGGTCGCCGTCTTCGCTGTACGTCGCCCGGAGTCTCCGTTGATACACGCCCCGCATCCCGAAACCTCGACCGAGGCGGGGATCGTCCTGCCGATGCCGCCGCAGGCGCCTCGTGCAAGAACCCGCCGCTGGGAGCGGCGGGTCGCGGCCTGGGTGCTGCGCGCCGGTGGCTGGCAGATGCGTGGTGCATTGCCGGATCTGCCGAAGGCGGTGCTGATCGCCGCGCCGCACTCCTCCAACTGGGATGGCATCTGGATCTACTTCGCGGCCACGGCGATGGGGCTGGATGTCCGCATTCTGGGCAAGGAAGTGCTGTTCAGGATTCCGGTGCTCAATCGTATCCTGAGGCGCTACGGCGGCATCCCGGCAGTCGCCGCCGTCGGCAGCAACATGCTTGAGCAATCCGTTGAGCTGCTGCGGCAGGACGAGCGCTGCTGGATCGGGATTGCGCCCGAAGGCACACGCAAGCAGGTCGCGCGCTGGCGGATCGGCTTCTGGAAGATCGCACGCGCCGCCGATGTGCCGATCGTGCCCGTATACCTGCATTACCCGGACAAGGTGATCGGGGTGATGCCTGTCTTCCACACCGGCGGCGACATGCAGGCCGATATCGCGCAGCTGCGCGAACGCTACCGGCCCTGGCAGGGCAAGCATCACGGGCTGTGAGGATCACGGCGACGTGCGGTCATGCGCCGATGGGGCGCGCGCTCAGTCCGGCCGTGGCCCGCGTCCGGCATCGCGCAAAATCTCGCGCGCCGCATTGCGCCCGGGCAAGCCGGTGACGCCGCCGCCGGGGTGTGTGCCCGAACCGCAGAGATACAGGCCCGGAATCGCACCGCGATAGTTGCCCTGCCCCAGCAGCGGCCGCGCCGAGAACAGCTGATCCGGCCCCAGCGCGCCGTGGAAGATGTCGCCGCCGATCAAGCCGAACGTGCGCTCAAGATCCAGCGGAGACAGCGCCTGATAGCCCAACACACTGCGCCGGAAGTTCGGCGCCCAGGCGTCGACGGTGTCGATCATCAGATTCGCGGCGGTCTCGCGGTGCGCGTCCCAGCCACCGTCGACTTCGGGATGCACGTGCTGGCAGAACAGGCTGGCGACGTGCTGTCCGGGCGGCGCGAGCGTGTCGTCCAGCGTGGAGGAGATCACCACCTCGACGATGGGTTTGCGCGCCCAGCCGGCATTGTGTTCCTTCGACTTGGCGTCGAAATAGGCCTGCTCGAAATAGCGCAGCGACGACCCGATCAGGATGCCGCTCTGATGATGCGGCTGCAGATGCGTGCCCGGCGCCGCAGCGAAGTCCGGCAGCTCGCTCAGCGCGACGTTCATCCGGAACGTGGCCGAACCGCAGCGGTAGCGCGCGATCCGCGCCTGGGTGTCGTCATCCAGCGCGTTCTGCGGCACCAGCCGCTGATACAACAATTTCGGATTGACGTTCGACACCACCATCGATGCCGAAATCTCGGTGCCGTCGGCCAGCGCTACGCCCACCGCACGTCCTCCCTTGACCATCACCTGCGCCACTTCGGCATCGATATCGATGCGCACGCCGCGCGCGGCGCACTCCTTCGCCATCGCCTGGGTGATCGCGCCCATCCCGCCGATCGCATGGCCCCACACGCCGGTCTTGCCGTTCACTTCGCCGAACACGTGATGCAGCAGCACATACGCCGAACCCGGCGTGTACGGGCTGGCGAAATTGCCGACCACCGAATCCCAGCCCAGCGCGGCCTTCAGCGGCTCGCCCTCGAACCAGCCGTCGAGCAGATCGCCTGCGGATTTCGCGAACAGATCGAGCAGATCTCGGCGCGCGGCCATATCGAGGGTTTTCAGCTGCTTCGCGGCCGAAAACGACGCCAGCCAATCGGCCAGTACGAAACGGTCGGACACGTTCGGCGGTGCGCGCTGCATCAGTTCGCGCAGCACCACGACGACGCGATCGAGCATCGCGTAATACTTCGGCAGTTGCTCGACATCGCGCCGCGACCAGCGCGCGATATCGGCCGCGCCGTGTTCGCCGCCGAGACGGAATGATCCGCCATCGGCCAGCGGCAGGAAGTTCGAGTACGGCCGCTCCACCACCCGAAGCCCGTGCTCCGACAGGCGCAGATCGCGGATCACGTTCGGATTGAGCAGGCTCACGGTGTAGCTCGCCACCGAGTTGCGGAAGCCCGGGTGGAATTCCTCGGTCACCGCCGCGCCGCCGACGATGCTGCGCCGCTCAAGTACCCGCACCTTCAATCCGGCCGCTGCCAGATAGGCCGCGCAGACCAGGCCGTTGTGGCCGCCGCCGAGGATCAGCACATCGGTGTTGCGATTAGGATCGGCGGCTGCGGGCATTGAGGTTCTGCGCGAATGAACGATGTCCGGATGATCTCCCGCGCCCCCGCAAAACGAAAGACCCCGCATCGCTGCGGGGTCCTGCGCCGACATCGCGATGCCGGATGCGATGTCGGATGCGATGCGGACTTGAGACTCAGCCGGACCGGATCACGGACACGTCGCCGGCGCCGAATTCACCAGAAAAGCACCGGGCGCCGAGATCAGACCGGGCACGAAGCCCTGCACCAGCCAGGTCACCTGTTCGTTGGGGAGCATCACCTTCGAAGCGATGGTGCTCACCGGCACCCGCGTGGCCGGGATGTTCGGATTGGTCGAGCCCGGCGAGTCGTTGCACTTCACGTAGTTGCGCACGATCGGCTGCAGCACGCCGTTCTGGGTGACCTTGAAGGCACCGTCCCAATGACGCGTGGCCGCGCCCGCGCTGTAGGTCGCACACTGCTGCTGCGCCGGATACATGGTGATCTGCAGACGCGCGGTGATGCATGCGCCGCTGTTGTTGGTCACCCGATGGGTCATCAGATACTCGGCGCCGTAGTTGGCGGTGGTCCATGGGTCGCTGTCGCGGCCGCCGGTCGCACCCGAGCTGTTGGTGGTGTAACTGCGAAGCGCGGGCGCACGCTGCGCGTTGCTCGACGGCGATGGATCGGCGGTGGTCGGGTTGCAGGCGCCGGTAGGCGTGGTGGTGCCGGTACTGGTGGTGTTGATCAGATTCGACGGCGCTGCCAGAAACTTGTACCCGAGGTTTTGACTGCTGCTGGTCAGCGAAACCACATTGGTCCCGGCCCAGCGCTCGTAGCGGTAGATGCCCGCCGAACGTCCCCAACCGATCCAGTTGTAGCTGCCGTTGCTGTTCTGCGGCTGACGGCTGGAACAGGGGGCACCGCCGAAGACCAGCTGTTGCCCCGAGGCGTTGTAGGTGGACGCGACATTGCCCCAGGCGTACAGCCGCTTGCCGAGATTATCGGCCAGCGCGACCGACCCGTTCGCCGCCGATGCCGCAACGACGCGCACTTTCACGCAGCCCGAAGTTGCGCGCACCTTGATGCGCGCATCCAGCGACGCGCCCTGGGTGCCGCGCAGATTGGCCAGCGCATAGGTGCCGGTGATGGCCTGCCCGGTGATGTTGATGAACGCAGAGCCGTTCGCGCTGCTGGTCACCCAACTGGGCAAGGTACCGGTGAGCGATGCCAGCGACACCGAATAACTCGGGCTGCGGCCCGGATCCAGCGTGGTCTGGCCCGCCGGTACGGTGATGTCGCGCTGCGAAATCGCTGCGCCGTAGGCATTGAAGGTGGCGCTGGCGCCTGCGGGCTCGATGAACACGTAGACGCGCTCCACTTGGGCATCGCCGCCGCTGGGCGCTGCAAGCAGGTGATGCATGTAGAACGCGAACTCGCGCATGCCGCCGCTGGAGCAGACCGTATCGAGGGTGCCGGTGGACAGCGTGCGGCTGACTTTGCCGGCATCGGCCGACACCATCGGCTCGCTCGCCAGCAGCAGGCCCTCGCGGCTGACGCTTTCGGGGTTGTTGCTGTTGACCAGCGGCATGCCTTCCATGGTGCCGGGCAACGCATTGAGTTGCGACCAGGTCTGGGCCTGGGCGGTCGCGGCGGTCAGCATCGCCGTGGCGGCGATCAGCCGCAGGGTATTGCGAACGGATTCCTTCATTGTTTCGTTCCTTGTTGGGCCGCAGCAGGCGCACGCGTCGGAGCGTGTCATGGCTGCGGCAATCTCGACTGGACGTTCGCATCGGAGGTCGAGCGACTCCGGCGCGGGCGGCATCCTAGGCGACCGCACCGCGCGCAAAGCGTGACCACTGTCCTGGAGCCGCGTGCCGAGAGATCTCTTTTTCCACGGAGAGATTTTTTTCGTCACGATAGAGATATCTCTTCGATCGTATTCGTGACGAAGGCACGTGGAAAATCGTGCGCTGCCGTCGATGGCAGCAATCGATCGGCCCCTATTGCCGACCGATCGTCCAAGGCAGATCGGATGCCATCAATGCAACGCGATTGATGGCATCAATGAAGAGGCGGCACACGCTCTTCAGAACAATCTCTCCAGAACAGGCCCTTCGGCACGCGCTCACCGCAGCGGCGGCGCGTGCTCGTCGAACCATCGCTTCACCTGCTGATACCAGAACACCGAATTCTGCGGCTTCAGCACCCAATGATTCTCGTTGGGGTAGTACACGTAGCGGCTGGGCACGCCGCGGTTCAACAGCGTGTGATACAGCTCCAGACCGTGATTCACCGGCACGCGCAGATCGGTCTGGCCGTGCACGACCAGGGTGGGCGTCTTGAACTTCGCTGCGCCCAGATGCGGCGAGTTGCGCTCCAGCACGGCGCGGTTGTCGCGCTCCCAGAACCCGCCGAAGCGCGGCGACTCCGCAGAAAAATCCGCCGCGTACTGGCTGTACAGGTTGTACACCGCCGCGTGCGCCACCAGCGCCTTGAACGGGTGCTCGCGGCCGAGGATCACACTGGCCAGATAACCGCCGTAGCTGCCGCCGCCCGCGACCATGCGCTCACCGTCGATCCACGGCTGGGCCGCGAACCAGTCGGCCGCCTTGATCACATCCTGGTAAGGCTGTTCGGCCCATTCGGGATTGATCGAATCGGTGAAGGCCTGACCGAAACCGGAACTGCCGTGGAAATTCGGCCATGCGGTGACATACCCCCAACTGCCGAACACCTGCGCATTCCAGCGGAACGCCATGCCATCGGTGATGCCGTTGTGCGGGCCACCGTGGATCAGCATGAACAACGGATATTTTTTCGAGCGGTCGAAACCCGGCGGATAGTTCACCCACATCTGGATGTCCTGGCCGTTCGCGCCCTTGTAGGTCACCGACTCGTACGTGCCGAAGTCGGTCGCGGCCAGCAGCGCATCGTTGATCGATGAAAGCTTGGTCGCCCGACCGCTGCGGGGATCCACCCGCACCAGCGTCGGCGGCTCGACGAAACTTTCGCGCAGGGCGACCAGCGTGCCATTGCCGGCAACCGCCAGACCACCGAACGACATCGGGCCCGTGACCTTGCGCGGCGCGCCGTCCAGCGGCAGTTCGTAGACGCGCACCGTGCCGGCATCGTCGATCGCACCATACAGATGGCGACTGTCGCGCGACCAGACCAATCCGCCTGCGGTGCGGTCCCAATCGGCGAACAATTCGCGGGTCTTGCCATCGCCGCGCGCACGCAGCATCAGCCGACCTTTGTCGGCGTAGAACCCCTTGATGCGCTGTTGCACGAAACTCAGATGCCGCCCATCCGGGCTGTACAGCGGCGAACCGTCGCTGGCCGGATTGCCGGCGGTGAGATTGCGCGCCTGCTTGCCGCCACTGCCGTCCGCCGCGATGTCGACGGTGAAGATGTCGTTGTTGCTGTTGTTGATCGCAGGATCGGCATCGGCGACGAAAGCCAGCTCACGGCCGTCCGGCGCAATCGCGAAATGGCCATCGGTGCCCTGGACGGCGCCGCGCGGCAGTTGCATCCCGGTCGGCTGGGTCAACGCGCGCACCGTGGGCAGCTCAGCGTCATCGGCGACATCAAACACCACCGAAAAGACATGAAATTGACGTTCGTCCAGATACTGGTCCCAGGCCGACACCGGACCGGCATCCCAGACCATCGCGGTCATCTTGCGGTCCTTGCGCTCGTCCAAGCGCTTGCCCTGCTCTTCCAGCGGCAGATCGGCGAACACCCGCGACACGAACGCCAGACGCTTGCCGTCTGCGAACCACTTGGGGCTCTGCACGCCGGTCGCCAACTTGGTCAACCGCCGCGCCTCGCCGCCGCTCAGCGGCATCACGTACAGCTGCGGCGCCTTGTCGTCGCCGCGCTGCGACGTGAACGCGACGAACTTGCCGTCCGGACTGATCGCAGGCGCGCCGTCGTTCGCAGCATCGGTGGTGAACCGGCGCTGCCCGCTGCCGTCGGCATTCCAGATCCACAGATCGACGTAGGATTTGTCCTCGTCCATCGCGAACCGCGTCACCGGCGCGATCACGGTCCGCCCGTCGGCGGACAACGTCGGCGCGCCGATGCGCTGGATCTGCCAGCTGCGCTCGGCCGTGAACGGTGCTTTTTTCGCCTGCGCATGCGCGGGCATCTGCGCGGCGGCGCAGAGCAGTGCGATCAGCGCTGTGGTGACGCAACGAGCCATTGGAACCTCCGAAAGATAGACCGCCTGTCCATGCAGCATCGCTGCACGGGCCCCGCCTGGATGATGCCGGAAACCGGACGCCGGGCAAGTGCCTGAGGTCAGGCGCAGCGAGCTGGCCGAAGCGGCAAAAAAAACCCCGCATCGCTGCGGGGTTTTCTGTACACATCGCGGGCTGGACGGATCAGAAATCCATACCGCCCATGCCGCCCATACCGCCGCCGCCCATGCCGCCGCCGGCCGGTTCGTCTTTCTTCGGCGCTTCGGCGACCATCGCTTCGGTGGTGATCATCAGGCCGGCGATCGAAGCTGCGTTCTGCAGCGCCGAACGGGTGACCTTGGTCGGGTCCAGAATACCGAACGCGATCATGTCGCCGTATTCGCCGGTCGCGGCGTTGTAGCCGTAGTTGCCCTTGCCCTCGGCCACGTTGTTCAGCACCACCGACGGCTCTTCGCCGCAGTTGGCGACGATCTCGCGCAGCGGCGCTTCCATCGCGCGCTTGGCGATGTTGATGCCGTGGTTCTGGTCTTCGTTGGCGCCCTTCAGGCCACCGATGGCCTGCAGCGCGCGGATCAGCGCAACGCCGCCGCCGGGGACCACGCCTTCTTCCACCGCAGCGCGGGTCGCGTGCAGGGCGTCTTCGACGCGGGCCTTCTTTTCCTTCATTTCGATTTCGGTCGAGGCGCCGACCTTGATCACCGCAACGCCGCCGGCGAGCTTGGCGACGCGCTCCTGCAGCTTCTCGCGGTCGTAGTCCGAAGAGGTTTCTTCGATCTGCGCCTTGATCTGCTTGATGCGGCCCTGGATGGTGTCGCCGGAACCGGCACCGTCGATGATGGTGGTGTTTTCCTTCGAGACCTGGATCTTCTTGGCGCGGCCCAGATCCTTGATGGTGGCCTTCTCAAGCGACAGACCGACTTCTTCCGAAATCACGGTGCCGCCGGTGAGGATGGCCATGTCTTCCAGCATCGCCTTGCGACGGTCGCCGAAGCCCGGGGCCTTGACGGCGCAGACCTTGACGAT
>JBIITV010000176.1:0-8596 GCA_044340325.1 Lysobacteraceae bacterium
CGGATGTTCCTGCAGGAACTCCTCCAGGCGCGCGCCGAAGGTGTTTTCGACCACCGGCCGCACTTCGGAGCTGACCAGTTTTTCCTTGGTCTGCGAGGAGAAGCTGGGATCCGGCACCTTCACCGACAGCACCGCGATCAGACCTTCGCGCATGTCGTCGCCGGTCAGCGAGACCTTGGCCTGTTTGGCGATGCCGTTCTGCTCGATGTAGTTGGTCAGCGTTCTGGTCAGAGCCGCACGGAAACCGATCAGGTGGGTGCCGCCGTCTTTCTGCGGGATGTTGTTGGTGAAGCAGAACATCGTTTCCTGATAGGCGTCGGTCCACTGCAGGGCCACGTCGACGACGATGCCGTTCATTTCGCCGCTGACCGAGATCACGTTCTGGTGCAGCGGCGTCTTCAGCTGCGCCAGATGCTCGACGAAGGAACGGATGCCGCCTTCGTACTGGAACACGTCCTGACGCGCGTCGCCGCGTTCGTCGCGGCGTTCGTCGGTCAGGGTGATCTTCACGCCAGAATTGAGGAATGACAGTTCGCGCAAGCGCTTGGCGAGGATGTCGTAATGGAACTCGACGTCGGTGAAAATCTCCACCGCCGGCTTGAAACGCAGGAGCGTGCCGCGCTTGGTGGATGCTTCGAGTTGCTTCAGCGGAAACAGCGGCTCGCCGAGCGCGTATTCCTGCAGGTAATGATGTCCATCGCGCCAGATATTCAGCCACAGGTGTTCGGACAGTGCGTTCACCACCGACACGCCCACGCCGTGCAGACCGCCGGAGACCTTGTAGCTGTTGTCGTCGAATTTTCCGCCGGCGTGCAGCACGGTCATGATCACTTCCGCCGCCGAGACGCCCTCTTCCTTGTGGATGTCCACCGGAATGCCGCGACCATTGTCCGAGACCGACACCGAGCCGTCTTCGTGGATGGTGACGAAGACATCGTCGGCGTGGCCGGCCAGGGCTTCGTCGATCGCGTTGTCCACCACCTCGAACACCATGTGGTGCAGGCCGGTGCCATCGTGGACATCGCCGATGTACATGCCCGGACGCTTGCGGACGGCTTCCAGGCCACGCAGCACGGTGATCTTGCTGGAGTCGTAAGTGTTGTTGGGGCTGGGCTGCTGGGTTTCGTCGGTCATTCGCTTCTGTCGGCTGCTGGGACGGCTGCTGCATGGCTGACGGCCGCGCGCCACAGGCGCACGACACATTAGCTATAGGATTTGAGACTGGAATTATAGCGCGTGGGGCTGACCGGAGGAGGCGGTACGCGAACCTGAGGGCTGCTCGGCCCGGGGAACGCCCTCGTTGATGGCGCTGTATCGCGCCCTACTCCTCGAGGAGTAGATATTCGCCCTTGGGGCCGAACTTGGCGGGCTTCTCGCCCACGCGCGCACACAGCGCGTCTCCGCAGCGGGTAATGGCGCCGCTGCGGGTGGCTTGGAGCACGTCTTCGGCGAAATCCGCTCGCTTGAACTGCTGAAGGCTGCGCCAGGCGATGAACGCTGTGCCGCCGGCAGCGAGCACGGACCCGACCAGCAGGGCGAGACTGGCTTTCCAGAGGATGGTCTTCTGCGACTTCTGGAGCGCCTGTGCCTGGTCGCTGATGAGTTTGGCGCTTTGCCCGGCGCTTTCGCTGGCTTGGCGCAACTGTTGTCGCAGATGTTCCATCGACTCGGCGGCGCCCTGTTCGATCGATTGTTTGGCCTGCGCGCTCAGCGTGTCGGTCACGACGTTGGCCATCTGCTGGCCGTGATGGTTGAGTCCCTGCGCCGCGTACTGCAGTTGCTGTGCCCCCTGGGCGGCGGCCTGGACCGCCTGTTGGCTGCGCTGGTCGAGCATATCGGCCACCGCTGCCAGTTTCAGGGCGAGGTCCTGCAAAGACTCATCCATCGCCATCGCGGTTTACCGCTGCATGCCGGCAGATTGCGGTTCGACGATCTGCGGCTCCCGGGCCGGCACGGGTTGCGACGGCTGCTGCAGGTTGGCTTCCCGCCCCTGCTGCAACCAAGCGCCCTGGGTCGGCAGGTACTCCTTGCTGACTTCGCGCAGAACATTGGGATCGTTGTTCTGCGCGCCGGCCGCAAGCCGCTCGAACAGCGGATTGGTGGCCGGGCTGGTCGTCGGAGCCACCGCGCCCTGACGCTGGTCGGGGGCTTGCGCCGCCGGACCTGTGATCGGAAAGGTCGGGATCTGCCGGTACTGGAACTGCGCGCTCAGGGTTTCGTTGATGGCTTCCTTGTGGGTGCGGTCGACGTTGGCGACCGCGTCCGGCGCGAGGTTCGGATTGATCTGGCGCTCACCGGCACGGTCGAACTCGCTGGTGCGGTAGAACCACTGATGCTGTTCGGAGCGGTGCACCATGTACTGGTTCGGATCGGCCGGTTCCTGCTGGCGAGCCAGGATCGGTTTATCGCTCAGGCCATTGAGGTAATCGCGCGCCAGATTCTCGCTGAGCGTCCCCAGCCCCTTGAGCGGATACGCACCGCCGATGTCGCTGTGCGCGCCACCCACGGTGACGTTGAGGAAGCGGCCGTCTTCGCTGAGCGTATTGGCGCCATTGGTGCGCGGCAGATGCTCGGACGCCTTGAACAGGTTGCGGCGCTCGTCTTCGGAGAACACCTGCAACCCCGACACCACCGACGGCGGGAGCCGGCGGTCGTAGTCGAGCGGATTGCCGGTGCCGACCGGGTCGTGCAGCATCACCGCCTGCGCGACTTTGCCCGGCTCGACCAGCGGCGGCTTGCTGTACTGCACACCGGACACCAGACCATTGTTGTCGTAGGTGTACTTGGCGCCAGTGGGATCCTGGATGCCGCGCTCCTCGACCAGTCGGGTAAAGAATGCGGCCTGTTCGGCGCCGCGGCTGAAGCCCATTGCGGCGACCCGGATGTCGGTGTCCGGATTGCGGCGCAGCCAGTCGGCCGACTGTTCGATGAACATCTTGTACATCGTTTCGGCGCGTTCTTCGAAGGTGTGGCCCTTCGCGCCGTCCCACGTCCCCTTGAAGCCGCTCTGCGTACCTGGTCCGGTGACGTAACCGGCCGCGACATTGGGCAGTTCGCCTGCATTGTGCTGATTGCGGATGTCCTGATAGATCCGCGCGACGCCGGTCTGGTGCGCGGTATCGGCGACGAACATATCGTTGCCGGTGCCATCGAACGCCGCGACGTAGAGCTTCTGGTTCGGATTGTTGCTGTCGATCAGCTGCGGTACTCGCATCTGTCCGAGCTGCGCATTCGCATCCCGATAGCTTTGCAGGTCGTGGGCGTCGGCAGGATAGACATCGACACCGTCATCCTTGCCCGGGCCGCCGCCGCCTTTGTCTCTCTCGCTACCGGCCATGATGAAGCTCCTCGAAAGCTGTCTGCGATGGATCGTAATGCATGAACCGTCATTCCTTCCGCTGCGGTTTCCAACGGGAAAACCGGATCAATACGTGTGGCTGTAGACCCGGATCAGATCGTTGCGCGAATAACTGAAACGGTTGCCCGGAATCTGTGCGTCTTTGGTCGGAATCATCGTCCGCGTGTAGACGTTGACCGTGCGATCGTTCACTTCAAGCACGATATGAGTGAACCCGATCGACGTATCTTCCGGGATCTGCTCGCGCGGCACGTTGTGCCGCACCAGCTGGTCTTTGAACAGCACCGCGAAATCGACTTCGGCCGACAGTGCTTCACCGTCCTTTGCACGCCATTCGAGCTTGGCGGGCGGCGCGAAGTTGGCGATATCGCCGTAGCTGGCGACCATGATCTCGTCGTAGCGTTCCGGTGTATGGACCGACGCTGGCGGCGTGTCCTTGGGATTGCCGTGATCGATTCCTGCGTATTCGATCTTGCAGCCGCGGGTATCGAAACACACCGCACCGAAAAGGTGGCGTTTGAAGAACAGCGGCCAGTCGGCGACGGTGCCCGTATAAGGGCGGTCTGCTGAGGTGGCGGCGATGGCGTTGTGCGATGCGGGGGAAGTCATGGCGGGGTGGCACCCTGAAATCATCTGCGCGACCGCAGTGATGGCGATCGCCACGGCACTGCGCCAACTGCGCGGGGAAAACGACGGAACATCAGTGGACATACAGGCATCCTGGAAGCCCGGCCGTCAGCCTACCGCTTCCCACACGCCGATGCCAAGCAGGGCGCCGCACTGAGCACTGCGCATATGCGGAGAACATGGCCTTCCCTCCATCACCCGAAAATCCGTTTTTGTTGTGACCGTGCATCACAACCTGTTTTTCGACTGCGGCCACCGGGGTAGCCCTTGTTACCCAAGCACCATTGAAGCTTTCTGCGGCTCGTCTGCAACGATCTGCTGTGACGGTGACGGCGGTAGCGTCTTGGCGAGCGGTTCGGATTGCTGGAAACGCTGAACAAGTTCGGTTTGCGGCGGTTCCAGCAGTTTGCCCATCGAGACTGCCACCACATTCGGACTGATATGGGTTCGCAGGTCGGCTGCGTCCGACAGGAACAGTCTGGTTTGGTCATTGCTGAGCACAGCCGAGCCGATCTGCGCGAGCGGCTGCGCGCTCTGGGCGTGGTGGTCATCGCTCAACTGGGGAAACTGACTGTACAGCGCCATGTTGGTGGCGATGCGATCGATCCGGTCCTGCGGCATCGTGCCTGCAGGAATGTTCTCGCCGTTGGCCAGCGCCTGCAGGGCCTGTCCATGCCGGGGATGGCCCTGCAGTGTCGGCTCCGGAACCTGCGCCACCGCTACCGCAACGCCATTCTGGTCGCTGGGCAGCGCGCCCTGACGGAACTGCGGCCGGTCGTACTGCAGATTGAGGATGGTGTTGCTGGGCAACACCTGGTTGTTTACACCCGGCTGCAACGGTCCGTCGAAGACCGGCACATTACTGCCGCCAACCATCAGCGTGCCGAAGGTCCGATAGGCCGAGTTGCTGTTCACGGTCGAATCATTCACCCGGAAGTTGTAGGCGCCATCGAATCCGGCTTGTCGGCCGACGCCGAAATTGGGGTAGTCGCGATCCGTCCGGTTGAGCAGATCGACGCCGGTCCTCGCCGCGACTTTCCAGCGCTCCAGAATCTCTTCCCGGCTACCGGTCATTACCGTAACCGCCGTCTGACCGTCCTGGATATAGCTTGCGTTCGTCTGGCGCGAACCGAAATCCCGTGCGTATTGGGCGTCATGAATGAAATGCCAGCCGCGCAGGGAGTGCCGTTCTGCGTCGGTTCCGATCGGCACCGCTTGGCGGGTCTGGCGATCCGTGGCCAAACCGTGAAGCTCAGCGACAGCATTGCCCTTGTCATCGCGAAGAACCCAGAAGTTGTGTGAAGCCACGCCGCCCAGCAGGCTGAGCGAACGGGCTTCGATGGCGTACTGGCCCATGTTGGTCTTTCTCCTTTTCGATGGCCGATACCGGCGACTCCACGACAGCGACAAACTGCAGCAAGCGCAGTGTCACCCAAGCGGACGCACATTGGAAACCATGCCATTGTGTTCCACGTGAAACGTTTTGATGTCGACATCAAGCAGCGACAGCATGGACGGGGCCTCGGTGCCTGTGATGAGGACCTGGGCGCCTGAAGTCAGCAGGCACTCGAGCACACGACGCTGGTGGTTGCGATCCAGCTCCGAACCAAGATCATCGAGGGCGATCACAGGCCATTCGCCACTGGCAACAGCATGGTACTGGGCCTGTGAGAGCAGAATCGCCAGCGCACTGAGTTTGGCCTGACCCCGCGACAGAGTCTCACGTCCGGGGAGGCCCGCGTATTCGATGCGCCAATCCGCGCGATGCGGGCCGACCGAAGTGAAACCATTGGCCTGATCGCGATCACGCGCAATCAGTAGCGCGTCTGCCAGGGACAGGCTGTCGCGGGCCCATCCTGGCTGAAACGCCAACTTTGGAAAACCGAGCGACGGTGCCAACTCGGTCGCCATCGTCTGCAGCAGCGGTTCGAGACTGTCGAGATAGGCCTGACGACGTCGGGTCAGAGGCTCGCCCGATTCTGCGAGTTCATGGTCCCAAGCTTCCAGCTGGTGATCGCGGACACGGGCTTTCAGCAGAGCATTCCGCTGCTTCAGTGCACGGGAATAGCGGCGCCAGAGCAGCAGGAAGTCTCCTTCGCGGTCGCGAGCGGATAAACCCGTCTGTTCCACGTGGAACAGGCCCCAATCGATGAGGCGGCGCCGGGGTTCCCCCCCACCGGTCACAAGTGCGTGGCTGCCGGGCTCGAAAGTCACGACAGCCAGGGCAGCGCACAGTTCGCCGAGTTGGCCGACAGGCTGACCATCCAGACGCCCATCCCAACGCTGGCCCGAATGTCGCAGGCCGGCTCGGCGCATGCGTCCACTCACATCCTCAGACCATTCGGCGAACACCTCGACAGCCTCGCAGCCGGTGCGAATCAAACCATCGCGCACGCGTCCTCGAAAACTGCGGCCATATGCCAACAGGTGAAGCGCTTCCAGCAGACTGGTCTTGCCGGCTCCGTTGTCGCCGATGATGAGGTTGATGCCGGGCGTCGGGCGTATCTCCACATCGGCCAGTCGTCTGACCCCGGCTGCCTGCAAACGGGTCAGGCGCATCTGACCGCGCCTGCAGCCCCGCTGCACAAACAAATACGCCCGGGGATGCCCGGGCGATCATAGTCGAATCTGGCTTGTTCCACGTGGAACCGAACTTGGGCGGTCAGAGGCGCAGCGGCATCACAACATGACGGCATTTCTCGCTGCTGGCTTCTCGGACCAGGGCTGAGGAATTCGAGTCGCGCAGCTGCACGACCACGTGCTCATCGCGCAATGCGGAGAGCGCATCGAGAAGGTAATTGACGTTGAAACCGATCACCAGACTGTCGACGCGGGTATCGGCCTCGATCTCTTCCTGGGCCTCCTCCTGCTCGGGGTTGTGCGCATTGATCTTGACCTGGCCAGGAGAAACTTCGATGCGTACCCCGCGGTACTTTTCGTTGGAAAGGATCGCTGCGCGCTGGAGCGACGCACGGAAGGCTTCACGGTCGATCTTCACTTCCCGGTCTGCGCCGATCGGAATGACCGCTTCGTAATCGGGGAAACGGCCATCGATCAGCTTGCTGGTGAACGTGACATCGTCGCGCTTCACCCGGAGATGGCCACGACCCATTTCCAACTCAAGCTCCCGATCGCCGCCTTCGAGCAATCGCTGCAATTCGAGCACGCCTTTGCGCGGCACGATGATCTGGCGCTTGGTCATCACTGTGTCTTCGAGGACTGCTTCGCACAATGCCAAACGATGACCGTCGGTGGCGACACAGCGCAAAGCCTTGTCGCGGAGGTCGAACAGCAGGCCGTTGAGGTAATAGCGCACATCCTGCTGAGCCATCGCGAATGCGGTCCGCTCGATCAACTCCTTCAGGCTGGCTTCGCCGACACGGACCCGCTCGGTTGCGTCCACTTCATCCAGGGCAGGAAAATCATTCGCCGGGAGACTGGCCAGTGTGAACCGGCTGCGGCCCGCAGAAACGGTGACCTTGTCTCCCACATGCGCGATGGTGACTTTGCTGCCATCGGGAAGCGCGCGGACGATCTCGAACAGCTTACGTGCCGGGATTGTGGTTTCTCCGGCCTCGGCATCTTCGACCTTGGTGCGGGCAACCATTTCCACTTCGAGATCGGTGCCGGTCAGGGAGAGTAGATCTCCCTCGACCCGAGCCAACAGGTTCGCGAGTACCGGCAGCGTCTGCCGTCGTTCGACAACATTCACGACCTGGGCCAGTGGCTTCAAAAGCACTTCGCGCTGCAGACTGAAACGCATTGATTCGATTCCCCGATGAAGACGATGAACAGGCCGAGCGGACATGTACCCAGGCTTCTAAAGAAATGTAAAAACTTAAAAGCTGGTGGTGGTGGTGGTGCCGGATACCGTGGGTAACAGATCCAAGCTCCTGATTCTAATTGAATTTATGAGACATCCAAGTCAGGTACAACTGCAGGATCAAAGTGGGGATGGCCTGTGGACAACTTTGGGCGCGCATTCTCACGTCTGATTTATCCACAGCTTGTCTCCAAGCTGTCTCCATGGTTTCTCAGCACTTGAGACGCCCTTGTGGCAGCCCGCTGATGATGCGCCGAAACATCTTGATACCTCACCAATCCTACTCACTGAGCTTGCGGATCAACTTGTCCCAGTCCTCGTGCAGTTTGCCATCGCTCGCGATCAGCGATTTGATCTGTCGGCAGGCGTGCAGGACCGTGGTGTGGTCCCGTCCTGCGAACGCATCGCCGATCTCGGGCAGGCTGTGTTCGGTGAGCTCTTTGGCCAGTGCCATTGCCACCTGCCGCGGGCGAGCCAGCGAGCGGGTCCGGCGCTTGGACAAGAGATCCTTGATCTGCAAGCCGTAGTAGTCTGCCACGGCCTTCTGGATATTGGCGATGCCGATCGCCTGTTGCTGCGCACGCAGCAGATCGCGCAGGGTTTCCTGTGCGAATTCCTGAGTGATGCTGCGTCCCGTGAAATTGGCGCGGGCAGCCAGCGTGTTCAAGGCGCCTTCCAGATCGCGTACGTTGCTGCGCATCTTCTTGGCGATCAGGAATGCCACATCTTCGGGAATGAGTACTCCGCGTTCGCGCGCCTTCGACAGCACGATTTGGGCGCGCGTCTCG